>CP017966.2:0-355812 GCA_002813105.2 Methanosarcinales archaeon Met12 | reverse complement strand
ATACATATGATGGTCTGACCAGTATGGGATAACCAATCCGTTTTGCGACACCCTTCGCATCCTCTACCGAGGTAGCAGACCCATTATCCGGCTGGGGAATATCCAATTTCTTGAGAAGGTTGCTAAATAGATATCTATCCTCTGCGATGTTGATTGATTCTGGAGAGGTGCCAAGGATTACTGTATCGAGGTCAGATCTGCGCTTAAGCTCTTTTTCCAATGGAATCGCGAGATTCACCGAGGTCTGCCCTCCAAACTGAACCGCCACCCCATACGGGCGTTCGGTCTCAATGACGTTCATCACATCTTCAAGCGTCAGCGGCTCAAAAAATAGTTTATCAGATATATCATAGTCAGTTGAAACCGTCTCAGGATTATTATTTATGATATGGGTTTCGATCCCCTCTTCGCGCAGGGCAAGTACTGCGTGTACCGTACAGTAGTCGAACTCGATACCCTGTCCAATCCTGATAGGTCCTGCGCCCAATATCAGCACCTTTCTTCGATCAGATGGATTCGCCTCACATTGCGTCTCGTATGTCGAGTAGTAATATGGCGTCTTTGCCTCAAACTCGGCTGCACATGTATCGACCATCTTATACGTATGTTTGATGTCGGCCTTCCGACGCAAGTCGTTAATGTCCTCTCGTCTCTTTTCGGTCAGTTCTGCGATGCGCTCATCGGTAAAGCCCATGCGCTTGGCCATCCGCAGATCATCGATGGACATGCGTTTCCTCAAACGCTCCTCCATATCGATGATGTTCTGGATCTTCTTGATGAAGAACGGGTCGATGGAAGTCATCTCAGCAATTTTTTCGCTCTTGAATCCATGGCGCAATGCATGATATATGACAAACAGTCGCTCATCGGTTGGGGTCCGGAGTAGTTCTTCTATTTCACTGCCCCTCCATTCGCCAAATCGCATCCCTATATCGAGCGAGCGTACGGCTTTATGTATCGCTTCTTCCAGAGTCCTCCCGATCGCCATTACCTCTCCTGTGCTCTTCATGGCTGTGGTGAGCGTTTTGTCCGCAGTGGTGAATTTATCGAACGGCCATCTCGGTATCTTGAGCACGACATAATCTACAGTGGGCTCAAACGATGCAGGCGTCTCCTTTGTCACACCATTTGGTATCTCATCGAGCGTAAGCCCAATCGCTATTTTGGCTGCCACCCTTGCAATGGAGTATCCTGTCGCTTTGGATGCAAGCGCTGACGAACGTGAAACTCTTGGATTGACCTCGATGACATAGTATTCATCACCTCTAACCGCAAATTGGATGTTACACCCGCCTTCGATGCCAAGCGCCCGGATGATTTTGATGGCAGCGCTCCGCAATGTTTGATGGTCTCTGTCAGAAAGCGTCTGCGCAGGCGTTACGACGATAGATTCACCAGTATGAACGCCCATCGGGTCGAAGTTTTCCATGTTGCATATCGTGATGCAGGTATCGTTTGCATCCCGCATGACCTCGTACTCGAACTCCTTCCAACCGAGCACGCTTTCTTCGACCAATACCTGTTGAATCCTGGAACGGTTTAATCCCCTTTCAACGATACTCTCCAGCTCGGATTTGGTCCTGGCGATTCCTCCGCCAAATCCGCCCAGTGTGTATGCCGGTCTGATAATCAGGGGGAGATGAAGCTCCTCCATGGCCTTCACGGCATCTTTTATCGAAGAAACCGCTTTGCTCCTTGGGACCCTCTCGCCGATTCGCTCCATCAGATGCTTGAACCTGTTCCTGTCTTCTGCGTTATATATCGCCTCCAATGGCGTGCCAAGCACCCGAATCCCATATTTATCGAGAACGCCTTTTTCCGCAAGTTCGGTGGTAATGTTCAATCCAGTTTGTCCACCAAATCCTGCCACTATGCCGTCAGGCCTTTCTTTGGCGATTATCTCTGCGATAATGTCTGAGTTGATTGGCTCTATGTAGGTGGTATCCGCTATATCCGGATCGGTCATTATCGTCGCCGGGTTCGAATTGACCAACACGACGCTGACACCCTCCTCCCGCAACGATTTACATGCTTGAGTGCCCGAGAAATCGAACTCTGCCGCCTGCCCTATCTGGATTGGTCCCGACCCGATTAACAGGACCTTATTGATATCCGGGTGCTTTGGCATTAGGCATCCTCCACGGTTTTTACAAAAATATCAAACAAAAACTCGGTATCCCTTGGACCAGGCGACGCCTCGGGATGATACTGAACACTTAGAATCGGCAATGATTCGTGCTTAAATCCCTCGACCGTGTTATCATTTACATTGATATATGTAATGTGCAAACCGGTTCCGCTCAAGGAATCGGGGTCCACGGCAAAGCCATGATTCTGTGAGGTGATGTGCACTATCCCCGTGCGTAAATCCTTTACCGGCTGATTGGCGCCCCTGTGCCCAAACTTGAGCTTGTATGTTCGGGCTCCAAGCGCCAAAGCGATGACCTGATGCCCGAGGCAGATGCCGAATACTGGCATCTCTTCAGCCAGCTCCCTGACGACGGAAATGGCATTTTTCGCCTGAAGAGGGTCTCCCGGCCCGTTGGACAGCAGTAACGCATCCGGCTCATACTCTTGAATTTGTCTTGAAGATGTGCCTGCTGGAACGACCACGATGTCGACGTCTCTCTTGCTCAAACAGGATAAGATGTTTTGTTTAACTCCGAGGTCCATCACGACGAACCGTTTTCCAGTCCCTTCAATCTGATATGGCTTCGCAGATGTCACCTCTCCTATCAGATCCAGTTCGGATATGGTGGGCTGCTCCTTGGCGAGTCGCACCGCCTCTTCTCCGTCGTCATCTCCCGTAATCAACGTTGCGCGCAGAGTCCCCTCCTTTCGTGTGAGGATGGTCAGCATTCTCGTATCGATGCTGCTGATGCCAGGTATTCCCTCTCCTTTCAGGAAGCTATGAATCGTGCCCTTTGATTTATGGTGAGACGGATGGTCACAAATCTCCCTGACGACGAAACCGTTTGCCTTTATCCCATCGGATTGAAAATTCTCGTAACTCACGCCGTAGTTCCCAATGAGCGGATATGTGAACATTAAAATCTGGCCTTTGTAGGAGGGGTCAGTCAACGCTTCTTCATAGCCAGTGAAAGGCGTCGCAAAAACCAATTCCCCCTGAGCGATGCCCTCTGCTCCAAATCCCTTTCCTTTGACCACCGTTCCATCTTCAAGTCCTAATACTGCCTTCATATTGTCCCCTTGAAACTCTTTCGGAGTCTCGCTTTAATACTCTGGAGTAGATATAATATTTGGATATCTTAGGATAAAACTAAGCATGAAAGATGGGTGGGAGAATTTAATTTGCGAATTGCTCTTCAATTAGGCTATTTGGGAAACAGGTATCACGGTTTCCAAATCCAGCCCCTGGTCCCTACTATCGAGGGCAAATTATTCAAGGCACTGGAACATTTGGGGATAATAGATAATCCAAAAAATGCAAAATACTCTGCTGCCGGACGGACCGATAGGGGGGTGCATGCGCTTGGACAGGTTATCGCATTTAATACTGATAAGCCAGAGCTGACGATGCCCAGAATATTAAACAGCAAACTTCCAGACGATATATGGGTGTGGGGAAGGGCTGAGGTGTCAAAAGCATTTGACCCACGACGAAAGGCGAACAGCAGAGAGTACAGGTACCTTCTCTATAGGGGGGGTTTGGACATCTCGAAGATGCGGATAGCATCCACATTATTGGTGGGCACTCATGACTTTGCGAATTTTTCGACAAGGGATGCGGAAAAGAGCACAAAGCGCACGGTGAAGCGCATCGAAATAAGGATAAGCGACCCATTTATAACACTCGACATCACCGCTGACAGCTTCACATGGAATATGGTTCGGAAAATCGTGACCGGGCTCAGTATGGTGGGCAGGGGGAGCAGGGACCTCCTCTGGCTGAGAAGTATGCTGAAGCCGGATAAATATGTGGATGTACTAAAATCAGCACCATCTTTTGGCCTGACCCTGAAAAAAGTTAACTACAATGGGATTAAATTTATAGAAGACGAATATGCAAAAAAAGCAGCGGCAAAAACCCTTCGAGACCAATTCATATGGCATGGCACCATGGCAGAGGTGGTTAGAGGTATGAGGGATAGTATGGGGCATCAAAATTCAGATAGTTTATATTGATTTGTGCTTGTTGAAGTAAAACCGCCAAAAATTTTGATGGCATGCTCCGTCTCTCGTGCAATATGTTCTTGGGATATCCCATGGACTTTTTGCGCCTTCTTGGAGTCCGCCCTCACGTTAAGCAAGAAAGCGATTTCCGTGATGTCGAGGCATAGCAGTGCTGAGATTTCAACCGCACATTCGTGATCCTTAAAAAGCATCCTTAAGAATGGAATTAAGTTAGAGCGTGCATATTGTTGCGAGACGTGACAGTGCTTCCCAATTTTTGCCGCCACCGAGTCGCGTACGCTTTTCATCGACCTGCCAAGCCCCATTCTCTTCCATGTGGCGGGCGGTTTGTAGGGAATGTATTCACGGCGTGGCTCTATTTTAGCATGCTGAACCCCGCATACCATCATTTCACCCGCATATCGCCAAAGGCCGTAGTTTTGCCGGCGGCGCACCCTACCAAGAAATATATCTGCCCGCGAGAGACATTCAAAGGCGTCGACAAGAACACTGCCCTCGTATTCTCGGGCTATGTTCTCATCTATCCAGTGAATGAAATCCTCTGGACTCTCGTCTAATGCATATGAGGCGTGTAGTGCCCCCTTTAGGTCATAGCTTTTAAATATCTTCGCCAAAACCTTGAAAATTGACTCTCGAGTATCCCGCAGCCCGACAGCGACATCTGTCATGTCAAATTTTGTCCGCCCCTGTGCGATGGCCTGGAGGTCGTTGACGGCGGACCTAAAATCAGGTGCATTCTCGGCGATGTGATTCAGCGCCACGATATCACATTCGATTTTCTCCTGGTCACATATCTTTTTTAATACTCGAATGATGGATTTACTTTGGACGGTCCTGAACTGGATTGGCCTGCACAGGGCTCTGAGGGCTTTGGGCATCTCGTAATATTCGTTTGCGATCAGGATGAGGGGGTGTTTTGTCTTTTTAATGACATCTGCTATCGCTTTGGTGCCCCCCTTGTCCACATTGCCATAAATGTTGTCAGCCTCGTCCAGGATGACCAACCTGCGGCCTGTTGTGCCCTCGAAAGTACCGGTCTGCGCAGCCGAGCCAGCTATTTTTTTGATTATATCCGCAGTCCGCTGGTCGCTGGCGTTAAGCTCGATGGTATCCCAGCCCATGTCATTCGCCAGTGCATAGGCAGCAGATGTCTTGCCAATGCCAGGGGGGCCATACAGGATTGCTGCTTTTTTATCCCATTTTTCTGCCCATTCCTTCAGCTCGCCGATCGCTTTATCATTGCTGCGTACTTCGGTCAGCGTTTTCGGACGATACTTTTCAGTCCATTGGGTTCTATCCATCACTATATACATAGTACGCAAGCAATAAGTAGATTAAGTTTATCTTCCTAAGTGGAGTCATATGGATGAAGAATGGCCAGTCGTAAAAGGCGATTATCGAATTGGAAACAAGGAGTCCAGGATTTGCATAGTCACGCTTTCAAGCCATTTTGAACTGCCGCCAGAGGAAATGAAAAAAGTCGCACTCATCGGCCCATGTCACACCGAGAATCTCGGAATAGAAAAGATTATAGCGAATACGATTTCGAATCCAAATATACGGTTTATATTGGTCTGTGGAGAGGAATCACGAGGGCATAAAAGTGGACAGACACTTGCGGCAATCCATGCTACTGGCATTGATGAGAGTGGCAAAATAATCGATTCTGATGGTGCAATACCCTTCATTGAGAATCTGCCGAACGATGCTATCGAGAGATTCAGGGCGCAGGTCAATATCATCGAACACATCGGCGAAACCGATCTCGAGAGCATACTGCGAACAGTAGAGGAGCATTACAAAAAAGGAGAAGCATTTCCAGAGCCTCCGATGGTCATTCAAACCGTTAAAAGAAAACGAAAGAAGGAAAAGATGGTGGTATGTGGCGAAGGAGATATCATAATATCTGGGGACGTATCACTGGATTCTGTTAGTGGAATTATCACGTAAATGTGGTATCATGTTTAGATTTCAAAAAGAACAAAAAATAGTAAACATCGCCGGCGTAAAAATCGGAGGACAGCCAGGCGAGCGGTCCACGGTATTGGCTGGCACCATCTTCTATCCAAACCATACTATCGTCGAGGATAAAAACAAAGGTGTTTTCGATGAGAGAAAAGCGGAGATGCTCATCAATAGACAGGTTACATGCGCCGAAGAAACCGGAAACCCCCATATAGTCCACATCTTTGGTGGCAGCGAGACGAGTATAAAGAAATACATTGACTTCGTCAGTGAACTCACAGAGGCACCATTTCTGATCGATTCTACCGAATCGAAGGTGCGCATATGTGGAGCTCAATATGTAACAGAGATAGGTCTCGCTGACCGGGCGATCAACAACTCCATCAACATGGGCATCACCAAAGAAGAGATGGATATATTGAAAAACTCGGACGTCGATGCATCGATCGTACTTGGATTTAATGCGATGGACTCATCATTAAGTGGACGTATGGCTCTCTTGGAAACTGGTGGCAACGTCTCGGATAAAGGACTGCTTGCAATCGCAGAGGAAGATTGCGGAATCTCAAAAATCCTGATCGATCCATCGATAACCCCTCTCGGAAACGGAGCTGGCATCGCGCTCAGGATGACCCTGGTTGCAAAGGCAAAATGGGGACATCCAGTGGGCTCAGGGGTTCATAATGCGCCATTATCCTGGGACTGGTTGAGAAACAAAAGGAAGAAAGACGACATGGTCTTCAAAACGTGCGACATCGGCTCGATTGGATTGCAACAGATGGCTGCTGGAGATTTTATATTATATGGGCCTATCGAGAGTGCGCCATATGCATTTCCGATGACTGCGATGGGCGATATTATGATAGCCGAGGCGTCGGCTGATTTTGATGGCATCCCAGAAGAGGGGCATCCGATAAATAAGTTGGTGTGAGGTTGAAAAAGCTACAATGGACGTAATCATGAATATAATTAAGAAGATGCGCACGCGCAAACTGAGAAAGCTGATAGTATCCTGCAAAGAGCGCGGCTCGGCTATAATAAACATATGGCAGAGCATTTGGCGAATGGGGGGCGGTAAGTGGGACGCCAGCATATGCATAAGACGCCACGAAATCCAAAGAACTGTTGTTTGGACCGAAGGATAAAGGCTTATGCCATCCCTAATTCTGAATTGCTGGAGGCTCTGCCGCGCGAACACCGTATGCAGATGCCATCCCGAGTCAAACAATTAGCGCATACGATGTTGCCACAGAGTGAACACGTATGCATTTTCTTCCAGGCACCTTCACAGATAGCGCAGATACCTGCAATTTCGACCATATCATGCTCTACGATAATGCTCTCACAAAACTCTCATGATGCTTGGTGAGGAGCATAATATTCAGCTGCCATCCACTCACCCAATTCCTGCTTCAGTCTTCGAAGGTTCTCTTCCCTCTGTTGCTCAAAATCATGCATCTCTTGAAAAAATTCTATTTGGTCCATAATCATTTGACAATATGATATAAAAGATTTAAATCTATCGATTTTACATCGGAGGATATTAAATAGGGCAATCACATTACAATTTGATGGAATGGTAGAAATCACAAAGGGAACTTTTGTAGACGCCTCGTTTGCCCTGAAGGAAAGCGTGTACGTAGTTGCATCTGTCGAGCTCGGGAATACGACGATTAAATCCATACTGACCGCCACCGACCTGGAAAAAGGGAGGACATATTTTCTGGACAAAACCGTCGAGCTCACGGCATCCATTCGCCTCCCTGAAAGAGGGGAAGATGTGTTTGGATGGACGGTTAAAGGGCAACCATTGTCACGCGATGCCATATCCGTGGCAGTCAAAAAGATTCTCATTCGCTCGCTCACGAAGGCGAAAATAAGCGTTCGCGATCTGGATTTTGTGGTCAGGTCAACAGGCGTGGTGGCCGGGCTAAACTCTCCCGAAGAGGTGGACGATGTCATCCGAGCACTGGCGGATGGTTGTCTCATGGCAGGGATACCTCCACGCAAGATGACCGGCGCCCTGCAGAAATCCAATTTGTCCAGACCACTACAAAAATATTCGTTTATCGATTATGTAGCGTTCGATGGTGCAGTAGCTAGTGTAAAATGCATCAAAACGCCAATTGTCGCAAATGAAATGGAAGGCGAATTGGCTCTCGCTGGCATCAAGGAAGGCGCCAAATGGACCCATATCGATTTCAGAAATCCGTGTATCGGCATTGACTTTGGAACGACCCTATCTGGCAGGGTGACCGATGGCGAGTTGCCATACGCAAACGTAGTCGGAAGCTACTGCGGACTGGCTGGCGCGATTTTCGATGCGATTGCGTTTTCTGCCGCAGAAACTGCACTTCAATTGACCGTCCAACCGGATATGGATATCCCAGAGAGCTATATCGAGGACGTGATGAGCATGATCATCGTTAAACGAGTAACTACAGAAAAAAAATGCGGCACAGTACCTGTAAATCCGAAAGGGCTGAAAGAATCGGACATGGTCCTCATAGGGGTGGACGTTGGGACAAATGGAGATAGGCTGAGTTGTTTAACCGATATCGGAGAGGAGTTACTGCTGGAGGCGGGAGCATCACATGTGATGGGGCTAATAGATCATGTAGCATCTGAACTGGTGAAAAGAATTATCGACAAGACGCATGAATATGGATTGTATGGCACAATCGGAATCACGGGAAGGGGAGCAATCACCGGCTTCAAACCCGATATGATCAGGGAAAAATTGGGCGAATTCGATGTGGTCTTTGTGGATGATGGACTGGCGAGGGGGGCAGCCGTGCTTGCCAGATGCCTGCACTCTCTTGGCACCCCAAAAAACCCGCTTGGTGGCGTGAGCGGCGGTGGATGCATTATGGAGTTACGGAGGCGTGAACAATGAACGGTCACCTGATGACAACTGTTGTGGGAAGCTATCCCCCAAAACTCGATATCACCGATATATATGCGCTGATGAGGGGCGCGAAAGACCCTGTTCGTTCAGCGATAGAGGTGGCTGTGAATGACCAGACAAAAGCTGGCGTGCAGTTGATTTCAGACGGACAGGTCAGGGCAGATTTTGTCACTTTGTTTGCAGGGAATATTCCTGGTTTTAAGGTTAAGGGCGGGCGCCCGAATATAGTGGATTATGTTACTCCTCCAGAGAAGCCAGTGGCCGTAGATGACTATATTTTTGCCAAGAGCATTACGAAATGTGAGGTAAAGGGCATCGTCACGGGACCGTCTACACTGGCGTATGCGAGTGTTGTTGACGAAAAGGCGCCATATAAGTCCAACGATGACCCGGAGTTGATTTATGACATCGCAGGGGCGCAGGCGATGGAAATCATGGCACTGATAAAGGCAGGAGCAAAGGTCGTTCAGATCGACGAGCCAGTTTTCTCCGTTGGGATGGACTTAGAAACAGCTATACCGGCCTTGAATGGGGTGATAAAAGGGGTAAAGGTGCCGGTGGTTCATGTGTGCGGGGATATACGCAGCATCTTCAAAAAACTTCTTGAACTGAACGTAAGCGTGTTGGACCATGAGTTCACGAATACCGCAAACCTCGAGGTTATGGAGAGAGAGATAATTGAAGCGCATGATGTGCATATAGGCTATGGGTGCGTTGACTCAAATTCGATGGAGGTAGAGCCAGTCGAAGTAATCGAGAAAAGAATACTGGCCGCAGTTGAGAAATTGGGCGCCAAAAACATATGGATTGACCCGGACTGCGGACTGCGAAATTTGACAAGGGAGTCCGCATTCGCCAAATTATCCAATATGGTTCAGGCAGCTAAAAACATGGGGGCATCACTGAATGAATGAAATGAGAATTGGAAGGCTTATCAGGGCATCTACGATAAGCGACGGATGGTATCGGGGGCTGGACCTGATATGGCATCACGGTGAGACTCTGAGGGATGAGCGCGGGAGCGAGACCAGGGAACTGCTAAATTTAGTGGTCGTAATAGGGAACCCATATAAAGACCAGATACCGGAGCATAGTTCATGGAACATAGAACGATTGGACGAGTATGCCAGGCAATTGATCACCGGCGAGAATGCACAGGACTTTGAGTATACCTATGGGCAGCGTTTACGTGACTGGGGTGCTGAGGGCATAGACCAGGTAAAATACGTGATCGACAAGCTTAAGAAAAATCCCAATTCCCGTCGAGCGACGTGCGTCACATGGATGCCTTCAAAGGACACCGTGTCACAGGAAATACCATGCATGATACTCCTGGATTTCAAGCTAAGAAATGGATGCCTCAATCTAACCGTCGTGTTCAGGTCGCACGATTTCTATGGCGCGGCGCCGAGCAACTGGTATGGCTTATCCAAGTTGATGGAATATGTCGCAGATAAGATAGGCGCTAAACCAGGCAAATTGACCAGCGTCAGCATCTCGGCGCATATATATGGGCATGACTGGGATAATGTTGGCGTTATTTTGGATGTTGATGATTACCGCAAATAAATATGCCCAAAATCCTTGGTGTAAATCCAGAGGTCTTCTGTCTCTGCCTCTTTTTTCAGCCTGATGGAATAGTCTACTTTGGCATCGCATTCATCTGCGTAGTAGATGGCGAGCGCCTCCGGGAACTGCGGCTCTTTTGGTGAGCCATACTCGTTCAATCCATGATGGCTCAGTATGATGTGTGCCATCTTCATCCTGAGGGTTTCTGGAAACTCCTCCAGCCCTTTTATCTTATTCAGCACCATCTGCTCGCCTATGATCAGGTGCCCTCTCAACATCCCCTCCTCGGAGATGTCAATACTCGTCGTCACTGCGTATTCCTCTATCTTCCCTATATCGTGTAGCATCGCGCCAGTCAGGAGCAGGCCCCTGTCCAGTAGAGGGTGTATGGCACCCATCGCATCGCATAATTTAACCACGTTCAGCGTGTGTTCGAGCAAGCCGCCGATATAGTTCTGATGACGTTGTATCGAACAAGGGCAGTCCTTGAATTTCTCGACGAAATTTGTATCCAGGAAAAATGAATTCAGAAGTGCGCTCAGGTGCGAATTCTCAATGGAATTGACGATGCTCATGAGCTCGCTCATCATCTGCTCCACGTTTTTATCTGTCTTTGCCACAAAGTCCTCGATGTTGTATTCGGTCGGCGCGCATTTCCTCACAGTGCTTGCGGTATCCAGCGCAACTTCTAATTTATCTTTGAACTCTCCAATCTCGCCGGTAATGTGAATGACGTCTCCCGTCTGAAACCTCTCGTAGACCTCTTTTATGCTGCCCTCGTTTCCGTCCCCCCAGTATTTTGCCGTCATCTCACCTGTTTTATCGCTAACCCTGAACTCAAAATAGAAGCCATACCTATATGGCTTTGGCGGCTTTTTGTACTTGACCGCGAAGATGCTATCTACAACATCTCCATTTTTAAGGTACTTGATGAATTGATTTTTGGACATTCTACTTTCACCCATCTAAATATGCTCCTTATCCATTATGTTTTTTGTTATTGAGTGCCACAAAACACACCAAAAGTCTTAAGTATACTAAAAACGAGTATGTATACATGGACGTCATATCGATTAGGCCAACAAAAGAGATGAAAAAGAAGTTAGAGGATTTGGCCGAGATCAGGCACATGGAGAGGTCTTCCTTAGTGAGAGAACTCATTGATATTGGCATACAAGAGAAGCTGAAAGAACACGCTCTCAATTTGTTTGCTAAAAATAAAGTCTCCGTCGGTAAAGCAGCTGAGATCGCTGGCGTTTCTATCAGGGAAATGTTAGGATTAATCAATGAAAGAAACTTGCCACTACACGTCTCCGCCGAGGACATCAAAAAAGATTTTGAGGCAGCGACCTCATGACCTTGGTTTTCGACTCAACACCACTCATTTATCTGAGTAAGGTTGGTCTTTCTTGGATTTTCAAAGAGCTTCCCGTGGAGATGCTGATTCCAAAAACTGTTTTCGAAGAAGTGGTTACAAAGGGAAAGAAAAGGGGAGATGCTGACGCATTTGTCATAGATGAGTTGGTCAAGGATAAAATCATAAATGTTGTGGAGGTGGCCAGCGAGTTCAAAAGAACGTTTGAAGGATTAAACGCAGAGCTGCACCCCGGAGAAATTGACGTCTTAGCATTGGCGAGTGCTAAGGGCGCCATCGCCATCTTTGATGAGAGTATAGCAAGAGAGGTCGGAGACATTCTTGGTATTAAAACTCATGGTACCTTCTATCTTATTTTCTCAATGGTTAAAAAAGGAAAATTGAGCAAGAAAGAAGCCAAAAACAAAGTAGATGAAATGATCAAGAAGGGTTGGAGAATCAGACACGAGCGATATCTGGAGTTCATGGAATTGTTGGAAAGGACTGAAGAATAAAATTTCGAAATTACTTTTTGACATCAAGAATACAATCCTCACATCTTTTCTTGTTACAATACTGCTTTCCATACTCCACGATAAGCGCATGAAATTCCTTGAAGAGCGTGACATCCTTTGGCAGCTCATTCTCGAATTTTCTCTGCAACCGATCATATCCTCCTGATATGCCCAGACATTTGCATATTCGCATAGTGTATGCGTCGATGACAAATCTTGGTTTGTTCAGCGCATAGAGCAAAATACTGTCTGCGGTTTCCTTTCCGATGCCCTTTAGCGAAAGCAGCTCCCTCCGTAGAACCTCAATGGGCATCTCAGAGAGCGATGTCATGTCATTTTTAGCGAAATATCGTGAAGCAATTTGGAGTCGCTCGGCCTTTTGCTTGTAGAATCCAGTGCACTTGATCAACGATTCCAGTTTATTTCTATTCACGTTGGACAGCACATCAGGGCATAACAAATCGTTCTTTTCAAGTTCGTGGATTGCTTTCGCTACATTATTCCATCTGGTCTGTTGCGTTAGAATTGCACCGACGACAACCTCAAAAGGAGTTTTTGCTGGCCACCATCTTTGTTCTCCTAGTATCTTTAGGAGTTTGTTGTAAATGTCCATCATCTTCATAACTGCATTATAAAAGCCAACAAGTTAAATTTATACACCATTATATTGAAATAGGAAGCCATAGGTCATAGGGACGGAGGTGGAAAATATACCAAAAATTACGGACGATACAATATTGGCTGATATTTTGAAGCATCCAAAGGCAAGTGAAATACTCGCAAAATATAAATTGCCATGTTTGCACTGCCCGATGTCTGCTTATGAGATTAACATGCTGAGGATTGGAGACGTTGCAAAGAGGTATGGTCTCGATATCAAAGGTTTGCTTGAAGAGTTAAACAAATCTTGTCGCTGATAAGATGAGCATATCAAAATTAAAATTCAAAAGGTGAGGCAACAAATCTTTCTAATGTAAAGATAGCTCACAGACAATGTAATAGGCTCAAAGGTACCAAGAGTCTATCAGAAACAAAGAGATTACTTGGAATTAAAACAAAAAGCAAAAGAAAATAACAAAGACAAAAAGAAAAACTTACGATCCATTCGAGATAAAAATCCCGTGCATAAGGTTTTAGAAGGAGGTATGGGCTCATTATGCTTTTTCAAGCTCTCCAAGTATCCTCGAGTGGCGTCTTTTATATTTTCTAGGGCTTCTCCTCTAGTTTTTCCCTGCGAAATACATCCTGGCAAAGAAGGACATTCAGCAATGAACATCCCATCATCATCGCGAGATATACTCATGAATTGTCCTCGCAGCCCTCTTTCCTGCGCTCATGGCTTCGATTACCGTTGCCGTCCCCGGCGTTATGTCGCCACCCGCGAAAACCCCATCTATGGACGTCATGCCATTTTCATCGACCTCGATGGCGCCGTCTTCTGTCGTCTTTAGCCCCTTTGTCATCTTTGAAATCAATGGATTTGGACTTTGCCCGATGGCTACTATCACCGTGTCGACATCTAAGGTAAATTCAGAGCCCTCTATTGGAATCGGTGTTCTCCGCCCTGACTTATCGAAATCGCCCAGTTCCATCTTGACGCACTCTATCTGTTTCACCCAACCACCTTCGTCGCCTATTATCCTGACGGGATCGGTGAGAAGTTTAAATCGAACCCCCTCCTCTCTGGCACGCTCTATTTCTTCTAATCTGGCAGGCATCTCCTTCTCTGACCGGCGGTAGATGATATATACGTCCTCGCCACCGAGCCTCAATGCCACTCTTGCCGAATCTATGGCGACGTTGCCCGCACCGATTACTGCCACCTTTTTGCCGACTTTGAGGGGAGTGTCGTATTCAGGGAATTTATATGCCTTCATCAGATTCGTCCTTATCAGAAATTCATTGGAAGAATATACTCCATTCAGGTTTTCGCCTGGTATGTTCAGGAAACGCGGCAGTCCAGCACCAGTTCCGATAAACACCGCATCGAATTGTCGAAGAAGTTTTTCAACTCCGAGCGACTTTCCAATGACCACGTTTGTTTGAATGGAAACGCCCAATTGTTTTACGTACTCGACCTCTGCTTGAACTATATCCTTTGGCAGTCTGAATTCTGGGATGCCGTACATAAGCACGCCGCCCACTTCGTGCAGCGCCTCGTAGATGGTCACGTCATGACCAAGTTTAGCCAAATCTGCCGCCGCTGCGAGCCCAGCAGGTCCAGAGCCAATAACTGCAACTCTTTTGCCAGATGTTTCTGCTTTTTTAGACGCCTTTATGCCCCTTTTCCTTTCGTGGTCTGCCACAAATCTCTCGAGCCTGCCTATTGCAAGCGCCTCTCCTTTTTTGCTCAGTACGCACATTTTCTCGCATTGATTCTCATATGGGCACACCCGCCCACAAATCGCAGGGAGGGCGTTCCTCTCTTTGATAACTTCGATTGCAGAGTCAAAATCGCCCTCTGAGACGTATTTAACAAATCGTGGTATATTTATCTCGGTGGGACATCCCTGCACGCATCCTGCTTTGGCATCTCGACACTGGAGACACCTTTTTGCCTCAGCTATTGCCTGTTTTGCACCATAGCCCAGGGCCACTTCATCAAAATTATGTCTGCGTCTTTTTACATCCAGTTCTGGCATTGACGGTCTCAATGACATTTGTGCTCTCCGAACTTTTGTAAGGCGACTTCTTCTTTATCCAGGTAAATCTGCTGTCGGTTCATAAGTTCTTCAAAATCGACGAGATGCGCATCGAATTCCGGTCCATCCACGCAGGCAAATCTGCTCTTGCCATCTATCGTTACCCTGCAGGCGCCGCACATGCCAGTTCCATCTATCATGATGGGATTCAGACTGACTATTGTCTTTATGTCGTAGCGCTTTGTTACATTGCTTACTGCCTTCATCATCACGACGGGCCCAACAGCCAGCACCAGGTCGATATTTTTTTGTGCGTCTATCAGCTCTTGCAGAACATCGGTGACAAAGCCGTGATGCCCTTTTGAACCATCATCAGTGGCGATGTAGAGTTCATCACTTATCTTTCGTATTTCTTCTTCCAGAATCAATAATTCTTTGCACCTCGCCCCGATTATGGAGATAACCTCGTTCCCTGCCTTTTTAAAGGCTTTAATCTTGAGATAAATGGGTGCGATTCCCACGCCCCCGCCGATACAAACGACGGTGCCGTATTTTTTGCTCTCCATGGCGTTTCCAAGCGGACCAACCAGGTCTGCAATACAATCTCCCTCATTCAAGCTTCCCAACTGCTTTGTAGTCTTGCCAACCTCACGAAATATGATGGTAATGGACCCTCTTTGTGCATCAAAGTCGGAAATGGTCAGAGGTATCCTTTCCCCCTTTTCGTCTATTCGCAGGACCACAAATTGCCCTGCTCTGGCTTTTTTGGCGACCAGTGGAGCTTTAATTTCAAATAGCTTGACAGCTGGGGCTATTTCTTTTTTAGTGATTATCTTGTGCAATCGACATTCTCCTGTGTTGTTTTACACGTGTTGGATTGATACACTGATATACTGACAAAGTATAAATGTTTATAACTTTTAAGCATGTCGTATGCTTGAACAGCTCTATCCGATAATCGGACAAATAGTCGTTTATCTATTTTTCATAATCCTAATTGCCACCATCGTCATTGCGATGCTGGCGCTTTATTATTTTAAAACTGGAGATTCTCCCACCCCAAATGTGTTGCTATCTGGTTTATTGGTTTTAGAGGGATTCGTCAAGGCATTTTTCCGACTGGCGGGGCTGGATGATTCCATCATAGATAAGGTGGCGATACAGCTTCAAAACAAAATTTCGTCGAGACAATTTAATGCACACCCACCAACCGAGAAGGCAATATTTTTTCCCCAGTGTTTGCGCTCCATAGATTGTATAGCAAAATTATCTCCCGAGGGCATTCAGTGTGTACATTGCGACCGGTGCGAGATAGGGGCGGCGAAGAAAATTCTGGAGGAACAGGGTTATACTGTCTTTATCGTTCCAGGGTCAAGTTTTATCAAGCGGATGATAATGAAATATGCGCCAAAGGCTATCGTGGGCATTGGCTGTGCTACCGAGATAAAAGGTGGCATGGAACTCTGTCACAGGTTTAATGTGCCACCCTCGGCATAGTACTGGACAAAGAGGGATGTATCTCCACTACTCTGGACTGGGACGTTTTTTATGATGGACTTGGTATGGGTGATATCGCCATTTCATATAACGTTCCCAGCATAAAAGAAGTTCCACCGAAGGCGGGATTTGGGCGAACGGAGTGAGCCGAAGCCAGATACGCTCTGTTAGGCGATAGTGCGAACGAAAGGCAATCTTTTTGTTTCATCGACTTTTTGTTTTACTATTTCTATCACTTTTTGGGGATTGTTAGTGGAGAACACAAATTCTTTATAAAATCTTTTCCCCTTTAAAGATAAGCACAACACGAGGTCCGCCAATAACATTGTAGACTAATCTCCATTTTCCTTTAACTCTTCCTATGCGTATGCCCCAACCACCATATCTAATGGCTGAAGCCTCATCTAAATAACAATCTTCAATATTTTCCCAAGGAATGTTATGCTTAAAAATTCCATATCCTACGGAGATATATCGAGGTGTCATCTTAATGTTTAGATTACTAAAGTTGACTGTCAATCCTAGGAACAATAGAAACATGGCTAAGAAAAACCAATTTGGTGCTGGACGAGTGCCAATAGGTCCTATCAAAATCTGATAAACCAATATAAAGAAAAGACCTATTGTAATTACGGATAACATAACCGTTATCCATTTTGAGAGAATCTTTTCCTTGTAGATATTTTCTAGCCGCATTTTCTACCTTCTTAATTTTATTATTGGTTTTTTAATCTTGCGCCCCGAAGTGAGCATTTCGTCTATCACGTTTGTAATATCATCAAGGGCAATCGCTGCGAATCCATTTTCATCTAAATACCGTGCGAATTTTATTGGGTTGTCCCCATTGGGATGATATACTATCGTTACATCAGGATTGCATTTTTTTACCATGTCCGTCAGAGCATCGACATCAAGATGGTCGCTTATCCTGATTTGCTGGTGTCGATATTGCCTTTGTCCAGTCAAAACAAATTTGTCGAATCGCTTTGGTAGGCGATACAAATCCCGCGGCGGCACAATAATGACCCCTCCCATATTTCCGTTCAAACCGACCAGCGGCTCAACCTGGTCCATCAGCCCTCTGGTCAATTCCAACGCTTTGTGCTCCATCTCGATTTCATCATGATAGCCAAAATTTCTTACCAATTCGACAGCACGCTGTGCTTTGCCAAACACATACGCACCAAATGCGACGTCTTCTTCGATAGCCTCCTTGAATAAGTCGACTTCCTCTTCAAATCTGCATTGCGGGTCAGCAGGGTTTCCGTAATTCGCCTCCGTGATCAAAACGTCGCATTTAGGGAGGCGTGATGCATCCTTGACGTCCCCTGTCGCCAAAATGGTCGTTCCAACTTCGTTCTTCCAGGAAAAAGCTGTTGCGCCAATGGTATGTCCAGTGGGATGGGTGCGAACCATAACGCCATCGATGTTTATGGGCTCTCCAATTTTAAACGTCGTTCCTGCAAACTTGCGCTCATATCTAATTTCAAGAGCTTTCGCAGTTTTTTCGGATGCTACAGACTTCTGGGAAAGCATCGCCGAATTTCCATAATGGTCTGAATGTGCGTGTGTTATCAAAAAAACGTGAGAGTCCATCGTTCCGTTAGTGCGAGAAGTATCTATCCCGAACAAATGTTGGCCATCTGACCTGAACAGAATTGACAGATGTGGCGTATATCCTCTTGGACTTTTTCTGCGTATTGGCAATATGCCCAGGTCAATCAACCTTTTCAAAAACGCTCCCACTCCCCTCTGATGGAAGTTATATCTCGAGACATATAAATGTATTCCATCTCTAAGATTTTAATATCTTATTTAGCGCATCACCCAGTACGTTAGCCTGCGTAACTCCCGTGAACCGTTGAACTATTTTATTTTCGACTTCTATAATCAATGTCGGAATGCTGAGCACGCCGTATTTCCTCGCCAATTCATGATTTTTGTCGATATTGATTTTTTTGAACTCAACTTTATCGCCGAATTTGCCTTTAAGCTCATCTATGATTGGGTTCTGTGTTTTGCAAGGTCCACACCAGTCGGCATAAAAGTCCATCAATATCGGTTTTGCCATTATCTTATCCTCACTGACAGTCTCATTTCTACATCATATAAAACTTTTTGGACAAAAGATTAATATCATTCAATAACTTTTGAATGATTGCTCCGATAGTGTAGTTCGGCCAAATTCAGCTAAGAACTGAAGGCTATTCATGCAGGACTCTCAAAAACCAAAAGCTTGGAGAACTCCTGCGACTGGGGTTCAAATCCCCATCGGAGCATATTGTAGAACTGGTTATGAAAAAAATCATCATCATAGATTATGGACTTGGAAATCTGAGGAGTGTACAAAAGGGGCTTCAATGCGCTGGCGCCGACATCATCATATCTAAGAAACCATCGCAGATCAAACAGGCAGGTGGACTTGTACTGCCTGGAGTGGGAGCATTCAAAAGTGCAATGAACGAGATAAAAAATATTCAGGATGCGATTTATGGTGCGGTCGCCGATGGTACACCATTGTTGGGCATCTGTCTTGGCATGCAGATACTATTGACTGAAAGCGAAGAGGGCGGCATGATTAAAGGACTTGATACAATCCCAGGGAAGGCCGTTCGATTTGCCCACAAGGGCCTAAAAGTACCGCATATGGGATGGAATTCACTTAAGATAAAGAAAGACCATCAATTCGTCGAAGGCGTACCGAATGGCTCATATGCATACTTCGTTCATTCGTACTATGCGGTCACGGATCTGCAATATATGCTGGCCACATCTGACTATGGACGGGAATTTCCAGCCATTATGATGAAGGATAATGTCATTGGAACCCAGTTTCATCCGGAGAAGAGCGGAGACGTTGGCTTGAGGATGCTCGAGAATTTCGTGGGGATGTGTTGATGGACCTTGAGGGTTATACAAGACTCGCCCTGCGCAGGGGCAAGAGCTACGACGACACTCTACACAATTTAACGAATCGCATCCTTGAGATAAAGGATATCTCGCGAAGTAGGGCTCGCGATTTAGCCTGTGCGGTTTTACGGGAGGTTATGGCAACCTCAGATCTGACAGACGACCTGATAACGTTCGCACCATCTTCTATCACGATGGGGGGATTTGGCGTTGGCTCCAGGGGAGAAGGTGATTTTTACGTACATCAAAAGATTGCAGAAGTAATCGGGAGCACTAGCGCAGTCATAGATTCAAGCCATCTGGATGATTCAGGGGCCGTTCGAGCAAATGGAAATTACATTGTACTCACGGTTGACGGCATGCACTCTAGGTTGAGTGATTTCCCATTTTTGGCAGGTTTTCACGTGGCGAGAGCCGCACTGCGCGATATCTACGTCATGGGAGCGCAGCCGATTGCACTCCTCTCCGACATTCATATAGCAGATGATGGCGACGTCGCCAAGATTTTTGAATACACGGCTGGCATTGCTGCCATATCCGAGTTAATGAACGTTCCACTGGTCACGGGGAGCACGCTCCGCATAGGGGGAGATATGGTGATTGGCGACAGGATGACTGGTTGCGTAGGTGCGGTGGGCATCGCGAACTTCCTTATAGCTAAGAAAGACGCACGGGCAGGGGACGTCATTTTGATGACCGAAGGCGCTGGCGGCGGTACGATATCCGCTACTGCTCTTTATTTTGGAATGTCCGAGGTGGTTCGAGAGACGCTTAATATTAAATTCCTTAGGGCATGCGAAATATTGTATGAGGATGGATTGACAGCCGAGATAGATGCGATGACCGATGTCACAAACGGCGGCATCAGGGGGGATGCGGCGGAAATTTCGAAAACCGCTGGCGCAAAACTCATTTTTGAGGAAGAAAAAATACGTGCACTGGTCAACCCCATCGTGCTCCGCATGCTGGATAAGTTGGACATCGATTATCTGGGAGTTTCACTGGATGCGCTTTTGATCATCGCACCACGGAGTATAGCAGGCGATATATTGGAATCGCTGAGGAGATGTGATATCGCGGCCGATGTCGTGGGGCGTGTTGAAAAAGGGTCCGGTGTCCAGCTCTTCAAAGACGGAAAATATCACGATTTGACTCTGAAATTTAGAGAATCCGCTTATACGCCCATCAAAAAAGTAGTGGGGGAGCTCGCTGACGTTGATATATCTGAAATGAGGGTTAAAATAGATGAAGCGACAAGGAACGCGGCACGAAAAAAGAAAAAGGTCATTCAGCTCATTCGAGGGCAAAAATCGCCACGTCAACCAAACCTTTTTTAACGAGCAATACAATTCAAACTCAAGGAAATAAAAAGGAGGAATTTAATGACCGAAGCATATTGCGTAAAATGTAGAAAGAAAATAACGATGAAAAACCCGCAGCAGGTAACCATGAAAAATAATAGAAAGGCGACCAAGGGCACCTGTCCAAGTTGCAGCACCAAGGTATTTAGAATTGGGGGGTGAACTCCCCTCCTTTCTCTTCGTGAACCCTCCTCTGCGGATATGGGGTGACATTGATGATAGGAATGCAAGAGCTTCTGGTGATATTTACATTGGTGCTGTTGCTATTCGGTGCAAACAAACTGCCAGAGTTGGCACGTTCTCTTGGCCAATTCATGGGCGAATTTAAAAAGGCGCAGAAAGAGGCAGAGTATGAATTGAGCGAGTTCCAGCATTCGAAGAAAGCCGCAGACCAGGCAAAAATCATTAGAATACAGAAACTGGCAAAAGACCTTGGAATCGAAACAGAGGGCAAGACCGAAGACGAATTGCTCGATGAGGTTCAACAGACATTGAGTAAACAATCGGTAGCCAAGAAGCAGAACGTTTAAGACTGTTAACGTGATAATTGAATATGAGTGAGACTGATGATAGGGCCACATGAGTTGATAATTATAGGCGTAATCATTATATTGCTGTTCGGCGCGTCCAAAATCCCAGAGCTAGCACGCTCTCTTGGCAAGTCCGTGGGCGAATTTAAAAAGGCGCAGAAAGAATCGGAAATAAAATTGAGCGAATTTGAACGCTCTATCAAAGACAGCGTCACTCCCCACGAAAAAAAGGATAAGGTCCATAAAATGGCAAAAGGACTTGGAATCGAAACAGAGGGCAAGACCGAGGACGAATTGCTCGATGAGGTTCAGGATATATTAAGCAAACGAGAACACGTCGAAAATTAGGTGTGATATCCTTAGCGGGGTAGGGTAGTCAGGAAATCCCGACGGGCTCATAACCAAACTTTTTAATAAAAAGTTTGAACAAAAAACGAAACCAAACTTTTTAATAAAAAGTTTGAACAAAAAACGAAACCAAACTTTTTAATAAAAGTTGGCTCCTGCTTTGCAGGTTGTGGGAGAGGGACCCGTAGACCAATGGTTCAAATCCATTCCCCGCTATCTGGCTGACCCAATTTACTATACCATGATTGTCTACGGAATAGTCCTATCGAGCGGAGCGAGTGTAGGACACGGGTTTTGAAACCATTACTCTACGTTAATGGATTTCCGTCTCTCTTTTAGTTCAACTGGTTCAACCCGCTTGAGGATTACTTCGAGCACGCCATTCCTGTAGCTGGCCTTTGCACTATTTGGGTCTACTTTTGCAGGAAGGTTGACATGTTCAGAATACTCGCGATCCTCGGTCTTGGCGTTGATGCCCAGTGACGTCTCGGTCGCATCAAGTTTGATATTTTCCTTCTCGACACCAGGTATTTCGGCTACTACCTGGATTTCATCCTCTGATTCAAACACATCGATGATGAGTTTCCGCTCGCCTATATCAAAGCCTCCACAATGCGGCCGTATGTTTCCGAACTCTCGTATCACCGGTTCCTCTCCTAGTCTATGGGTCATTGAGAATCCATAGATAAATGGCTCTTGTTCATCGGTAGACGTCATACCTTCTAATAGGTGCTCGAATATCTCATCGAAATTGCTGAACATATCGAATGGGTTTCTTCTATCTCTTCTTTTTCTTCTCATATCTTATCAACTCCTTTTTTAAATGTGACTTTTTCTGCGCTCGCTTTAATTTGTTTCATGGCCTCATCAAAATGCTCCTTCTTGATTTTAATCCTCTTGACACCATCCTTTACGGCTTTTTGGCCCATATTTGATTGTATAATCTCCTTGAGTGCCAACATGGATGCCCCTCGACATATCGCTTCAATGTCAGCACCAACATATCCTTCCGTGGCTTCTGCGAGCGAATTCAGATTTACATTACCATCAATTGGTTTGCCTTTTAGATGGACAGCAAATATATCTTTGCGCGCATCCTCATTTGGGGGTGGAACATATATTAATTTATCTATCCTGCCCGGTCGCAATAACGCCGGATCGATCATGTCGGGCCTGTTGGTTGCAGCGATTACGATTACATCTTTAAGTTCTTCAAGACCGTCCAACTCCGTCAATATCTGGCTTACCACTCGTTCGGTTACATGGGAATCCCCAAAACTTCCGCCCCGGATAGGGGTGATCGCGTCGATCTCATCGAAGAATATGATCGTAGGTGCAGCTTGTTTTGCCTTCCTGAAAGTCTCTCTCACGGCCTTCTCCGACTCCCCGACATATTTGCTCAACAGTTCAGGTCCTTTGATGCTGATGAAATTAGATTCGCTCTTATTTGCTATGGCTTTTGCGAGGAGCGTCTTTCCAGTTCCTGGCGGACCATGTAATAAAATACCTTTTGGTGGAGTGATGTTAATCTCCTCAAATGCCTCATGATATTTGAGTGGCCATTCTACTGCCTCTATAATCTCCTGTTTTACTTCGTCTAATCCGCCGACATCGTTCCACTCTACATGCGGCACCTCCACGAACACCTCTCTCAGTGCGCTCGGCTCGATGTTCTTCAGAGCTTCGTAGAAATCACCCCTTGTTATCTGTAGCTTTTCCATAATCTCTGGAGGTATCTCCTCCTCGATATCGATTTCAGGAAGGATTCTGCGCAGTGCGTGCATTGCCGCCTCTTTACACAGAGCGGCCATGTCTGCACCCACGAATCCATGTGTGATATCTGCTATTTCCTTAAGGTCAACTTCCTCTGCCAGAGGCATCCCTCTCGTGTGTACCTGCAGGACTTCAAGTCGCCCAGTTCTATCCGGGATGCCGATTTCAATCTCTCTGTCAAATCGTCCCCCGCGTCTGAGTGCCTCATCGATGGCATTTGGTCTGTTCGTAGCAGCGATTACTATGACTTCTCCCCTTGCTTCCAACCCATCCATCAGGGACAATAACTGCGCAACGACCCTGCGTTCGACCTCCCCGGTCACTTCCTCCCTCTTGGGTGCAATCGAGTCGATCTCATCGATGAATATTATCGATGGAGCATCTTCGCGTGCCTCCTCGAACACTTCACGAAGGCGCTGCTCGCTCTCGCCATAGTATTTACTCATGATCTCGGGACCACTGATATGTGTAAAATTGGCATCTGTTTCGCTGGCGACCGCTTTTGCGATGAGCGTCTTTCCAGTTCCTGGTGGCCCATGCAACAAAATCCCCTTGGGCGGTTCTATGCCCAGCTTCTGGAACAGCTCTGGGTGTCTCAATGGAAGCTCTATCATCTCTCTTACAAGGGCGATCTCACGTTTTAATCCGCCGATATCCTCATACGCGATTTGGGGAACCAGACGCCCCTCTTCAACCGGCTTCTCCTTCAAAACGATCTCCGTGTTCTTCGTGCAGATCACGGTTCCAGCTGGCCGAGTTCCTGTGATTATAAAAGTAAGCGGATTGCCAGGCATTAAATCTATTCTCATTTTTTGCCCTTTGAATACTGGGCGTCCATCAAGCACCCGCGCCAAATATTGCTCGCCACCGACGATTCTCACCGGTTGTGTTGGAGCGATTATGAGACTCTTGGCATGTTTAGCCTCCACTCTCCTTATTCCGATCTTGTCGCCTATGCCAACTCCGACATTACTCCTGATGTTGCCATCTATCCGTATTATGCCCTCTCCATCTTCCGGATATCCTGGCCAGATAATCGCCGCAGCCGTTTGTTTACCATGAATTTCGATTATATCTCCGCTCACCACCCCGAGGTTATCCATGTCTTTTATATCGATTCTGGCGATGCCCCTTCCAGCATCTCTATGGTATGCTTCCGCAACCCGCAATGTTATTTCTTCTGGCATTTTCTTTCTTACCTAATCTCTCATTTGCTTCATTATGAAGTTTACTGCCACATCTTAAAAAACAGCCAACCTATCGGAATGTGAAGTTCTGTAGGTGGAATTTGGATGAGTGAAGCGAACCGCAAACATGCTGTTAGGTGACGTTATTTTTCATCCCTTAATATTAACTTTGCAGTTATCGTGACCAGATTATCCTCCCATCCTTTTTCGGCCAGTTCTTTTACTTTGTCCCTGATTTGTTGTGGAGAGAATAATTTCCACCCTTTCTTCGAGAAATGGGTTCTTATATCGGCCTCATCCTTTGGTGAATGAATATTCCCAGCGGCTAGTGCGTAATTTATTTTAGTGCTTTCATTTATAAGGCCTTGCTTCAGATATTCTTCGCGTAATCGTTTAGTTACAATTTCCCTAAATTTATTATCATTAAACAACCTGTAACGTTTTACATCTTCTTCTTCATATTTCTTAAAAACTTCGTCAGAAACTGCTCCATAATAAACACCATAAGAATCAAGATAAGACTTAACCTCTACCAACAATAGCTCGTTTTCCTTCATATTTAATGCCACAAGGTCTATCTCTGGTCTGGGCATGGTAGGCAAACCGATCGCCTTTTTATCATCCTTTGATATTTCAACTTTAACAGACTGTCTAACCCAGTAGCCTTCTGCCTCTAAATATTGTGTTATTATGTTTTCGAATGCATTCATTTATTCTCCTTACTATCCCCCAAACATCATATCGCGCTCACTCGTCTATCGGGTAATTCGGAGCCTCATCCGTAATCAAGACATCATGTGGATGCCCCTCCTTATATCCGGATGGCGTAATCTTGATAAATCTTGCCTTTTTATGCATCTCTCCGATATTTTGCGCGCCTATATACCCCATTGCAGATTTCAACCCCCCAACTAACTGATGTGTCACATCTTTAACGGTGCCGCTGTATGGTATGGCCCCCTCAACCCCTTCTGGCACGAACTTGGTGCTGCCAAGCCCCCCTCTTTTTTCTTGGAAATATCGATCTGAACTCTCTCCGCCACTCATGGCGCCGAGTGAGCCCATGCCCCTGTACTGCTTGTATCGCCGCCCTTTGATGGTCATGGTCCTACCTGGCGCTTCATCCGTGCCTGCAATGAGGTTGCCAACCATGACTGAGTTTGCTCCTACTGCTATGGCCTTTGCGATATCGCCAGAATACTTCATCCCGCCGTCAGCGATTACCGGCACTTTATGTTTTCTGGCCACGTCTACAACTGAAGCGATTGCAGTTAATTGTGGGACGCCGACCCCGGTCACTATCCGTGTGGTACAGATAGACCCAGGACCAACACCAACTTTGATGCCGTCTACAAAACCGACCAATTCTTCTGCAGCCTCTGCCGTCGCGATGTTCCCCACCACGACGTCGGCACCGACTTTTTTCTTAATCACCTTGGCAGAATTCACCACGTTCATATTATGTGCGTGTGCACAGTCCACCACGAGCACATCGGCTCCTGCGGCATCCAGTGCAACCGCCCTTTCTACGTCAAAAGGGCCCACTGCAGCTGCCACCATGAGGCGTCCTTCTTCATCCCTGATCGCCCTGGGGTGCTGATGCCGGTGCAGGATATCCTGCATAGATATCATGCCTTTGAGATTACCTTTTTTGTCCACGATTGGCAAACGCTCTATTTTATGCTCGTACATTCGCTCAAGCGCGTCATCGAGTGGAATGCCTTCATGCCCTGTGATCAAATCCTTCGTCATCACCTTTTCAACTTTTTTTGTTGGATTCGATTCGACAATAGGTCGAATGTCCCGTCGACTGACGATACCTATTAGTTTTCCATCGGACAATTCCTTCGGAAGCGGGACTTCAACACCGACTAAATCCGAAGATTTAGACGGAGTTGGTAATCTCTTGGAGATTCCAACAACGGGAATTCCACTGACCTTTTCCTTTGTCATAAGGTGCCACACGGCCTGGACGGAGGTGTTGGGCGCAATCGTCACCACGTCTCGTACCAGCAGTTCATCGGCTCTTTTTACCTCACGAATTTCGTTTACCTGTCGTTCCCTGCTCATGTTTCGATGAATCACGCCGATGCCGCCTTCGTGCGCCATGGCAATTGCCATATCGGCCTCGGTCACGGTGTCCATTGCCGCGCTTACGATTGGAATGTTGAGGGAAACATTTTTTGACATGCGTGACGTTACGTCTACTTGATCTGGTTCGACATTGGATTTGCATGGCAAAAGCAAAACATCATCAAAAGTAATTCCTGAGGGGACATTGAGTTTATCTACAAACATTTCTTTCACCACTACACCTTTTTTGGTCTATACAACTTGACTCTTAATGAAGTTTTTGTTCACCGAGGTTAAATGCTACATATCATCTTTTTAAGCCGTTCCACTTCCTTTTGCTGTATCCTTCTGTTTCGATCACCACCGCACACAAGCCCCCGTATCCCGATAATGTCAGGGGAGATGCGATGGATGGTTTTTATATCTCCCCACCCGAGCGACCCAGCCAGTGCAGTACCAAGTCCAACCTCCTTGGCGCTTGATGTAAATTCAGCAACCTGTCCTTTGGACAGAAAATCAAATATGCCTCTGCCATCTTTGATGCCAGTGTCGATCATGACGATGTCGATGCCTGCTTTTTGTCCGACATCAGGCAAATCAAACGGAGAGAGTGTGTTCAGCCTTTCAAAGTCGGCGTATGCTGCTGCCACGACTTTTTTTGAGGAATCATAGTCCTTAACAGCTTTTTTGACGTTTTGGAGCAAAGTCAACGCCTGTTCTTTTGTACTGATATCGAACAAGCCGATCTTGATGAAATCCGCACCAGCAACAGCGGCACCAAGTGCGGATAGCGAAGCGGTACCTGGCTTAAATCCAAAATCTCCGATGGTTGCACTCAGCGGTTTTGACACCACTTTTTTAACCGCGCTGATTACCCATGGGAAATTTGCACCAAGCGAACCCTCTTTTGGATTCTTCACGTCGATGATATCTGCTCCACCTGCCTCGGCATCTTTCGCCTCTTCTATATCGATTGGACTGATCAGCAATTTCATTGGAACTAAAATACTTTTATGCCATAAAATACCTAACTATAGCGTTAAAGATGTTTCGAATTATTTTGGCGCTTGACATACTCGACGGCAAGGTCGTCCACGCCGTCAGAGGAGAGCGGCATAAATATGCGCCCATTGATAGTGTTAGCCATATATGTCGTTCATCAGATCCAGTAGAAGTCGTAAACCGATTGAGGCCCATGGAGGTCTATGTTGCGGATTTGAATCGATTGATGAACAAGGGCGACAATCTCGATGTCGCAGTGCGAATCGCATCGGTTTCTCGTGCAATGCTCGATTTGGGTGTAAAAACCATGGACGACATATCTTTGGGACTTCAGATTGCAGATAAGGTAGTTCTTGGAACTGAAACGGCCTCTCTTGATATACTCAAGGCGGCACCAGAGAGGACTTGCGTGAGCATCGACATCAAACACGGCAAAGTTCTTTCGTCCGACCCAGCACTCAGGGTCTCTCCAGTTGCGCTGATTCGTGAATTAAACGATATACACTTTGACGAGGTCATCATTTTAGATATGGATCGGGTCGGGACGGGCTCAGGTCCAGATACGGCTCTCCTTAGGGACATTATCGAACTTTCCGACCATCCTGTCCTGCTAGGAGGAGGGGTCGGTGCGTTGAGAGATTTAGAAATCTTAAAGGAGCTGGGCGCTAAAGGAGCGATTGTCGCAACCGCGATTCACAACAACTCCATACCGCTGGATGCGATAAGGAGAGAGCTTAAATGAAAAGACACATGCAAAAGGGCGTTCTCATCACGTTTGAGGGCATCGATGGGTCTGGAAAGAGTACCATAGCGAAAAAGGTCGTAGCACGCTTGCACGACGAGTATGACGTTTTGCTCACCACAGAGCCAACTCATACCTGGATAGGGAATGTGGTCAGGCGTTCGACATCCTTTGATGCCGACCCATTGGCAGAATTCTTTCTTTTTATGGCAGACCATGCAGAACACATTGCTAAGGTCGTTAAGCCGGCTTTGGACGAAGGGAAAATCATAATATCCGACCGTTATTCTGATAGCAGATATGCATATCAGGGTGTTACTCTTGCCAAATTTGCACAGCAGGTGAACAGATTCGACGACCCCATGCAATGGATTAAAATGCTCCACGAAGGTTGGACGATAACTCCCAATTTGACATTTTTATTTATTGTCGCTCCGGACATCGCACTAAATCGGTGCAATCAAAGGAGCATGCAGTCGAAATCCAGAAAGGATTACAACTCTCGCAGTTTTCCAAACTGCGACATGTCGAAATCTAAGTTCGAGAACCTCGAGTTTCTGCAAAAAGTGCAGGATAACTTTCTCAAGCTATATGATGAGGAGCCAGAGCGTTTTGTAAAGGTCGATGCAGAAAAGGGGATAGACGAAATAGAGAAAGAGGTGGTCGGAAAGATTCTTAAATATCTGCGAATGAGGGGACCATAAATCATCGCAGATTAACATTTTGGTTTTGTAATCGCAATCACCACATCCCCAACCTGGAGCACATCGACAGCCCTTCCTTTTGAGATGAACTCCTTCTTTATCTCGATGCTCCCTGCGTCCAGTTCTATCGTTTCGCCATCCACTTCTATCGATATGGTGCCGGCTTTGACCTGTTCTGCAACTCTTGGGAGGTCGTTCTTCAGCGCTTCCATTATCGCGCCGACCTTCCCCCTGTACAGCGGTCCAAGGACACTCATGTTGGGCTTGATGTCGACTATTCTCTCATCGAATTCCGGAGCTCCCTTCACGATGTCGACGTTCTTTGCACAGGTCGTTCCCTTGATGTCGTCGATGCCCTGTTCAAGTCCATTGCCGGCATATATCTCGATTCTCTCCAGTTCGGCGTTGAGTGGCATACCCTGCTCGGCTTTATATCTCCTGATTGCACCTGTCACATCCCTGATCAAATCACCGCACACCTCGGCATCATGGTCTATTAGTGACTCATCCGCCTCTGGCCACTTACACAGGTGGATGCTGCCCCTGGAGTTGGAACAGTAAGGATGCACCTCCTCGGCAAAATGGGGGATAAACGGCGCCAACATCAACACCATCGTATTGATGACAGTCCTCAGCGTATGTTGCGCAGCTATTTTTGCATTCGGGTCATCGCCGTATAGTCGGTGCTTTATCATCTCAATGTAGTTATCTGCCAGGTCGCTCCAAGCAAAATCCCTGATCTTCTGGAGCGTCTTGAACTCATATTTATCTAAATCGGCTGTGACTTCCCGGACCAATCTGTTTAGCTTGCTAAGCATCCACTGGTCGATGATGCTCAGTTTTTTTGGGGTTGTAGCAGAATAATGAGGAATGCTGAACCGAACGATGTTCCACATCTTCGTCAGGAATCGTTTCCCATACACGACCTCCTTCCACTCGAATGGATAATCCTCTCCCAGCGAGGCGGTAGCAGCCCATTGCCTGATCGGGTCCACGCCGAACTCAGCGATAATTTCATCCGGCTCGATGACGTTGCCCATACTTTTGCTCATCTTCTTGCCATCTTCTCCTTGCACCATCCCATTGACCAAAACATCCCCGAACGGTGGTTTTCCAGTCAAAACGAGACAGCGGTATATCGTGTAGAACAGCCAGGTTCGAATGATTTCATACCCTTGTGGTCTGATCGACGTGGGATAGAGCTTATCAAACTCGTCACCGAGCCAATCGCTGGCTATGAGGGGGGTTATCGAACTGTCGACCCAACAGTCGCACACATCTATGCTGCCTTTTATGTCTTTTGAGCCACAGCAGGGGCACGCATCAACCGGTGCTTTATCTATCGCCGGGTTTACAGGGAGGTCATTAACCACCGGGGCAATCACATTGTCGCATTTCTCGCAGTACCAGAACGGAATGGGCGTTCCAAACACTCTCTGTCTTGAGATTACCCAGTCCCATTCAAGTGACTCTGCCCAGTCGACGAGCCGCTGGAACATATACTGGGGATACCAGTCCATCTCCTTGGCGGCTTTAATAACATCATCAGCCCGGTCTTTGACCCTGATGAACCACTGTGGTGTCGGAATCAGTTCGACAGGTTTCTGGCAACTGGAGCGTTCCGAGTGGACCAATACTCTGTGTTCTATTGTATTTTGCCTTGTGATGGCACCCATCGCCTTTAGGTCTGCTATAATGTGTTTCTGACATTCAGACATGCTCATGCCGCTGTATCTGCCGGCAACTTCTTTCATCAACCCGTTTTGATCAATTGCGACGACCATGGGCAGTGAATATTTCTGCTGCCATGCCATATCCTGTTCATCGCCATATGTACAGACATACACTGCGCCAGTACCAAATTTGGGGTCGACATCCTCATCTGCGATGACCGGTACATCTCTATCGTAGAGGGGCAGCCATGCGGTTTTTCCAACGTATTTGTTGTACCTCTTGTCACCGGGATGCACCATGACTGCAACGCAGGCGCACATCAATTCTGGTCTGGTCGTAGCGATCGTCAAATGGTCTCCATCGACTTTCAACTGTATGTGCGTAAGATTGCCTTTTTCATCTTTATATCCGAGTTCTGCTTTTGCAAGTGCAGTCCTGCAGTTCCAACAATAATGAATCGGGTGGCGTTTTCTGTAAACCAATCCTAACTCGTTGAACTTGAGCAAAGAGTATTGGACTTTGGTGATATACTTGGGGGACATGGTTCGGTACTCTCGGGACCAATCGGCAGAATATCCTAGTTTTCTGAACTGCTCCTTCATCCTGTCGATGCAGTGCGAGGTCCAATCCACACATGCGCTACGAAATTTTGCTATATCGCGCTTGGAAACTCTCTCTTCGACGGCCAGCTCAGTGGGCAGACCGTGGCAGTCAAAGCCCTGGGGGAGCAAAACGTTGTAACCCCGCATGCGTTTATATCTGGCGACAATATCTATCCAGGTGTGATTGAGTACATGTCCTATGTGGAGGGAGCCCGATGTAAATGGAGGGGGAGTATCGAGGACATATACCTGGCCATCTGCATCTGGGTCAAAGCGGTACTGCTCCGATTCTTCCCATCTTTCTTGCCATTTGGGTTCAATGACAGTTGGGTCATATTCTTTTGGCAAGCTGAAACGTCCTATCAAATCAGTATCCTCCGTCCGCTTCCATCCCTCATATATTTGCCAAATTCCGAATCCATCAGCTGTTCTCCGTTAAACACGGGGCCATCTCTGCAGACCCTCAGTCCAGACGGGTCGATGCAGCACGACCCGCAGACACCAATCCCACACTTGATATAGCGATGGAGGCTGAACTGCGCCATCCTCGTCATGCCTGTATTTTTTGCAATATTCAACACCTGGGACATCATCCTTTCAGGTCCGCAGGAATATATCCCTTCGAATTCTTGGAGGTCAAGTTTGCTCACAACTTCGATGATGGTTCCCTTATATCCTCTGGATCCATCATCTGTAGCGATGGATATATCTCCACTTTTTTCAAATCGTTCCACGAACAACAATTCTCTATCTGTTTTGGCACCGATTAATGCCTTTACACTTATATTCTTATTTTTCGCCTTTTCTGCCAGTGGCGCCAACGGTGCAGTTCCAACACCGCCGCCAACTAACAGGATTGATTTGCCTTTGAGTACAAACCCATTTCCAAGAGGTCCTCTGACCCCAATCCGATCGCCAGCCTTCAGTTTAAACAGAGCGGAAGTGGCGTCTCCTACTTTTTGGACGGTGATGGCATTCGGATACGACAGGCTCATCGGTATCTCATCTACTCCATGAATCCATACCATTACGTACTGCCCCGGGATATAGTCCAAGGACGCATCTAAAAAAAACGTCTTGGTGGACGGAGTCTCCTCTACGATATCCGTTATTCTGACGTTCGTCGCCATCATTTATGTGCCACTCCTCTGATACTTTTCAAACTGCGTCGATTCTCTTTAAGATGTCGCGCCACCCCATCGGAAATATCTTTAAACACACCTATGTCGTTGTAGACGGCCGACCCGATTTGGACGGCTTTGGCGCCAGCCATGATGAACTCGATTGCATCTCTCCAATTTGTGATGCCGCCGACCCCTATGACATCGATGTTCAATGCAGAATACAGCTCATATACACATTTCAAAGCAATCGGCTTTATGGCAGGCCCTGATATTCCTCCGACCTTATTGCCGAGGAGAGGGAATCCCGATTCTATATCTATCGCCATAGCCGGAACCGTGTTGATAGCGACCACTGCATCTGCGCCCCCCTTTTGAGCAGCCAATCCCATTTCGACTATGTTTGTGAGTGGCGCAAGTTTAACCCACACAGGCACCTCGACGGCATCTTTCACCGCCTCTGTTGTTTCTCGAATTGCATCTGGATTAGAGGCAATTGAGGCACCATAGCCATTGGCATGCGGGCAGCTAACATTAAGTTCAAAGCCATCGGGTTCCGCATCATTTAATCCACGGGCAACCTCCTGAAATTCAGAGGCATTTGCACCGAATATACTAACGATGACAGGCACGTCTCCTTTTGCAAGCGCCAACTCGCTGACGAACTCGCGATAAGACGGATTGGGCAACCCCATAGCATTTAAAATGCTGTATTCTCGTTCGGTCACGACCGGTCCAGGATGCCCTGTTCTCGGCGCTGAGCCGATGGATTTGGTCACGACTGCGCCTGCGCCGCCTTGCATCACTCTTTTTAGTGAGGCAGCGGTTGTTCCCAGAATTCCAGCGGCTAATATGGTTGGGTTTTTCAGTTCTAAGCCCGTTAGGTTGGTCGTCAGGTTCATTTGATGTTAAGACTATCGTATCGAGAAATATATCTTTCTGCTTGGCGCAATAGTGGTGAAGTGATTGGGTATAACGTTTTCAGCATATACGAAGTTTTTGCGAACAAAAATTCATATGGAATTTTTTGGGTGAACGAAGCGAGCCGTATGTCCGCTGTTAAGTGACCCGAGCGACAGCGAGGCAAGGCACGAAGTGCCGCAGAGTTGCCCGAAGCCCGCCAACAATTTTAGTGTAATCCTTTAACAATTTTTTTCCAATAATTCAAATAACTTTACCACTTTGATATTTTAATCTTAAAGCTCCGTTAATACCAAACAATGTGCAATATATGAAAAAGCAAATATTTCTAAAACGATCGAATGAAGAATTTTTCTCCACTTTTTCAAAATATGTGATGGTATCAACTAATCGCGGATTTTTAATTTTAGATGAAAAAAGTAGAGGAATTGCTGTTGCTAAATTCGAGCCAATAAAGTGCCAAGAATCATGGAAAGCCAAAACTCCGCCGTTCATTACTTTGGGAAACCATAAATCAAAATCTAATTTAACAAAATTATATTCATGAGCGCCATCAATAAAACCAAATTCAACTGGTTTGTCAAAATTATTTGCGGCTTCTTCAGAAGTTTTAACAAGTGGGAGAATTATATCACCTACTTTTGCATTTTTAATATTCTTCTTAAATTCTTCAAACGTATCAACCTTGCCAAACATTTTTTGTTGTTCAGAGGAGCCCGTGTGTGGATCGATGGCAAAAATTTTAATTTTGTCTCCTTCTTTGGAGCCATTACCAAGACAGATAGTAGATTTTCCTTTCCAAGAACCAATTTCAACAATTACTCCTTTTCCTTTGCAGCTTTTTGCAAGATTGTATAACGTTTTTCCTTCTTCATCAGTAAGCCAACCTTCAGCTTTATCTGCAATTTTTTTTGTTTCTTCAATGTTCATAATCTCATGTTGTTTCTCAAGTTTATAAATTGTTTTATTTTAGGTGGGCTTCGAGACATAAATTTTATAAACAGTCTATCCAGATATGAACAAGGGTCGAATTTAAACAACTAGAACTGATATGTAAAAATATGGATTTTAGAGCTTGGGCAGATTCAAAAGTAAAAAAGGAAGAACAAACCATGAGATTAGCAGTAGTTGACACAGAAAGATGCGTTGGTTGTCAGAGTTGTATGTTCGCATGTACGAGGCGACAGGATGAAACAGGGCTGGCCAGATCTTGTATAGGCGTGAGGTCCGCCGGTGGCATGGAGCGCGGATTTGTCGTGGTAGTTTGCAGAGCCTGTGACGACCCGCCCTGTGAGAAAGTGTGCCCCACGGGCGCCCTTAAACCCAGAGATACGGACGGAGGCGTGCATTTTGACATCGACAAATGTATAGGGTGTGGCCATTGCCGTGATGCCTGTATCATAGGTGCGATTTTTTGGGACGATGAGATAAACAAACCGATGATTTGTATATACTGTGGTTATTGTGCCAGATTCTGCCCATATGGGGTGTTGGAATTAGAAAAGGAGGAGATTGGAGATGCTTAAAGATGACACTCTCGCAAATGTTCTTTACGTCGACCTTTCAAAGAAGCGTTTCTGGGTTAAAAAAAGGGAAGACCTTTTTGAGAAGTATATAGGCGGTACTGGTGTTGCCACTCAGCTTCTTCACGAGGAATGCCCCGAAGGAGCGGACCCACTCGGCGCTGAAAATCCGATCATATTTGTCATAGGTCCCCTGACAGCTCTGTTCCCTGTTGCCTCGAAAACGGTCGCCATGTTTAAATCGCCCCACACAGGCAATCTGGGTGAGAGTCACTGTGGCGGACGAAGCGCCATCGCCATCCGCATGGCAGGATATGGTGCAATTGTAATAAACGGCGCCAGCGATGTCCCGGTTTACCTCGCCATCCATGGTAATCGAGTTTATTTCAGGGACGCATCTACTTTGTGGGGAATGGCCAGCAACTTCACGGTGGGCAGGGTCATCAGAGAGGCTGAGTCGGGAGCAGGATTGAGAACGATTATGCGAATCGGCAGAGCCGGCGAGAAACTCGTCTCGTATGCATGCGTAACTACGGAGACCTACAGGCATTTCGGCAGGCTTGGTCTGGGGGCAGTTTTCGGTAGCAAGATGCTTAAGGCCGTCGTGGTCTCGGGCAAACGCTCGCTCCCCGTATTCGACATGAAGCAATATCGGAAATTATATGACGAGATTTACAAGGCGGCTACAGACTCTCCTGCGATGAAAAAATACCATAACCTCGGCACGGCAGAGAACGTTCTACCCTTAAATGAGCTCGGTGCGCTCCCAACGAGAAACCTCAAGGAGGCAAGATTCGAAGGGGCATCTGAGATTTCTGGTGAAACATTTGCCGAAGAATATTTGGGTCGGCGGCTTGCCTGTTCTCACTGTCCTGTGGGATGCATACATATTGCTGCGCTCAGGGAGCCTTATGAGGATAAGCTATATTTCTATAAGACCTCCATGATTTCTTACGACTATGAACCCATCTATGCGTTAGGCTCCATGTTGGGCATATCTGATGCCAAGGGTTACTTGAAATTGATGGACAGGGTGGAAAAGTTGGGCATGGATGCAATAAGTACTGGAGTGATATTGGCATGGGCTACAGAAGCACAAGAACGCGGCATCATCTCAGAGGATGAGACGATGGGCATCAGATTTCGCTGGGGCGATTATAGTGCCTACATTGGCGCACTCCAGTTAATCATCGAGCAACCGAACGACTTTTACAGGGCGCTTGCACAGGGAGTAGAACAAGCCGCCTCCATATATGGGGGAGAGGATTTTGCCCTGAGTTTTGGCAGGAACGAAATGCCTGGATATCATACTGGACCAGGGTCGCATATCGGGGCTTTGATTGGCGCAAGGCACAGTCACTTGGACAATGCTGGTTATAGCATTGATCAGACGACCCTTGTTAAAAAGCAACTCACTCCAGAGGAACTTGTCCAATCCCTGTTGACCGAAGAGCATTGGCGCCAGATTCTGTCGAGTATTGTGGTGTGCTTTTTTGCCAGAAGCATATACTCGCAGGAAGTCGTTTCAAAGGCACTCCATTTAGCGGGTTTTGACATTTCCCCTGCGGACTTGAACAGGATTGGGAAGGAAATACACAGAGAGAAATATAGGTTCAAGACCCGAGAAGGTTTTTCTCTGGATGACCTGCGTATACCTAAACGAATTCTCGAAATTTCTTCACCTGTCGGCAGGCTGGATGAGGAGTTCATTCGCAAGGCGATCGAGCATGCCAAGAAGGAGGTTATCTAGGATGGAAGACGTTTTAAGAGCACTTTTGAGGGGAGAAATCGACATAGCCACCGCCAAGAATAAACTGAGGGTGCTGAACATAAAAAGGGTGGGAGATGTTGCAAAACTCGATGTAAACAGGGCACAGAGGACCGGGGCGCCAGAAGCGATTTTGGCGCAGGACAAACGTCCCGAGGATGTGCGAAGGCTTGCACTGGCGATGGCAGAAGAGAACGGATATGCTCTGATAACCCGTGTGAAAGAGGAGGATGTAGCTGAACTTGAGGGTAATTTGCCCGATGGTTATGAACTGATACGCAACCAAAAGGCCAGGACCGTCATCCTCAAACGTGAGGGGCATCTTTTTCCAAAGGCTGGCAGGATTGGGGTGCTGGCAGCGGGCACGGCAGACATTTCTGTAGCGGAAGAGGTGGTGGTGACCGCCGAGGTCATGGGCTGCGAAGTGATAAAGGCATATGACGTCGGAGTGGCAGGAATTCATCGGCTCTATGAACCTCTGACGGAGATGCTGGAAAAAAATGTAGCCGCGATAGTGGTGGTTGCCGGTATGGATGCGGTGCTGCCCATCGTAGTGTCGAGTCACGTTGACGTTCCGGTGGTTGGCGTGCCAACATCTGTTGGATATGGGATGGGCAAAGATGGCATAGCAGGGCTTATGACCATGCTCCAAACCTGTTCGCCAGGACTGGCTGTTGTTAACATAGACAATGGTTTCGGAGCCGGTGTTTTTGCTGCCATCGTAGCCAAGCAGTCGAGGATATAACATGGTGATAGAGGCGCTAACATCAAGCCCGCCGACAAAAATAGGCATAATCGGCGGAGGGCAGCTGGGAAAGATGATGACCCAGGAAGCCAAGAAAATGGGATTCTATGTCACAATATTGGACCCGTCGCCCAATTGTCCTGCTGCCCAGGTTGCAGACAGACATATCGTTGGAAGTTTCTATGATGAGGAGAAAATAAGGGAAATTGTTTCAGATAGCGATGTCACCACCTACGATATTGAGCACATCAACGCTGGTGTTTTAAAAGAGCTGGAAGGTGAGGGGCACACAATACATCCATCACCAGACACCCTTAGAACCATCCAGAACAGGCTATGGCAAAAGGATTTGTTGAAGAAGGCAGGGCTACCAATTCCACGGTATGAGAAAGTGGAAAGTTTGGACTGCCTTATCCGGGCAGGTGAAGAGTTAGGATTGCCGGTCGTTCTAAAAACATGTAAGGGAGGGTATGATGGCCGGGGCAACTATGTGATTCACACCAGGGAGCAGATAGAACCGGCATTCCATTCATTTATAGAGAAAAATTTCTATAGAAATTTTTCAGATAAAGAGCTAATAGTAGAGGAGCTCATTGGTTTTGAAAAAGAGCTGGCGGTGATGGTGGCGAGAGGCACGCAGGGCGAGGTCAGATGTCATCCAGTAGCGGAAACCATGCACAAAAATAACATCTGCCACACAGTGGTCGCTCCTGCCAGGGTTGGAGAAGATATTCACAACAAAGCAAGAGAGATTGCAATGAAAACCATGAAGGCGCTCAAAGGCGCAGGGATTTTTGGAATAGAGATGTTTCTCGTAAATGGAGAGGTGCTGATAAACGAGATAGCACCCAGGCCTCACAACTCCGGGCATTACACGATAGAGGCGTGCGTAACTTCTCAATTTGAGCAGCATATTCGTGCGGTAACAGGGCTGCCGCTTGGTTCGACGGAACTGTTAACCCCGGCAGTTATGATAAACATTCTCGGAGAAGAAGGATATGAGGGCCCCGCCATCTTAGAGGGAATACAAGGAGCTTTATCAATTCCTGGCGTAGCATTGCATTTCTATGGAAAGGCGATGACGAAGCCTGGAAGAAAGATGGGGCACATAACGGTTATAGATGAGGATGTTGAAAAGGCAATGGAAAAAGCAAATAGGGCAAGAAGTTTTCTTAGAATGATGGCAAAGGAGGTCTGAAAATGGAAAAATTAGTAGGAATCATCATGGGCAGCGACTCTGATTTGCCGGTGATGAGGGCAGCGGCAGAGGTATTAGATGATTTCGGCATAAAATATGAGCTCACGATAGTATCAGCGCACAGAACTCCAGATAGGATGTTTGAATACGCATCTACGGCGGAAAAAAAAGGAATAGAGGTCATAATCGCCGGGGCTGGCGGAGCCGCTCACCTGCCGGGCATGGTGGCATCCATAAGCCCATTGCCTGTAATCGGCGTGCCCATCGAAACGTCTGCTCTAAAGGGAGCGGATTCCCTCTATTCTATCGTGCAGATGCCGGCCGGGGTGCCGGTTGCCACCGTGGCGATAAACAATGCAAAAAATGCAGGCATCCTTGCAGCGCAGATTCTCGGGGTAAAGCATCCTGGAATCAGGAAAAAGGTTAAATTGTATAAAGAAAAATTGAGGGAAGAAGTAGAAGAGAAAGCAAGGAAGTTAGAGGCAGGGCGATAATCTTCATTGTTAATTTTAACCGCAAGGTATATATAATTAATAATCATTATGATTTTGCAAACTAGGTGAAATATAGGAGGGTATAACATGGAAATATTGTTGGAGTTTTTCAATAGGTTCATTGCCCAAGTACAATCACCCACGTTGGCCTTTTTAATTGCCGGAATGGTCATCGCCGCCTTTAACAGCAAGTTGCGCATCCCGGATGCTATCTATCAATTTTGCGTATTTATGCTTTTAATGAGAATCGGCTTAAAGGGTGGCATGGCAATTCGAGATGCGAATATTGTGGAGATGTTGCTACCGGCCGTCTTTAGTGCAATCCTGGGAATCGGCATTGTTTTACTGGGCTCGATTACGTTTGCACGGCTCCCGGGAATAAAGAAAGACGATGCCTTTGCCACCTTGGGGTTATTTGGTGCGGTGAGTGGTTCCACCTTGGCGGCCGGACTGATGATGCTGGAAGGAGCAGGGGTTTTTTACGAAGCATGGGTGCCAGCACTATACCCCTTCATGGACATCCCGGCCTTGGTTACGGCAATTGTTTTGGCCAACTTATACATGAGTAAGGAAAAAGGCGGCGCTGGCGCCAAGGTTGCTATCTGGCCGATCATCAAGGATTGTCTTCAGGGAGCGGCGCTGACGGTTTTGATTATGGGGGTCGTGCTGGGATTAATCACTAAGCCGGAAAAGGTTTTCGAAGGGTTTTTTGATCCGCTTTTTAGAGGCTTTTTATCAGTGTTGATGTTGATTCTGGGCATAGAAGCCTACAAGCACTTAAAGGATTTGGCAAAAGTTGCACATTGGTACGTCGCTTATGCCTTCGTAGGTCCGATTGTACACGGCTTAATGGGGTTTGGGTTGGGCTATGTTGCCCATCTACTGGTCGGTCTCAGTCCAGGGGGCGTGATTATGTTGGCAGTTATTGCTGCTTCAAACTCTGATATCTCCGGGCCACCGACCATCAGGGCTGGGATACCTACTGCCAATCCTTCGGCTTATATCGGGACCTCAACGGGTTTGGGTACGCCGGTGGCAATCGCCGTTTGCATCCCGCTTTTTCTGGCATTGGGCCAGATGGTCTTTGGTTTTTAGTCAAGATGGTGTATAGTATAAATATATGATGAACAAGAGGAAAAGTGGGAGGTGAAACATCATGAAATTCCATAAAGCAAAAAAAGTGGTGATTGTAACAGAGGCATCCATACTGGATGATGTCATAGAAATGATGACTGAACTAGGGGTCGATGGTTACACCGTACAGAGTGCTACGGGTAAAGGAGAAAGAGGCGTAAGGTCTGGAAATAGTTTTAGCGGTCTGTTTAAGAACGTCAGAATAGATACCATAACAAGTGAAGAAGTAGCCAAAAAAATAGCTGTTGAAATGATGGAGAGGTTCTTTAAAAACTATGCCGGCATAGTTTACATGTTAGATGTAGAGATAATTCGGGCAAAAAAGTTCCATGTACCTGAATGAAAACGGATATTAGGACGTCTTTGTATCTTTCTTCTACGATCTCGAACCCATATGCATCAACATCGTCAAAAGATGCTTTGCTCCTAAAGTACTAATTTTCACCGACTCTGGAAGCAGATGAGAGAGTTTAGGAGCAAAACCTATTTAGGAGCAAAGCTCCTCCTGACCGATAAGATAGAGGAATTCTTTTGATTAAAAATAAGGTGGGAATGCGCTTATGGAAAAAGACAAGCAACCTTATAGTCTGACAATAGAAGGTGTGTTGACCAATCTGGGTTCAAGCCTTCATGGGTTAAGCCATGAAGAGGCGAGACAGCGATTAGAAAAATTCGGCCACAATGAACTCGTTAAAAAGAAAGGGGAATTCCCTCTTCTTCTGCTCCTTGCCCAATTTACAAACTTCCTCGTAATAATCCTTATTATAGCGGCTGCGGTCTCTGCATTTCTCGGTAAGGAGGTGGAGTTTATCACAATAATGGCAATAGTCATTATGGCAGGTGTCCTCGGCTTTGTTCAGGAATACAGGGCAGAAAAGGCATTAGAGGCATTAAGGCGACTGGCCGCACCCATTGCAAAGGTCTTAAGAGGAGGCAAAGAAGAGGATATACCAGCGAGTGAGCTTGTGCCAGGGGACATTGTTCTCCTCAGGACAGGTGATAAGATACCTGCTGATGGCCGTATTGCTGAGGCAATAAACCTGAAGACAGATGAAGCATCCTTAACAGGCGAATCTGTCCCTGTTGAAAAGACCGGAAATCCAATAGAAAAGGAAAAGGTGGCAACCGGGGACCAGAAAAATATGGCATTTTTCGGCACGATAGCCACTTATGGCAGGGGCAAATTTGTTGTAACCGCAACAGGAATGCAGACAGAGTTCGGCAAGATAGCAGATATGCTCCAGGAGGTAGAAGAAAAGAAAACACCTCTTCAGGTCAACATGGACCGGATAAGCAAATCTATTGGTATCGTTGCCTTAATACTCTGTGGAGTTATCGCCATATTTGGCGTCCTCAGGGGATACCCCATATTGGAGATGTTTGTTTGGGGTGTCGCATTAGCTGTTGCCGTAATTCCTGAGGCATTGCCGGCAGTGGTCACCATAAGCCTTGCACTCGGCGTTAGAAGGATGGTTAAAAAGCACGCCCTCATAAGAAAACTTTCCTCTGTGGAAACGCTGGGATGTGTGACATATATCTGTTCAGATAAGACAGGCACTCTTACCAGAAATGAGATGACGGTGCGCAGGCTCTGGGCTAATAACAAATTTATTGATGTCTCAGGGAGCGGCTACATACCAGAAGGAGAATTTTTTGCTAATGGGAAGACTTACCCGCATAATGACCCCCATCTTCAGTCCCTTTTAAGAATTGGCGCTCTGTGCAATGACGCTGAACTTGTATTCAAAGAGCAAGAAGGTATCTGGAATATCAAAGGCGACCCTACAGAAGGCGCACTTACCGTTGCAGCAGCAAAAGCAGGCTTAAAACAGTTTGAACTTAACAACTATTACAAGCGGGATGACGAGGTGCCATTTACATCAGAACGAAAAAGGATGACGACCATCCATTCCACACCTGACAGTGAGAGACTTGCCTATAGTAAGGGAGCGCCTGAAGTAATCCTGAGCACATGCAAGTATATATATTCTGATGGACTTAAGGAGCGAGCCCTTACCCAAGAAGACAGGGAGGCAATCCTGAATGCAGCCCATGAGATGGCCTCTCAGGCATTGAGAGTAGTTGGCATGTCCTATCAGGTCATTGAGCCGGGAATGACCTATCCCAAGGAAAACATAGAACAGGATATGGTCTTCGCCGGCTTAGCCGGGATGATAGACCCTCCGAGAGAGGAGGTAAAAGAGGCTGTAAAGGTATGTGAAGAGGCAGGGATAAAACCTCTTATGATTACAGGTGACCATAAGATTACAGCCATGGCAATTGGAAAGGAGCTGGGCATCCTCAGGATTGGCGAGGCAGTGAGCGGCATTGACCTTGACAGCATGTCGGATGAGGAATTTGAAAAGAGAGTGGAGACAATAGAGATATACGCCAGGGTCTCTCCTGAACACAAAATCAGGATAGTTAAGGCGCTTCAGAAAAACGGCCATATCGCTGCAATGACAGGTGATGGAGTCAATGATGCACCGGCATTAAAGCAGGCTGATATCGGAGTAGCAATGGGCATTACAGGAACCGATGTCTCAAAGGAGGCATCGCATATGATACTCCTTGATGACAATTTCACATCCATAGTCTCTGCAGTAGAAGAGGGAAGAACTATATTTGCAAATATCAGAAAATACCTCGTATATCTCCTTACAGGCAATACGGGTTCGGTATTCGGCATGGTGGCAGCGCTCTTTGCTGGACTGCCTCTGCCCCTTTCTGCTGTCCAGATACTCTTTATTAATCTCCTCATGGACGGTGCGCCTGCAGTAGCCTTAAGTGTTGAGCCGCCAGAGCCCGGGGTTATGAAAAAACCTCCCCGTAATCCCAAAGAAAGCATCTTTAACCGTCATGCACTCGCATTTATTCCATTAATGGGAATATGGATCGCTTTATGTGCGTTCGGACTTTTTATTTATAACCTCCAAGGCGATAATCTCGAAGAGGCAATGACGGTATTTTTTGCAGTAATCATCTCCATGAGGCTTATGAATGCCCTGAACTGCAAATCTGCTGATACATCCCTTTTTAAGCTGGGGATATTCTCTAACAAGTGGTTGATCCTTGCCATGGCGAGTTCATTCCTCCTGATGCTGGCGGCAATATATGTGCCGACCCTCAGGGTGGCATTCGGGACAGTTCCCTTAACATCCTCTGACTGGTTGATGATTGCAGCAGCGGCTTTCTCGGTCATCATTGTTGACGAGATACGCAAGGTTGTAAGGGCTAAATGATAGCACTTCAAGAAAGAGGTCTTTCCTCTACGGTCTCGAACCCATATGCATCAACATCGTCAAAAGACGAAATTTTATATATGATGATGCGCTATAAAATATTCCGCACACATAATCATTATCAATCATTCGTGTGAAAAGGGTGAGATGCATTTCCCTATTATTCTCTTCCTCACGAAAAACTGGCTGGAATCTCATATGGCATCAGCAATATGTTCGCAAAAAGATTATAAGGTCGTCCCCGGTCCCGAGGCATACCTCTCGCCAGCGGCCGCATCGATGGGCATAGTGCTTCCTGAAAAAGGGCAGGGATTGATTGAGGGACAGATCGTGTCCGAGAAGGTGGCGATGGAGGCAATTGCCAAAAAATTACTGGGCGCCAAAAATCCTACGTTTTTCCCTGGGCCAAATGTGTTGTGGGCAGTGTCAGAAAAGGCGGTAGCCAAGGCAGTCGCACTGCAGGAGATGGTAAAAGCGGTGCCAGGCATGAAAATCATACCGATGCCAGATTACAGACCTAAGTATCCGATGATCAATCCAGAGGTGGAGATCAATCCCAATCACCCCAACTTGACGATATGGCACAACGAGATAGATGTATGCGTTTTTGCCGGGGTTCACTGCCATTATGCAAACCTGGCTTTGAAGATCATCAGGGGCGGAACCGATTGTTATACGATAGCGCTATGTGCCAATCCAGGCCACGAGGATGCGATGATATCTCTTAGAGATGTCCATGTCGAGGATATACGAAGGTTGACGAAGGTCATTGAAAGACTTAGAGAGGGGTCGAAATGAAGGAAAGAAAGGTGGTGGACCCCGAATACCTGCTCAAAGAAGCTCCGCGTGAAAAGAAATTTTTGATTGGAAACGAGGCAGTTGCCGAGGCGGTGAAGCGGGCAAATGTCGACATAGGAGTTTCATATCCCATTACGCCGCAGAGCGAGGCCATGCATTTAGTAGGAGATATTTATGCAGAGGGGTATCTGAAGGATTATTATCGGGCTGAACACGAACTTGGCGCAATGGCTGCTGTAGCGGGTGCAGCAATGGGTGGCGCTAGAACTTTCACTGCTACATCTGGACCTGGCACATTGAGGGCATTTGAGATGTTTCCCTGCTGGGCGGGTGCGAGATTGCCCATTGTATGTGCATTTATGTGCAGGGGCGTGAATTCCCCACTGACCATTCAGCCAGATAACATTGAGATTGGGTGGCTGATGGACACGGGAATGCTGATATTTCATGCCGAGAACCCCCAGGAATTCTTTGATATGCTTCTTCAGGCATATGTCATAGCCGAACAACCCGATGTGCACATACCAGTTGGCGTGTGTGCAGACGGCTTCTTTGTCACGCATACAAGGGAAATTGTTGAGGTAACGCCAGAAGACGAGATGCTGCCCCCCTATGACCCATCTAAATCCCCCTGCCCTACGATGGACATGGAGACGCCGCCGATAAGGCAGATAAGAGACCCGTTCGTCATGAAAAGCAATTACATAAGCTATAATGCCCATGCCAGCTGGCAGCAAGAGGTCCGTGCTGCGGCAGAACGCTCCCGAAAGCATATTGCAAAATATCTGGGAAGTTCCATCGAAGTTACCAATCCAGATGCAGAGATACTGTTGATGGCGTCAGGCACCGCGGCTGCGCAGGCGAGAGTGGCAGTGGAGCGGGCACAGAAGGACGGCATCGATGCCGGGCTGGTGAAGGTCAAGGTAATAAGGCCATTTCCAGATAAGGAAATTCGGGAACTGACAGAAAATCCGAAGGCAATCTTGGTCCCAGAGCACAATATCGTTGGGTGGCTGGCGAGGGAGGTCATGTCGAGAACAGATTACACAAAAGTCTGTGGAGGTCCAAGAGTATTTGGCGGCATGACTATGCCTCCTGAAGTCATACTAAGTGAAATAAAAAATCTCGCGAGAGTGATATGAATGATACCTAAAATATCTCCTGGTTTCGAGGATGTATTGCCCGTAGAGTATCGGGAGCTCGTTCAGGATGGTTCCTATGGACGAAATCTGAGAATAAAAGACCTGGGCACTTTTAAAGAATCAATAGAGGAGCATCCATTATGCGCTGGATGCGCTCTTAGTTTATCGATAAGGTTGATCGTTGCATCGCTTCCATGTCCAGAAGACACCATTGTAGTCGGGACCACTGGATGCAACAGCATACTCATGCCGCAGTTGGCCATCCATAATATACACTCACTTTTTGGAAATCAAAATGCAGTGGCATCTGGTTTGAAGAGGGCGCTGAAGATAAGGTATCCAGATAAGCACAAAGATGTGGTAGTGGTAGCAGGAGACGGTGGCACGGCCGATATTGGGCTCTCCATGACGATGCACTCCTGGTTTAGAAGGGAGAATATCACGACGATAATGTTGGACAACGAGGGCTACTCCAACACGGGCGGACAAGAGAGTAGTATGACGCGTGAGGGTGTTGTATTGTATATGGCCCCGCTTGGGAAGAAATATCCAAAAACGCGAATGTTCGAGATTGCCAGGGAGTCCGGCTGCGCATATGTTGCTGCTGTGAGTCCTGCCAGCCCAAGGCGTCTGGAAAAGATGGTGAGAAGGGCAATACTCGTGGCAAGGGCTATAGGACCAACGTATGTTCAGATATATTGTCCCTGTGCGACCAACTATAAGTTCAGTCCATCGGAGACGTTAAAGAGGACTAAAGACGATGAGCAGATACGAGAATACATGAGCTCTGATGCGAAAGAGCTGATAGAGAGGCTGGGGGAATGAGGTTCGATATAAGGATGTCTGGACTTGGCGGGCAGGGAATGGTTACAGCTGCCAATATACTGGGCAGTGCCGCCGTGAAAGATGGAAAGCACAGCATCGTGATACCATTCTTTGGGGCAGAGAAAAGACTTGCCCCTACGGAGAGCTATGTTCGAATCTCTTCAGAGGAGGTCTATGAGAAAGGAGAGGTTACCTATCCAAATGTCATAATGGTGTTTCATGAAGAGGTGATCACAAAGGGAAAATGCTATACGATGCCGTTTTATGAAGGGCTACAGCAAGATGGTCTGCTGATAATCAACGACTCAGATGAAATATCATTGTCTAAGCGAGATACTCAAAGTTTAAAGGAGCGCAATGCGAGAATTTTTTATGTGCCCGCATCTCAAATTGCGCTGGATGTGGCAGGTACGGAGCTGGCAACGAACATGGCCATGCTCGGCGCACTGGTCGGTGCAACAGATATCGTCACATTTGATAGTTTGGAAAAGGCGATTGCGGAGAGATTCGGAGAAAGAAAGTTCGTCGCCTCTGCGACGACGGCAGCTCTTGACGATGTGCTGAAAAGGAAATATGCCAGAGCACAGGAACTGGTGGAAAAGAATATGGAAGCAGTTAGGGCGGCATCCAGATCGATTAAAAGCTCGTAGGTGTTGAGATTACATGCCTTTTGTAGCAAAGTTAGCAGAGGACCTATGCACAGGGTGCAAACAATGCATCTTTGCCTGTCCTGAGCCCAACATCATACGGTTCAATGGAAATACGAAAAAAGTGGAGTTTTATATTGATAAATGCAAGGGATGCGGGCTATGCGCCGAGGCATGCAAATTCGATGCTTTGGAAATCACGTTAGCGTGATGATGGTAGGAGCGCTCTGCAACTGGCATAGCTAACGACCATCGATGTTATCATCGCTGCAGCTATCAGCATGTACATTATAATTATCTGAAGCTTTACTGCATCGATTGGAGCTGCACCGCCAAGTATCATGCCAGCCATTCCACCCGGAAGGTAGACGAGTCCAACGGTTTTTGTCGTATCGATGGATGAAATCATTGCGACTCTAATGCTATTTTTCAAATAACTCCTTGAGGCTTGTTTGTTTGACGCTCCTAATGATATGGCGCCTTCTATTATGCTCCAGTTTGATCTTATCTCATTATGAAGGCGATCCATGCTTAGTGAGGCGACTGTCATTGAATTGCCTATTACCATTCCTGCTATTGGAATGACATATCTGGGGCTTAAATATATGATATCAAATACGAGCATGATGCCGAGAATTATGGATGTGCTGAGGGATATGGCAAGAAGCGCGTATGCCATTGAATTGGGAACATATGCCACTCTTATCCCCGACGTATATCCTGCTATCGCCACCATGACTCCGATCATTATGATGACCATGCGCATGTCATCAATCTCGAATATCAAATGGATTGCCAGCCCTACGGCCATCAGTTGAAAGAATGCCCGTATAGTCGCGATCAATATATCCCGCTCAAGATCGAGTTTTTCAAAATAGGACAATAGTATAGCGAGCAGTATGAGTAATAGAGAACAAAACACTTCAATCATATTATTATCTTACCCTCTTTATTGGTTATGTTCTGCCTCTTTATATTTTTGCATAGACGGTAGTGTAGAAAATAACGGCGGTTGTTAACCGAAGGATTCTACAGAACCACATTGTTGCCCCTCCAGAAACTTATAGCATCAATGCTAAATCACTACAATAGTATATTTATAAAAGTTGCTTTCGTATTTGAAAAAATGAGCAGGAAAGTCCATCTTTTCATATTCTTCAAAAGATATATAAGCCCAACCATGTTTCCTTCCTTCTGCTTCCATTTCATCCAAAATCGAACGGAATAATGGATAAACCACCATTTCTTCATCTAAAACAAAATAAGGTTCATGATTTTCTAATTTCTGGATAGTTAGCCACATCCCTATTTCCGGCACTGGAGGGGGAGATAGATAGAGGGCAACAGTGAACAGTGCTATGGCTGTTACAACTATCGCTATTTTTTTACTTTTTTTCATATTCTTGCTCTTACAAACAAAATACAACATTATCAAAAGACTAACTCCTCCAAAAGTAAGTAAATAAATAAAGGGCATGATATCACCATATGGCATATTCACTGACCTCCTTATTCCTCTGAGTTTTTCTTCTTATTTTCTCTTTCATATTATCTCTTCAACCGCTGTCTCAAAAGTCCAGCTAAGATAGGGCATATCATACCAAGAACGTATAGCCATATTGCGGAAAAACGATCGTCCGTGAAAATCGTCGCAGGTAAAAGTCCAATAAGAACACCCAGGAATATGGTACCTATACCAATTACAACGAGGGCAAGATTAAACAAATCATCGATAAATGTTAGCTCTGTTTTTATGTAATTAATACGCAACATCCATCCAACAAAAAGTCCATTAGCGATAGCTATCACATCCCACCTGCCAAAATAAAAACCTAGGAGAGATAATGACACGGTAGCCATTATCACTCCGATGATTTCATGTTCGATATTTTTCGTGGTTTTCATGTTCGTTCACACATCACTTCAACCGCTGTCTCAAAAGTCCAGCTAAGATAGGGCACATGATATAGCCGAGATATAGGAGTATCATGGGTTTTGCTTCGGGGTGAGGGGGATATGCAGATATGATAACCTCTTGAACCATAAAAAATAGGAGGATAATGATGTCCCAGATTGTCCAAAAGACAATACTAATTAACATCTCAATTGGCCCAAAGAGCTCTGTTTTCATGTAACTGATACGCACCATAAGTCCAATGAGAAATCCAGTATAAGCCAAACCCCACAAACAGCCTAAGAACAATGCACCAGTGGTGTGTAGTATGGTAAGTATTATTGTTACACTAAGCCACAAATTAAGCCAATCTTTTGATGTGACATCTTTAAAATATTTTTGTATAAGTTTCATATTTGATCTCCAAGAGGTCCATCAGCAGTCCATCTTTTGCAGAGTGGCGATGCACATATACCTATAGTATATTGAATGAGTTCTTTTGCGACCTGCTTACCCAAGAATATGGCTAGTGCGATTATAAGCAATTTTGGACTGTTTTTTTGACCAATTATCAGTACAACTTTATTATCGCACACTTCCACCGTAATCGGTGTTTCTTGTGTCTCATCAAAGACCACTCCCAGCTCAACACCAGATGTTTTCAATGCATCCAAGAGTTTAGCGATATCCTTTGCGTAGTTTTCTGCATCCTCAGGATATCCCTCTGCTATCGCCTCATTGTAATCCGCCACATATCCCTTAAGATCGTATATCAACCCCTCAATCTCGTATTTCTTCTCATCGTTCTTCTGTGCGGCCACCGGCATCGCCAGCGTCCCCAGCATCAGTATTGTCGCAAGTATCGCGAATATTTTTTGTGTTCATGGTCAATTCACCAATAACATCACAAACTTCGTGACATAAATAGTTTATCTACATAATATATATACATATATGTATATCCTATATATTCAATGAGGGGAGGATGATGTTAGTTGATTAAGTTTGATGAATCATGACACTATCTTGGCGCGTGACCATGCCGACCAGTCCATCTTGAGAATTTCAAGAAATCCTTAAGTTAGCTTCCAGATTAAAACTCATCATCCTGCATATAACTCCGCCCAAACTTCAGCGCAAGCTCTGCTTTCATCAGCTCCCTTCCCAGATATGCAGCATGCTCTGGTGTAGGTGCCAACCCCAGCCCCTGAATCGTGTCGAAAATTGCCTTTGCACTCGTGCCAGTTATACACCCCTCGTCATGCTTGGCGATGATTTTTCCATCCTCAAGCGCAATTCTGAAGCACCCCTCGGAGCCTTGAACCACTTCTGTGCTGGGTTTAGCTTCAATTGGATTTTCGACTTCTATTTTATCTTTCCTGCGCCTCTTCTCCTTGATAATCAAGAGGTCCAAGCCCAAATCCTTGGGGGCTGTGCCCCTCCTCTCAGCAAGGAACATCATCTGTGCGGCGGTCTTTAGTTCAGAAATGCTCCCTTTGGCTTTGTCACTGTACTCTGGTGTGAATAATATGCTGGCGCCAAGTTCCATGGCTATGCCTGCCAGGGTTGCGTTGACGCCGATGGAGTCTGCATCTATCAATTCGGTGACGTTACCTGCACCAAAAAAGAGCGGCATATCGCTGAATTGCCGAAATTCACGATACAGCATCAAAGAGTTAACCAGCCCATGCCCAATTGGATTGAGAATCAGGTCTGCAATGACCTTTTTGATTCCGATATCTTGTGCCTGTTCTATGTTCTCCTGGAGGTGCTTCAAATCACCGTCCCCTATTATCACAGCCGCCAGACCATGCTCTACGATAGCATTGCCAACCAATTCGATGTTATCGCTGTTCAAACTCAACACCATATCGATTCCCGCTTCGATACCCGCCATGATCAAATCCGGTTCGAGCGTATCAATGCTTGTCGGAACGTTCAGAGAGGATATCGCCTTTACAGCGCGCTTCACTTCAGCAGGAGTCGCATCTATGGGCACTCCGAGGTCGATGATGTCCGCACCATTGAGAATATATTCATTGCCAATCTCCTGAAGTACGTCGGAGTCCAAGCGCGTAGCATCCACTATTTCCCCCATCACCTTCATAATGGAGTCGCCGCCTATCTTCAGATTCTTTATCTCAAAAGAGCAGTCCGCCTTTTTCTCCAGCCCATGAATTATATCCATTGCTTCACTATGTTTTTTATTGGATAGCAATTGACAGGCGGGCATCGTATGGGAGAGGTCGATGGAATCGATGTATGGCAGCACAATATCCAGATCACATGCATGTTTCGGTCCAAGTCTGATTTTAACTCCGAGCTTCGTTTCAAGAGCTGAAAAATCACCAGAGGCGAGACCTGGGACCAGTACCAGGTCATACGAATCGAGGTTTGAGACAGAACGCAATAATTTCGGCGTGATGAATGCCCCTATATCCACATCCAGCGCCAAAATCTCGGCTCCACTGCCAACCGCTTTTTTTACCGAATCATATGCTTTACGTCCGGTTACAACCAAAACTCGCATTTGAATCGACCTCAAAACAGGCTTAGAATCTCGTTTGGATTTTTCAGAACGGCAATGCCATCCATGGACCGCATGGTCTCTACGTTCTGCGCATCGATATCGCGCACCCTGCACTTGACGAAACCCCCTCTAATGGCGCTGTGGGGACAACAATCCACGCACAGCCCACATCCATCGCACTTGAGGAGGTCTATCTGGTCGGTGATGGCGTTCTTTGGGCATCTCTCTTTGGGCGGACAATCATCGCACTTTTCACACGCATCCCTGTCTATGAAATATGGCATCTCAGACATGAGCGTGCCAGAGATGTCCACCGGTACGATATAGACAGGTGTCCCACCTTTAACGGTCTGCGTAACTGCATTGGTAATTAACGAGTCGGAGATGCCATGCACGACCTTTGCGACGGTGTTCGATGTCGCAGGCGAGATGATTAGCGCATCATATTTTCCCAGCAGAAAGCGCCCGGCCTTTGGAAAACTCTTGCCAGAACGGCTTTCTAAAAAGATTTCTCGCAGGTATTCCCCATTGGATATTTCGCTCATTTTATCGAACAGGCCGTACATGCGCAGCACCTCCTCTCCTGCACCAGATACGAACGTCGTGATTTGATGTTCCTGTGCAAGCGTCCAGAAAATCTCATAGCTCTCTCTCAGAAAGTGTCCTGCGCCGGTGATACCCCATGCGATATTCATTTCATTACCTCGCGGTTCTTCTAACGTTAGATTGGCAATTCAACTTATCATATACTTATCGTCTTATTGCGTCTTTCTATCAAAAAGAGTATTGATGTGAGGCGTTTAATATGTTGTTAAGTGAAATTGCCCCTATGCCCACAGATTTTAATGCAATCCTTTAACAATTTTTTCCCAATAATTGTTAGTAGTTTTGGTAAATGTAATTTGCCAGCGAATTCAAATAAATTTTTTAGTAAAAGTACATATCTATTTTTAATACGGTCTTTTAAAGTGTTTTGTTTTACTTTTTGAGCAAAAGTAATAGAATCAACAAATTTAACATTTTTGAAATGTTTAGATTTATAAACACAGTCAGCTACAACTTTCTTCGGACCTCCCCAATAAGTAGTGTCATGAAAAGCTATTATCCCACCATTTAACACTTTGGGAAACCATAAATCAAAATCTAATTTAACAAAATTATATTCATGAGCGCCATCAATAAAACCAAATTCAACTGGTTTGTCAAAATTATTTGCGGCTTCTTCAGAAGTTTTAACAAGTGGGAGAATTATATCACCTACTTTTGCATTTTTAATATTCTTCTTAAATTCTTCAAACGTATCAACCTTGCCAAACATTTTTTGTTGTTCAGAGGAGCCCGTGTGTGGATCGATGGCAAAAATTTTAATTTTGTCTCCTTCTTTGGAGCCATTACCAAGACAGATAGTAGATTTTCCTTTCCAAGAACCAATTTCAACAATTACTCCTTTTCCTTTGCAGCTTTTTGCAAGATTGTATAACGTTTTTCCTTCTTCATCAGTAAGCCAACCTTCAGCTTTATCTGCAATTTTTTTTGTTTCTTCAATGTTCATAATCTCATGTTGTTTCTCAAGTTTATAAATTGTTCTATCTTAGAGGGCGGGTGTAGCGAAGTCTTTTATGCTGTGTTATACGCATGTGCCGTGCCGTATTTAAATGATTCATATCTTTATCCCCAGATTTAATCGTAATTTCTGATGTAATACTTTCATGAAGTCATCTATTTTGGGCAAATCTGCTCCTCGAAATGCTTTCATTAGGTCCTCTATTGTCGAAGACTTGATATCCTCTACTGTAAGTTGATATTTATCAGGATTGGGATGATAGTCAATATCATAGATGAAAAATAAATTCGCATCACTTTTGTTAAGTTTCATGCCTTGTAGTCCGAATCTGCCTACCATATTTTTATAAACATATTTTTGAACCGCCCAGATAATCTTTTTATTCCAGACTTCGAAAACTTGCCCTTTGTTTAGCATCTGGATAAATGACAGTTTAATTGTATTGTAAGTATTCATGCCAAAGGCATAGGAATTTTTTGTTATATCCTTATCCTGCATAAAATCTTCTATCTCATCACTAATTGGCTTATGTTTCACCAGAACAAAATCAAAAGTGCCTATTCTTTTAAGTTTTACTTCTGAAAATAATAAAACATTATCTGTATCCCCAAAAACATGATTTGCGGCATTAATAAAAATGGTCTTATCTTGTAAAAGTCTCTTTGGGCAAATAGCTATAGGACTATTGTTTGGCCACCAAGTAGAACAAATTCCCATAGGATAGGTCAATAAGCGACTCTGTTTGGAGCATCTATCTTTATTGCTAAATGGGCATAGATGCCTTTTTCTTACTTGTTTTGCCTCTTTTGATTTATTTTGGACAGGATAGCCAAATATTTCTGCTGGTAGTGGTATATCATGCGTTGTGCTCCTTCTCGTTCTAAATAACTCAATATGCGCATCGGAATAGCCTATATCTTTAGCCATCTCGACAAAGATTTCACCCACAGGGATAATAATATTCTTATATGTTTGATCTCCTACAACCTGCAAATTATAGCTGCCCTTTTTCATAACTTTATAAAATTCCTCCAGGCAGATATACATTCCTCCGAAATATTCTCTTACCATTCTTGGATAATCAAATCCCCAATTTTTATCTGATAACGCTTCTCCTATTTGTTTTGCTACTTCCTGAACTGCTTTGAACTTCTTTACGTATTCATTCCAGTTATCTTCCTTATAAATTAACTTTGTACTTCCTTTTATCATTGTCTTTTTTAGCTTTTGGACATCATCCATATTCTTTACAAAATCTAAGAGATACAACTCCAATCGAGTCTGTCTTGTATATTCAAGATCATTCGGATAAGGTGGGGGATGTTATGATAAAATCAATAGAATTTGGCTCGATAAAAGAGCTCGATTCTGTTGCAGATTTATTAAATACTTTGGTTTTACCATATGCATCAAACTTTTGGACGAGTTTCAAATCATCATAAACTTGAATTATCTTTTTACAGAAGACATCAAAAAATGATTCTTTTTGTCTATGAGGATAAAATGTTGTTCCAGGACACAAAGCGACATATGAAGCATCGAAAGCCGCCTTTCCTAACATCACCATAAACAATTTATGTATTTTTTCATCCTCAATTTCATTTATTAAATCCTTCATTAAAGAAACTTCCTTTTGCATTCTCAGACTCATCCATTGATTCAATTCCCTTTTTGGCATCTTATTTAAGAACTCATTCTTAAAACTATAGTTTTCAAGATTCTGTGATAACTTAATAAATTTCTTATTTTTTTCTTTATAAGTGTCTTTTAGTGTCTATATCCCAAGTTGTTTTGACATCAGAAACAAGACACATTAAAGGATTAGCGTCTATACCGATTGCATTTAGCTGAAATAAATTGCTTGAAACCAAAGTAGTTCCACTTCCACAAAAAGGGTCTAAAACCAAATCTCCTTTTTTTAAACCATACTTTTTAATACTGTCCTCTAAAAGAGTATATGGGAAATCCTCCAAATAATCATACCAATGATGGACGACACCATCTCGGTTTAAATCGCTTATAGAATGGTACTCCTGAAAAAGTGGTAATTGCCAGGAAGTCTTTTTATCAATCTGATTAATCAAATCTTCATTATATTTAGTTTCTTGATTTTTAATCCTTTGTATCGTTTCTTCGAAAAAAGATTTTCTACTCTGTGGAACCTTAAAATTAAAATTGCCCCCATCTTCAATGAAGCCCTTTTCGATTAGTGAATGGATTGCGTTTAGTAAAATTTTACTATCTGTGGGATAACCAGTTAATTCCGATAGTTCATTAATATTGGGTTCTGCCTTATCAGATATCTTGAGGCATATATGTTCCAATATTTGGGACTGCAGGAACGGTAATTTTTTTGTGTTCATATTGATGCCCTTTTAAATGTTATATCTATCTTTGACCTATAATATTTTTGGCACGGCATTGCGTATAACTCCTTATATACGAAATTCGCTTTGTCGATCTTTTCCTTATCTCACTCTTCCACAAACATCATCGGGTAATCGCGCTCTTTGTCATATCTTATTCGCCCCACAACTCTTGCAGATTTATATTGCACCTCGACTCTAACATCGAGCATTTTACCCTCTAATTCGCAATATTCAAATTCGTTAAGATTTTTCCGCACCATTTCCGCATCTATCGACACCCGGACGTCTTGCACATATGGCTGGAGAGAGACGCTCTCTTCGATTGTGCGCTCCAGACCGCTTAACGTATCAGGATTTAGAGGCGCCCCTATGTATTGATGGTATAATGCGCCCAATTTGATGCCAACCTCCAGTAATGCCCTCTCCCTATCTGAAGACATGGTAAACCTCCTTTATTAATGGGCTGATGAGATACCCGCCGATTATTACGAGCAAGGGCCAGCTGAAGCAGGATACGACCCCTAACCCAATTATATAACCGAGGATGATGCCAATGATGACAACTATTCCAACTGGTATCAGAATTTTAAAGTTTCGGACCTTTGGGTAACCGATTCTGCTGACCATCAGCACCGATAAAATCATATATGCACCAACTAAAATCAGGGAATCGACGGCGACAAGGGCCAACAATGCAACGCAGACGCCTGCCGCAGTGATTGGCAGTCCCACAAATTCATCATCCCGAGACACGTTGAATCTCGCCAGCCGCAGGATTCCGCACATCAGGTACATCGCAGGCAGAATAAAAGCGATGGGAAAACTTCCAATCAAAAAGTAACCCATCACAGCAGGAGCCATGCCGAACGAGATCGAGTCCGCAAGTGAGTCAAGATTCAGACCGAATACACTGGGTTCGCCCCTTCTAGCGAGCGCACCATCCAGACCATCTGCCAGCGCAGCGACCAAAATCAATATTGCGGCATTGCTCAGCTCCCCAATCGCCACCATCAAGATAGCTGTAAATCCAAGTAGCGCATTTGCGATCGTCACCATGTCAGGTAGTCTGATCATATGCGCTATGTTCCCCAATCTACTCCCATTCATTTTGGTCTCCTCGCTATCATCGATTCCCCTGCCTTCACACGATCGCCAGGGCTCACGCTGACAACAAATTCATCGGGAATTGTCACATCGACCCGCGACCCAAATCGGATCATGCCAATTCTTTGCCCCCTCTCTACCATGTCCCCTTCGTTCACATAACAAACAATTCTTCTTGCAAGAATGCCTGCAATTTGAGTTACTTTCACGTCACCGTATTCAGTCTCTATCGTGATATTATTCTGCTCATTTCTATCGGAATCTTTATGAAATGCCGGGACACACCCCCCTTTTCGATATTCAATCCTCTTCACGACCCCTGATAGGGGTGCCCTGTTGACATGGACATCGTAAATATTCATAAATATGCCTACTTTTTTATCGGCATGCATCACCACTCCGTCTGCGGGGGAGACCATGCCATCTCCGCGAGGAGCGCGCTCAGGATCCCTGAAAAAGACCACGAAGAAGGCCGCCAAACATATGAAAGCAGCCGCAACCACATACGACTCAAATAATATGGCGACAACCCCCATCATCAGGGGTACCAGAATCCAATTGGCCGAACCTCTTGCTAACATTAACTAACGCCTCGAATGTCTCTGAACATTTGCACAACACCCGTGATTACGTCCGTCAGCTCTGGTAGGATGCGGATGACTGCGTATGCTATGAGGAACAGTGCGATGGTCGACCCAATTTTTGCGAGCACGTTGTGTGCTATGTGATAACTATCCATTCCAAACCAATGATATCCGATCGCCACCACGACGAACATGTTTCTGAATATGTTCAATGCATATATAACAGGCACCGAGACCACAAATGCCTTGAATTTGCGTCCAATGGATGCCCCAATTCCAAGGGTCACCCCGGCGAACAGCGCCATGCTCTCTATTCCCGTGCACGCAAGGACCATTTTCACAAGTGGGATATCTGGATAAATGCCAATAAAGTACCGCTGATATTGAACTGCAGGAACCCCTAGGAAGTTCAACCAGAAGACCGTATGACCGGCCACGGCTTCTATCAACAAGCTGTTCAATATCGGAATCTCGGAGAATAGGAAATAAAAGGTCCCGCCAATCACAGTGGCAAACGTTATCGTATGCAACACGTCCAGCTCCCTGTCCAACTTCCTGCCACTATATGCCTGAATGTTGAAAAATGCTATAAATATGCAAAAAATGGAGACGAGGAACGTCAACACAGCATTAAATACATCTCCTATGTCGAGGTAATGTTGCGGCTCCAGCGCCCAGTGTATGGCAAAAAACATCCATCCGAGAGCACCTATCAAGAACGAAAACTTTCTTTTGCGTACTATCGACGCGACGAGGAGTAATCCAAGGGATATCCATAATACATTTTGAATAATCATCTTTTATGATTATAGGATAATGGGCGATAAACATTTCTAATAAACCAACTAGTTACTATACTTGATGGCTGACAGAACACTTACAGTTGATGCGATAATACTGATGGATAATAATATCGTCTTAATCAAGCGAAAGAATCCGCCATTTGAGGGGTATTATGCACTCCCCGGGGGTTTTGTCGAGAGAGGTGAAACTGTGGAACAGGCGCTGATCAGGGAGATAAAGGAGGAGACTGGGTTGGATATTCGCATCGTAAAACTGGTGGGAGTGTATTCGGACCCAGATAGAGACCCACGTGGCCATGTCATCTCGCTGTGCTATCTTGTAAGGGCGTCAGGCACGATTGCTCCAGATTCAGATGCAGGAGATGTCGAGCTATTCGACGTTTCCAGATTGCCAGAACTGGCCTTTGACCATGAGCAAATGGTCAACGATGCTATGGAGGATATCAATGGAATTTTGTCCTGAGTGCGGCAGCATGATGTTGCCATTCGACAATGGTATGAAGTGTCGGAAGTGCGGTTACATCAAGGAGCGTGAAGGGACGAATCTAATCTTGAAAAAGAGAAGGATAGAGAGGGATTTATCCATCATAGAGGGTAGTGAAGACCTTGGACTGCCCACCATAAATATGCGTTGCCAGGAATGCGGCAACAACAGGGCATATTGGTGGCTTCGCCAATTGCGCTCTGCAGATGAGGGTGAAGTTCGATTTTTCAGGTGCACCAAATGCGGCAAAACTTGGAGAGAATACAATTAAGGATCGATCGTTCGGTCTGTTATCAAAATGATTATAAGATGTTAGATTATAATCGAAAAAGGGTGTAAAAATGTTTAGAGCTACGATCAATGCGGATATATTAAAGGACTCAATGGAAGCTATCTCTACGCTAGTAGATGAAGCGAGATTTAAACTCGATAAAGATGGAATCAGCACCAGAGCGGTCGATTCAGCGAACGTTGCGATGATAACTCTTGAGTTGGACGCAGATGCATTTGAGTCATATGAATGCACAGATGGCGAGATATGTCTGGATATGTTAAAACTCGTTGACATACTTGGCATGGCGGACAAATCGGACAAGATAGAGCTTGAATTGAATACGGAAACACATAAGCTGATGATCAGGATGGGCGGACTCGCGTATATGCTTTCGTTGCTTGACCCCTCTTCGATGCGGAAGGAGCCTAAAACACCAAATCTGGACCTTCCCGCAAAGGTGGTGTTAAACGGAAAAGATATGCGTTTGGCGGTTAAGGCAGCGGAAAAAGTGAGTGACCACATGGCGCTAGGCGTGGATGGGGACATCTTTTTTATGGAAGCTCGAGGCGATACCGATCAGGTTAGACTCCAGCGGACAAAGGACGAATTAATCGATTTGACCTCATCTGGTCCAGCCAGGTCATTGTTCTCACTTGATTTCCTGAGTGATATTGCCAAGGTGGTAAGCAAGGTGAACGAGGTGACGATTCACCTTGGCAAGGACTATCCGATTAAAATCGACTTTGAGATAGCTGATGGCAAGGGCAAGGTTGGATATCTACTTGCTCCGCGCATCGAATCGGATTGATATGGGCTTATGGAGCTGAAATTTGCGCATTACCCCTTTACCTCCAGCGCATCCAGATACGTCGAACGCTCGAATAAATCGTTAGAGAGTTTGCTGGATGGAGGCGAATTTGGGAAGGCGGTCATCGATAGGGGAAAAGAAAGAGCAATCCAGTCCATCGAAGGCGAGATACGAAAATCGTTTGGAGACGGCGTCCTGGCAGAGATAGAGCTTTTTTCATATCCACTTGCCAGAATTCTCATCTCATGCATCGATGACCACTACCTTATACGAAAATATGCGCTGGCTGAGGCGGAGGCAGCGCACGCCCAGATGAAGCAGGAGACCTTACAATTTTTAGGGGAATTGGGCGAGGAGTTTGGAATAGAACATGTAGTTCATGGACGTGATTTCAAAATTCACTTCACACATTATCTGCCGTTTGCCAGCAGGATGCGCGACCCAAAATGGAAGCTGGTAAATCGACGCCTTGATGATGGCTATGTGGTGGCGAATAAGGGGGAGTTTGCACGTTTGATTCAGGAGGCGGTGCGAAACAACATTCAGGACACGCTTCCGCTTGATGTACCAGAAGGCATTTGCAAGGCATTATCCTCACAGATTATGGAGATAAAGCTGCACCTGGAGAAGCGAAAATCCGAATTTAAAATAGGGGAGTTCGCCGAGGTAGACTCGAACTGCTTTCCGCCGTGCATCAGGCACCTGCTAATGGCGATACAAACTGGACAGAATCTCGCGCACTCTGCAAGATTCGCACTGACGTCATTTCTGGCGAATATCGGGATGGGCGCGGACGATATCGTGGAAACATATCGCGCTTCACTGGATTTCGATGAGGAAAGAACCAGGTATCAGGTCCAGCATATCGTCGGGTCTGCGTATACTGCACCGTCATGCGCCACGATGGCGACGTATGGGAACTGCGTTGGAAAAGAGCCGATGTGCAGCAGGGTTTCGCATCCGCTGAGTTTCTATCGAAAAAAATTGTATTTTAAAGATAAGTCAAATAATGCTGATTAAATAAAGATTATAGTCAATTGATTATCCTTATATCTAGGTTTTCAAAATGTTTATCAAATGTATAAATTTCCTCTATTCTCTTCTTTTTCATTAAAAGATAAGCAAGGGCATCGTTAATACCAACTCCCATCTCATCTGCCAGTAAAACGCTTTCCATATAACTCCTGTCACTTACCATATCGACATTAACATTTCTCTTGAGCAATATATCCTTCAAGAAAGAGATCGCAAAGCTGAGATTTGCGGCATCCTCTAACACATTTGCAACCTCACTTAAGTGCACTACCGTTGTTATAACTTCTTCTCCCTCGTTTATCCGCTTGAATATCTCTTTTGAAGCATTTTTTACTTCCCACTCCCTTTCACTCAGTTCTCTCTTGGGTTTTAATACTGCATAGATGAAAACATTTGCATCAATGAACCTCATCTCTTCCTCAGTTCTTTCCTCATTTTGTGATAATCTTCAAAGTTATCTACCTCTACCTCTACTGAATCAACATATTTTGTCAAATCTGCATCTCTTGGAAATACCTCAATTTTCTTTTCCCCCTCTATGATGACCATCTCGTTACCCTTCCTTCGTCTCCACGAAACAGGCAATACGATTCTACCCTGGGAATCAATTTTCTTAATTTCCACTTTCATTTCTATTACCATTTTATACTTTAATCTTCCTATTATTTAAACTTGCTTCCATTATATGGCTCTATCCCCAAAATCAATATAGGTCGAAATGACAACAATTAAATAAAGTCTTTCACCATGTCTATAAGTCCTTTATCTCTCTTTACCTCCTCCCCGCCTTCCTTTACAAATTCTTTCAATAATTCCTTTTGTCTTTTGCTCAATTTTTCCGGTATCTTAACGACGACTTTTACTAATTGGTCTCCTCTCCTATGGATATGCAAATCAGGCATTCCTTGTCCTCCCAGTCTAAAAACAGTATGGCTCTGCGTTCCAGCAGGCACCTTGATTTTCGCTTTGGTGGACATCGTCGTAACTTCGATCTCGTCGCCAAAAATCGCCTGTGCTAAATTAATCGTCGATTCAGATAATAAATCGCTTCCCCTTCTCTCAAATATTTTATGTGGCTTTATATGGATGGTAACATACAAATCCCCCGGCGCACCGCCATTATAACCAGATTCTCCTTGCCCTGCAATTCTTAAATACTGATTATTGTCAACCCCTTTTGGAATTTTAATCTCTACTTTTTTTATTTTTTTAACCCTTCCATTCCCTCTACAACTATCACAGGCTTTTTCTATGACTTTTCCATATCCTCCACAGTTGCCACAGGTGGCGATATTTACCATTTGCCCAAAAACAGACCGTTGCACTCTCTTAATCTCGCCCGTACCATTGCATTCAGGGCATTCTTTGAGAAAGCCGGGTTTTGCTCCGGTACCTCCACAAGTCTCGCATGCGACAAATACAGGGACATCTATTTTTTTCGTCGTGCCAGAAAAGGCATCCTCTAAGGTAATTTCCATATCATATCTCAAATCAGCCCCCCTTCTCGCTCTACTCCTGCCGCTCCTACGACTAAAGCCTGAAAAAGCATCAAAAATATCTCCCAATCCAGAGTCTCTGAATAAATCAGCAAAATTAAATCCGCGAAAGTCAGCAAAATCTTCCGGTCTAAAAGCAGTATGACCGAACCGATCGTATTGCGCTCTTTTTTGTGGGTCACTCAAAACCTGAAATGCCTCGTTTATCTTCTTGAATTTCTCCTCATTATCTTTGCCCGCAATATCTGGGTGGTGCTTCCTTGCCAACTGCTTGAATGCCCTTTTTATCTCTTCTTGTGATGCGTTCTTGCTTATGCCTAAAACTTCGTAATAGTCATTTTTTTCCATATTCCAGTCTCTCAAGTTGTCCTAAATCGAAGATTTACGGCACCATCTGGCGAAATATACAAAAAACTGAGCAGACCTATGTTCGCTCGTTTTCTACTTTGAATTCTGCGTCGATGACCTTTTCATCCTTGTGTTTTTCGTCCTCTTCCCCATGGACATCGGCTTGCTGTCGTGTTTGTTGATATATGGACGCACCAGCGTCCTGAATGGTCTTTGCCAAATTATCCGTTTTGCTTTTTATTTTTTGTATGTCCCCCTCGGATAAGGCATCTTTAAGAGATTTCATCCCCTCGTCAATTTTCTCTTTTTGTTCTTTGCCCAGCTTATCTCCTATCTCTGATAACGTTTTCTCGGTTGTATAAAGTAAAGAGTCGGCATTGTTTCTTATCTCAACTTCTCTTTTTCTCTTTTTATCCTCTTCATCATGCTCTTTTGCCTCTTTGACCATTCTCTCTACTTCTTCTTTTGAGAGTTTTGTCGAAGCGGTAATTGTTATCTTCTGCTCTTTTTTGGTACCCAAATCTTTAGCCGATACGTTTAAAATGCCGTTAGCATCGATGTCAAAGGCTACCTCTATTTGCGGTATCCCTCTCGGTGCGAGAAGTATTCCAACCAAATTGAAATTACCCAGACTTGTATTGTTCTGCGCCATCGGCCTCTCTCCTTGCAGGACATTGATGGTAACAGCTGTTTGCGAGTCGGCCGCCGTTGTGAATATCTGGGTTTTCTTGACCGGGATTGTAGTATTTCTCTCGATCAGTGGCGTTGCCATACCGCCCAGAGTTTCTATGCCCAAGGTAAGTGGAGTTACATCCAACAAAACCAAATCCTTAATATCCCCTGCAAGGATTGCGCCTTGTATTGCAGCGCCAGATGCAACACATTCCATTGGGTCTACCCCCCCTTCGACTTTTCTTCCCATGAAATCTTCGACAAATTTCCGAACGCGGGGCATTCTCGTAGGGCCGCCAACTAAAACGATATTCTCTATATCATCCTTTGATAATTTGGAATCTTTTATTGCCAGTTCAATCGAATGTTTACATTTATCTATTATGGGCTCAACTAATTTTTCCATTGTGGCCCTGCCAAGCTTCATCGTCAAATGTTTAGGTCCTGAAGAATCAGCAGTTATATATGGCAAATTAATATCTGTTTCAAGAACAGTTGAGAGTTCGATCTTTGCCTTCTCTGCCGCCTCTTTGACCCTCTGCAAAGCCATTTTATCTTTCTTTAAATCAACACCTTCTTGCTTTTTGAACTCCTCCGCAATATAATCAACTAAAACGGCATCCATATCTGTTCCGCCAAGTTGTGTATCTCCTGATGTTGACAGAACCGTAAATACTCCATCACCGAATTCCATTATGGTTACGTCCAGCGTTCCGCCGCCGAAATCAAAAACTAATATTTTATGCTCTCCTACCTTGCCCAGTCCATATGCCATAGAGGCGGCGGTTGGCTCATTGACCAACCTCACGACATCCAGACCAGCGATTTTTCCAGCATCTTTAGTCGCAGCTCTTTGATTGTCATCAAAATAAGCTGGAACCGTTATCACAGCTTTCTGTACGGGCTCTCCTAAGAATGCCTCACTATCTCTTTTAATCTTCTGGAGAATGAAAGCAGAGACCTGCTGGGGGCTATATTCTTTGCCATGTACTTTATATTTGTAGTCAGTACCCATTTTTCGCTTTGCGTTGGTTATCGTTCCTTCCGGGTTTGAAATGGCCTGTCTTTTTGCCGGTTCTCCGACCAGTAACTGCCCATCTTTTGTTAAAGCAACGACAGATGGGAATGCCTTGCCATACATGGTGACGCCTTCTGCCGAGGGAATTATAACTGGCTTTCCACCCATCATTACCGCTGCTTGGGAATTCGAAGTCCCCAAATCGATACCAATAATCTTTTCTGTATTTTGTTTGGTCATTTTTAACAATCCCCCAACACTATTTCTTTAAATCATTTTTACACTGATTGTCTGCTACCTTCACTTTTGCGTACCTCAAAACATTTGAATGCAGTAGATATCCTTTTTGAAGCTCATCTATGATGGTGCCATCTTCTTTATCAGACTTTTCTTTCAGGACGGCTTCATGGTAGTATGGGTCAAATTTTTTACCCAAACATTCGATCCTTTTCAATCCATGCCCCCCTAATATCTTTAAAATATTTTTATATATTAGTCCCACCCCTCTTAACTCTTCTTTATCCTTTACTGAATCTATCGCTCTTTCAAAATCATCAATACTAATCAGCAACTCTTTTATTAACTTTTCGTTGGCGAATTTCACGAATTCCAGTTTTTCTTTTTCTACCGACTTTTTATAATTCTCAAAGTCTGCTTGTAAATATTTCAACTGGTCTAAATATGCATCAGCTAACTTTGTCTTCTCTTCAAGTTCCTTCTCCAGCACCCTAATTTTACGGGACATCTTCTTCTCTTCACCTGATTTTTTTATCGCCCTGTTTTTCCCGAATCTTGACCGTCATAATTCATCCCTCTACTTTGTTTTCTATCTCATGGATCCGTGAGCACAGATTTGCTCCCCTCCACCCTGTGTGGATGAAGCAATCAAGTTTGACTTTACGGATTCAGATATCTTCTTTTCTATTAATAATCTATTTAGATGACTTATGTATTATGGGTGAAGAAGGTTCTGTAGAGTCTTAGGTTGATCATACCAAGAGGTTTACGGTCATCAACCGATTTTTCTACACTACCGTGACGATTTGAACGAAAATGGGTCAAACCATGCCAGAGTGTCTAAAGCCCCTCGCCCAGCGAAGTAATCGTCAATTTCACGTGCTTCACTCCTTTAAGCGCCATTATTTTTTCCACGAGGATTTTAACGTCTTTTGCATCACCCTTGACCAGTACGACTTCCATACAATTCTCATGGTCTATATGAACGTGAAGCGATGACTCGATCAACTTCAAGAATTTGTGTTGCAAGTCCGTGAGCGTATTACCCAATCCGCGCTTATGATGGTCGTAGATGAGCGTTATCACGCCGACCTTCTCACCCTCCTCTCTGCTCATCCACTCGTAGTCCACGATGTAGCTTCGAATCGCGTCTCTTATCCCCTCTGAGCGGGAGGAATATCCTCTCTGTGCTATGATCTCATCGAATCTACCCAACAAATTTGCTGGAAGTGATACGCCAATCCTCATCAGTTCCTTCTGCATAAGCTCACCTTGTTACCTTCGTGTATAGTTCGTAGCAATAAATAATACTTTGCTTCCTACTGCCTTTTGAAATGCTTTACGCCAAATGGCAGCTCACAAAGTGCTCATTTCCGATATCGATAAGTTTTGGCTCTATCTCATCACACTTATCAGTCCTACAGGGACACCTAGTATGAAATCTACAGCCAGTAGGGGGGACAATTGGACTTGGCATCTCTCCTTTTAGGATGATCCGTTTTCGCTTGACTTCCGGGTCAGGAATTGTGATCGCCGAGAGTAGGGTTTGTGTGTATGGATGTTGAGGATCGTTAAATATGCTTCCGGTCGTGCCCATCTCAACGATCTTGCCCAAGTACATCACAGCGACTCGGTCACTTAAGTGTTTGATCATACCCAAGTCATGTGCTATAAACAGATAAGTGAGCCCGAGATTTTTCTGTAAATCCTGCATTAAATTGAGTATTTGCGCCCGTATAGATATATCTAGAGATGACACAGGCTCGTCTGCAACGATGAATACGGGGTCTACGGCAAGCGCCCTGGCAATTCCGATCCTCTGCCTTTGTCCACCACTAAACTCATGTGGGTATCTTGTAGCATGCTCGGAGCTTAAGCCAACCAACTCCATCAACTTTAAGATCCTCTCTTCCCTTTCAGATTTACTAACCAGATTGTGTATCTCCAGTGGCTCACTGATTATGTCTCCAACGGTCATTCGTGGGTTGAGCGAGGCAAACGGATCTTGAAAAATCACCTGCATTTTATGCCTCAGCCTTTGCATCTCCTTTTTATCCAGCTCGAATATGTCATGACCCTCAAAGTAAACTTTGCCAGCTGTAGGCTCCAAAAGACGCAAAACGAGTTTTCCGATCGTCGACTTTCCACAACCAGATTCACCAACCAAGCCAAACGTTTCCCCTCTTTTGATACAAAAGCTTATACCATCGACTGCGTGCACCACCTCACCTTTTCTTGAAAACAGTCCCTCTGTCAAAAAATATTTTTTCAAACCCTTAGTTTCTAGCAGTATATCCCGCATCATGGCACACCTTTTTAGTACATCAAACAACTCACAAAATGCTCTGACTCGACTTCAACGAGTTGGGGTTTTTGTTTGCTACAAATCTCTCTGACATGTGGACATCTAGGATGAAACTTGCAGCCCGTAGGTGGATTGGCTAGATTGGGAACGGTTCCGTCAATGATCTCAAACTGCTCAGCACCAACGTCTATTCTGGGGATTAAGTCAAGCAATCCGCGTGCATAAGGATGCTTGGGATTTTTAAAGAGCGCTTTGGTATGAGCACATTCAACAATGCTCCCCGCATACATGACTGCAACTTTGTCGCATACTTCAGCTATAACTCCAAAGTCATGTGTGATTAACAGCAAAGAAGAGCCAAAATCCTTTATCAGGTTTTTCATCAGCTCCAAGATCTGTGCCTGTATGGTAACATCAAGCGCCGTGGTCGGCTCGTCAGCAATAAGCAGGGAAGGATTACAAGAGAGAGCCATAGCGATCATAACGCGTTGCCGCATGCCACCACTCAGTTGATGCGGATATTCGTTCACTCTTGTCGAAGGCGAGGGGATTCCCACCAATTTCATCATCTCAACTGCTTTTCTTTTTGCGTTCGAGCTGCTCAGCCCTTGATGCAATCTGATGGCCTCTGCTATTTGCTCTCCGACCGTCAGGACGGGATTTAATGAGCTCATAGGCTCTTGAAAGATCATTGAGATTTTATTGCCCCTGATTTTTCGCATTTCATCTTCGCTTTTCTCGAGGAGGTTCTCATTTTCAAACAAGATCTCCCCATCAACGATTCTGCCTGGATTTGGAATTAATCTCATAATCGAAAGTGCTGTAACGGATTTCCCACACCCAGATTCGCCGACCAACCCGACGGTCTCTCTTCTACCTATTGTTAGAGATACTCCATCCACAGCCCTCACCACCCCATCTTCAGTAAAAAAATGAGCCCCCAGGTCATGTATGCTCAACAGCGGCTCGGTCATCTTATCATCCCCTTCAGCCGCGGGTCTAGAGTATCTCTGAGCCCATCACCCAGGAAATTGAACGCCAGGACAGTCACCATTATGACCAGCCCTGGAAAGATTGTCAGGTGTGGTGCTGTTCGCATGAAGGCACGACCGGCGTTTAGCATCGAACCCCACTCAGGGGTGGGTGGCTGTGCTCCCAGCCCCAAGAAACTCAATGCTGCAGCAGCTAAAATCACATGAGCCATGCCAAGCGTTGCCATCACGATCACCGGCGCCATGACGTTTGGCAGAATATGACGGAACATGATACGTGCATCACTAGCGCCAAGCGCCCTTGCCGCCTCAACAAACTCCTTTTCTTTCACCGACAGCACCGACCCCCGGACCACCCGGGCATAACTGGTCCAACCAACGACTGCCAATGCCAGCATGACGTTGAAGAGAGATGGGCCCAATATACCTGCGATCGCCAACGCCAATATAATGCCGGGAAAAGCAAGCAGGATATCAACACTTCGCATGATCATCTCATCGATCAGACCGCCCAGATAACCAGCAATCAATCCCAGTGAGACACCGATGATCACTGTGATGCCAACGACCATAATACCGATTTGCAGCGAAACTCTTGTGCCATAAATAAGCCTGCTTAAAATACAGCGGCCAAGATTATCAGCTCCTAATGGATGTTCTGTGTTCGGTGACAGTAAACGGTTCTCCAAATTTTGCTCAATCGGATCATGGGGAGCGATGAAAGGTGCAAATACAGCGACGAAGAATAGCGTAAGAATAATTGCTGCACCAATTACTGCTAGGCGATGCTTTTTAAGTCTCCTGAAAACCTCGATGAATGGCAGCTTGCTTTCTATAATTTTTATTACGATATCGTGCATTATCTTGCCTCGTAACGTATTTTTGGATCTAAATAGGCATAAGAAATGTCAACCAATAGATTGACGAGTACAAACATTACTGCAATGAACAAAATGCATCCCTGTATCACGGGAAAGTCTCGGGCAAATATCGAATCTACTAATAACCTGCCCACTCCTGGCCAGGCAAATATCACCTCGACTATAACTGCACCCTCTAAAAGAAAGCCGAACTGCAAGCCCACAACCGTAACCACTGGGATCAGTGCGTTTTTCAATGCGTGTTTGTTGATAACCACTTTTTCGCTCAAGCCCTTTGCCCTCGCTGTCCTGATATAATCCTGCCTGAGCACCTCGAGCATGCTTGATCTCATCAATCTGGTCGTGATTGCGGCCATGCCCGTTCCAAGGGTTATGGCTGGCAATATGAGGTGTTCTATTCCTCCCCGACCAAAGACCGGAAGCCAGCCGAGATGCACCGAAAAAAACAATATGAGCAACAGTCCAAGCCAGAAATTGGGCATGGAAACCCCTAAGAGAGCACCAAACATGGAAACATTGTCAACTATTGAGTATTGCTTGGTTGCCGAGATGATCCCAACTGGAATCGCTATGATAAGAGATACCAGCATACCCGCTAGGGCAAGCTCTACTGTGGCGGGCAATCTGGCCATGATTTCATCTAAAACCGGCCGGTCGGTACGATGAGAATATCCAAGGTCGCCATGAAGAACATTGATTAGCCAGCGAAAATACTGGATGTAAATCGGTTGATCGAGTTCCAATTCCCTTCTTACATGTTCAATCGTCTCTGCTGTAACCTCCTCTCCATATCTTTCGATGGCGATTACCTCTGCTGGATCGCCAGGCACAAAATGCATCAGGGAAAAGGTGATGATGGATACGCCCAATAAGATAAAAACCATCAGGCAGATTCTGCGGAGGATATAGGTTAGCAATTGGTATCACCTACTTCAACACATATAACCGCACTCTGTCCTTCCTCTTTCAGATATAGCATTCCATCTTTTTCCTTCAGGCAATTCAGTAAATATGCCCGCAACTCATCTTTCTTTTCGGGTGGTAGATCAAGTCGAATTATCCAGTGCTTTGCTGCCTGTTCAATGCTCAGATAAACCTGGTCCCGGGGAGTTTTTATCATTTCTACATTAGCAGATATTCCCAGCTCATAGAGGACATTATAGAGGTGAATGAAACTGGGCGGAGGATGATATTCTCCCTCTTTGAAGCGCCGCCAGATATCAGTATAAAAACTTGACTTGCCAGCTCCCATAATGATGTAAAGGTGTTTTTTCGTTGCTGATATCATCTTTTTCAGTGCGGTCTCAATGTCGGTAATATCGTAGAGCGAATGGGCGGCTATTATCATGTCATGCTGGCCGATTTCCTCGAGGTCAACATCTTCCCAGCGCTGGTTGATGATGCGGAGGTTAGGCGTGTCCATTTTGCGACGCAGATGGGTGAGCATCTCGGCCGATGGCTCCACCACCGTGACCTCTTTAACCTCTTGAGTGAGGGGAATGGCAAAGGCGCCCGTACCGGCGCCGATATCCAGTACCGTTGAATTCTTATTTAGATGGCTTCGGATTTTGTCCAACATGATCCCGGGATAACCATTATGTGCAAGCTGCAGGTCATACCATTCGACGAATTCCCTTGAAGTAAAAGGGTCACCGCCCCTTCTGAGCGATGACCCCAGCACCAGTTTTCGCCATTCGTCAGACCAGTTCATGATATTATCCTAAATGAAATTACTGCTCACTCGCCACATAGATATCTTCCCAGTTGACGACAAACCAAGGGTGGAGCTTGTATCCTCTTATGTCATCCCGGACGGCGTTAATCATCACCTCCCCAAAAATAGGAACCACCGGAGATTCTTCAGCAATGATTTCCTGTACTTCAAGGTATATTTGACGTCGTTCATCATGATTCATTGTTACCTTTCCAAGTTCCGCCAGTTCGTTTACCCGGGAATTGTTGAAAAACGTGCCTCTTCCTAAATTCAGATCCCCCTCTGAGTGAAAACTCCGATAAAGAGCATTATGAGGACCTATGAACGAAAGGGCGTGTATCGTCATATCGTGTTCACCCGCTCGTATGGCATCTCTCCAAGCACCATGCTCTAAAACTTGTATTTCCACAATAATTCCTATCTCACGCAACTGACCCTGGATAATTTCCGCAAGAGTAGGGGCTGGCCAACAAGGACTTATAACCAACACAACTCTGAACTCCTCCCCATTTTTATCCAGGATACCATCACCATCAGTATCTGCCCATCCAGCTTCATTTAAAAGTTGCTTTGCCATTCCAACATTATATTTAACCATTATATCTGGGTTATTCCATTCAACAACAGCAGGGGCAACTATACTCCCCAAGGGCACTCCAATCCCTTCAAGCCCAAACTTCACGATGGATTCCTGATCAATCCCCCACTGAACTGCCTGCCTCACTTTTACATCATCGAAAGGTGGTCTTTGATTGTTGAAAATTAAATAACGAACCGTCGTTATTGGTTTTGTTAGGACATCAATTTCAGGATTGTTTTCTAAAACTTTTACATATTCAGGTGGCACTCCTCCAACATCGATGATCATAGCTATCTCACCTGCTTCTAGGGACATAGCACGAGTTATGTCATCAGGAATGTGCATAAGGGTGATTCTCTCCAATTTGGGCGTTCCTCCCCAATAATCTTCATTCCTCACCAGGACCAGCCTTTCACCAGGAATCCATTCTTCTTCTTTAAATGGACCGGTTCCAATAGGATTCACAATAACACCTTTTTCATCAAAAGCCGCAAGGCTAGCCATCGAAAAGAGTGGCCAGGTTAATTGATGAAGAAGCGGGGCAAACGGCTCGGTGTGAATAATTTGCAAAGTATATCCATCAATTGCCGTGAGTGATGCTATAGGGCCTAAGTGACCTGGACGTCTTATGTTATGCATTTCTAACGCAAATTTAGCAGCCTCTGCATTAAACGGTGTACCATCGTGAAAATAAACACCCTTGCGAAGATAAAAAGTCCAGGTTAATCCATCATCTGATACTTCCCACGAGGTTGCCAGTTGCGGAACGACCTCTGATTCAAAACCAGTGGTAACCAGCATCTCGAACAAACGAGTTAGAGGTGGATGATGATGAGCGCCGCCATATACTCCACCAGCATCTCTCCCCAACCCTGCAACTACTTCCTGCGGAACTTCAACCTCTACCTCTTCTGCCGGCTGCTCAATACACCCAGAAAACATGGTGCTTAACATCAAGATACACATAACCAAACTGATTGTTTTATTACGCATGATAATCGTCTTTAGGTTTGCAGTAATAAATATCTTTTGATTAGTAATACGATAAACATACAAAAATATTATTTGTAATACTTTCCAATTTTTAAGGGATTTTTTAACACAAACTTAAACATTCATCAAATATCGTGTTATTTTTTGGGAAAAATTTATTACTTATGGTTACTATTGATACATTGGGTGGAACGATCATGGATTTGTCATCGTTCCACTCACCCTCCCAATGACACGTTGATCCAAATGCAGTATTGCATCATCTCACATTTGCAATAATAATACTACCAGCACGATGGACGTGAAAACCAAATCGACAATGAGATTATAAAGCGCTATCTTCGTACCCATCTTGGCCCCAAAATATGCTATTTTCGATGGCAGCGAATGCCTGACATACATCACAGACATCGAGATGATTCCGCCCAGAAGAAGCGCGCAGACCGTTTGCACCGGGGTCAGAATTTGTTTATGTAGAAGCGTTCCAGCGATGATGACGCCAGATGTATATTCGAATATCAGAGTGGCTATGACGATCGCGGATTCGCCAGGGAGCCCCACAAGACCTGTTGCAGGCTCGGCAACCCCCGAAATGACATCAAGCCATCCGAGTTGCATCATGATGCTCACGATTAGATATACGATGAACAGTCTGGGAATCACTTTTGATAATATTGGAATCGATTTCTTAGCCCCCTGTACCGCCTTTTCTTTATTTGACCTAGTATCTTCATCATCTGGTGAAAAGCGCCGTATCTCTGGCTTTTCAAGGAATACACGTCCAAGTAAGACGGAAAATAGGGTGATCCCAAGCGCGATACCTATTCTTGCACCCAGATATAATACTCCTGCGGCCATCCCAAGGATTGGTAGTATGACTGGTATACGATATTGAATCATGTGCGATATCGAGCCAAAAAACGATTTCATAAGCGTGGTGACGATGACCTGCCGCTCGTTTAGCTCACCCCGCTCATAAAAACCTGCGAGCATCGCATAGCCGGCTGAAGTGCTTGCCATGCATGTCGTAATTGCCACACCAGCCCCATCCGGCAGGTTTCCGTTCCGCGTTAATGGTCGCACGAGGAATGCAAAGCGCCTGCTCAATCCCAATTCCGAGAGTACGTTCGCCCCTATGATGCCCATGATCAGCAGGGGAAGCACCCTGATGCAGAGAGATGTGAGCTGAGATACGATTGCATCTATTAGCGTCATTGGCATCAACGTTGTAAGCGTTTCAATATGTCACAGATGGAACATCTGCGAGAGTTGTAACTCCTACGGAGTTTCAACACATAACTTTTCTGGGTGTATTTCACTTTCATCAGTAGTTCCGAAAGTTGATGGCACCGTCAACTAAATTTTAGGGTTTAAATTTAAGGTTTTTAGTATCACCAGTACTTCCGAAGGTCAAATTCTACCAACCAAGTCGATGACCATATGCAGCAGTTGGACAAGTAGATTTGAATCGATTTACGTAATTTATGTGCAAGCCATGTAATTCATGTGCAGAACCTAATTTATGTGCAAAGCTGGTGACAGGGAAAAAGATTTAAATAGTCAGTACACCTTTCCTATAGACAAGGGAGGGAAACGGAGGGTGAAATGGAACTAATATCATTAAAACAGGTCACCAATGAATCTAAGATTTTACTTTTAAAGGAATTGGGATACGACTCAGATGGAGAATTTGTTTTGGACTCTAGAGGAAATAAAATTTTAGACAAATATTTAGAGATACCTATCAAAGTAGAAAGTATGGTTATTCTTCCAGGAAGTGAAATAATTCTTGACGATAATGAGTTGAGCATCTCCAAATATCTTGAGGAGTTTGGAGATGTCCTATGACCCGTCTCGTGACCCTATAAAAAGTGTAGCAAGAGGAGTAACGGAAGGACTCTTAGATTGGAGCAAAGAACAGGTCAGACAATTAATATCAAAACTTAGAGATAAAGAACTTGCTTTTATTCAAGATAAAAAAACAATAAAAAGAGTAAAAGAATTATATCGTTCTGGAGAATTAGCTATTTACAAAGAATATATCAAAGATGAAAAAATGCTTTTTTTATTAAAAATGGGTCTAACTCTAAGAAGTTTAGAAAAGGGAAACGAAGAGGAAAGAAGAGGCAAATTAAGGACGAAGATTTTCAACAAATACGAAATTAAGGGATTACATATCGCTCAATTTGTAGAAAATGGCATTCTGAATAGATATATAGGTATATTGATGGAGGATATTGATTCTGTTGATAAATTCAAAAAAGATATCAGAAACATTCTTGAAAATATAGAAAAGCATGTTTTATTTGTTGAACGTATTGATACAGAAAGAGGAATAATTAAACAAACCGTAACAATGGTACACTCTCATCGTCCAATGATTTTCGTTGTTTCTGGAATTTCTTCTGCTGCAAATATAGTCAGAAACTGCGAGGGGAGATTGAAGGAATTATTAGTTAATTATGAATTAGAGAAAATAAGTAGTGAAAGAAAAGAAAATCTCTTTTTCAAGAGAATCATCAACGTTCAATAGACAAATAGCACGCCGAGCATCTATGGAGCAAATGATAAGGTTTAAAAATAGAAGCATCTGCTTTTTAGAAGATAAAAAAGACGAGGCTTTAAACGCCTTTTTGAAAAATAAAGAGATAAAAATAATAAGTTATCAAGAATTGAGAGCAATGACCAAGCTTTTCGATGTAGATTTGGATAAAGACAGAAAGGGGGAGTTCATTGGCAGATTCAGGTCTAGAAGATCGTGCAAATTTCAAAATTTTGGAGACGATACATCCCCGACCCTATCCGAAAATTCAAATTCTTTGGCAGATTTTTCCACTCGGAACTACTGTTTCATACCAAAACTTATTTAAGTATGAGCTGGTATTACTTTTTTATTAAAACTTAACACGGTGACGAAATGCACATACCAGATGGATTGATGTGGCCACCTTTGTTGGCGATTGGATTTATGGTAGCAGCGCTTTTTATTGGAATTTCAGTGCATGGGACAAACAAAAGACTTGAAGACCGACAGGTTCCATTGATGGCACTTCTCGCAGCCGGGATTTTTGTCGCTCAGATGTTGGACATTCCAGTGCTATATGGCACCAGCGTGCATGTCATTGGAGCCGCCATGGTTGCCATCCTACTTGGACCGCTGGTCGGCATATTGGTCATCACCACCGTGCTGGTGATACAATGTTTGCTCTTCGGTGATGGTGGCATCACAGCGCTTGGACTAAACATTCTAAATCTGGGAATCATCACATCATTGGTCGGATATTACGTTTACATGCCGTTTGAGCGTTTTAGCAAGAACATAAGGCTCGTTGGGGTCTTCACTGCAACATCGCTCTCGGTGCTGGCTGCTGCCACCGCCTGCGCATTATAACTGGGAATATCAGCGTCGATGAGCGCAGTGCACGGCATACCATTAAACATTGCACTACCTTGGATGCTGTTCTATCACTCGATACTGGCACCCATCGAGGCAATGGTAACCGTGTTTGCCATCACAATAGTTGCCCAAGCGAGACCAGATCTCCTTGAAATACCAAGAATTACGTTGGGGAACGCCTTTCAGAGGGTTGTAACATGAAAGATGTAAAGATGTGGATGTTAGCACTCATTGGGATGACTATCCTATTAGCTGCTCTCCTCCCCTTCGTGGCTGATACTCCAGACGGTCTTGGAAGTACGATGGAACATGCAGGCGTAAAAGAGGGAGAACCAGTTTACAAGCACCCTATCGATTTTGGCGAGGGGTATATACCTGTTCTTTTAATGGGGCTGGTGGGAATAGGTGCGGTGTTGGTGGTTGTATACGTGCTTGGAATGGCTCTAAAATCGTGATACCCATGGAACATCCACACATTGACAAATATGCAACCCTCGTATCACCAATACATAACCTCGATCCAAGGGCGAAGTTTCTAGCATGCATCACATTCATAATTTTGGTGGTACTTCTCGATAACATCATACTATTGGTTACTTCGATTATTTTCGTGTTCCTGCTCATCCTCGTTTCAAAAGTACCCTTGGGATTTATTGCAGACAGAATCAAGTGGATAATCCCGTTTGGAGGTTTTTTAGGCATTTTCCTTTCATTCTCCAGACCCGAAGGGATGCCCATCATATCATTTGACCTTGTGATCACGACGCTGACGGCAACTCGAGAAGGGCTGCATCTGGCCGCACTCGTCATATTGAGGGCGACGGTGGCAGTTATGACCATAACACTCCTGACGTCTACGACCATGTTCACAGACTTAATCAAGGCAATGGAGGACCTAAAGATACCAAAAATCTTTGTCCAGATGACGTTGTTCACGTACCGATACATCTTTTTGCTCATCGACGAATTCCAGCGGATTAGTCGGGCACAAAAAAGCCGTGGATTTGGGTCAAGCAATTTGATGCACATGCGCACCATGAAAACCATCGGAAATACCGTTGGGATGTTGTTTGTCAAAAGCTACGAGCGCGGAGAGCGAGTTTATGAAGCGATGAGGTCCCGTGGATATTAGTGGGGAGATGAAAACTCTGGCAAAACCCAGTCTCACTGGGCTAGACATCCTCAAGGCGATGGGAATTATCGGAATGGGGGCCACATTGTTAGCCTTTGAGGTAGTCTTATGAGTGCAATTAGCGTCAGAGATCTGGAGTTCTGGTTTCCAGATGGCACTCATGCATTGAAAGGAGTAAACCTTGACGTCGAGGAGTGCGAGAAGACCGCTATCCTTGGCCCCAACGGCGCTGGAAAATCAACCCTTCTCCAACATTTTAATGGAATTTATGCTGCAAGGAAAGGAACGGTCGAAATCTTTGGCGAACCGATTACGAAAGAAAATGCTGCGAGGATACGAGAACGCGTTGGCATGGTCTTCCAATGCCCAGATGACCAATTGTTTTCCACGACGGTGTGGGAAGATGTCGCATTTGGGCCAATTAACATGGGATTGGAGCAGGCTGAAATCGAAAGGCGAGTTGAAAATGCGCTGAAATCCGTGGGGGTGGTTGGATTTGATGACAAGCTCCCGCATCATCTAAGTCATGGACAGAAGAAACGGATTGCAATTGCTGGCGTATTAGCGATGGATCCCGACATATATGTTTTAGATGAGCCGACTACAGACATAGACTCCTCTGGAAAAAATGAGATATTAAGTATTTTAGATGACCTGAGCAAACGTGGCAAGACGATTGTGATAACCACCCATGATGTCGATCTCGTTGCAAAATGGGCAGAAAAGGTCATCATCATCGAGAACGGAAAAACGCTCGCTGAAGGTGGGGTCGAAATACTCATAAATCGTGAAATCATTGAGTCGGCTGGTTTGAACCTCCCAACCGTTTCACAGATTTTCATCGAACTCGTCGAGCAGGGCGAGGTTGCAAACCCGGTGCCCAAGACGGTAAAGGAAGCGATCAACAGAATCCGAGAGTTGATCAATTAATCCGTAGGATTATCTATGGGGAATCCTAATTGATGGTTCATGAAGGTTGAAACCAAAGAATTCATCCAATATAGGTTTAGAGAGTACTATCAGTCCGCATCCATCCAATTGCCCCCTCAGTTTGAAAAAAGGGAGTGGGGCTTTATTTTCTTCGACGATGCGTTTCCAGACGTCGTGATGCGCAGGCATAAATCATTTATGGCAAGAGGGGAGGCAGTTGACTATGTCAGGAATAAGGCGCCAGCGCATGCGTTTCATTCTGCAGCGTACTATGTAAATCCAGAGGCACCGACGATGCAGGAGAAAAAGTGGCAGGGCGCCGACCTGATATTTGACCTCGATGCAGACCATCTTAAGCTAAAATGGACCACCTATGGCGACATGCTGCAAAAGGTAAAGGAGGAAACGATTAAACTCATCGGTTTTCTGACGGATGATTTTGGATTTGAGGATAATGATATCGAGGTTGTTTTTTCAGGGGGAAGGGGCTACCATATTCATGTGCGGGACTCACGGATTATTGGACTGGGAAGTTCTGAGCGAAGGGAGGTCGTGGATTATATCACAGCGACGGGTCTTGAAGTTGAAAACTTTTTATATCCTAAAGAAGTGACAGGAGACGCTGATGAAACTGGTCGCAGAAAGACGGTTAAGTCGTTGAGATTCAGGTCGGGGGGCAGTGGTTGGGGGTTAAGGCTTCATAAGGCATTGAAGGAATTCTTGGACAATATATCGTCTATGGACGAGAATAAGGCGTTGGAAGAGATTAAAAAGGTAGAAGGAATTAGCGAAAGAATGGCAGAGATGTTGCTCAAAGTCGTGAAGGACAAGTCGTCAATGAAGAGATTAAAAGAAGGAAACTTTGACCAGATTAGGAAATTTCCAAATTCTTTTTGGGAAGATATTATAAAAAGACAGAAAATTGAACTTAAGGGACATCCCGATGAACCCGTGACAGCAGATACGAAGCGTCTGATAAGATTGCCGACCTCCCTTCATGGGGGCTCTAGCTTTCAGGCCATGCCTTTGACGTTAAATGCACTCGACGACTTCAACCCACTGAGCGATGCAGTCGTTTTTGGAGATGAACTCACCGTGGTAAACGTGACCAAGGCGAGCGACGTCGAGATAAAGGATAAACGATATAACATAGTAAAGGGAATACATAAACTTCCCGAACATCTTGCGGTATTTTTGATGTGTAGAGGTGTAGCCGAATATGGACCTTGAGGACCTGCGTCTAATTCAAGCCAATGAGCGTCGCTCTAAAGGACTTCAGATGCTCGAGCGAAGCTTCTATGAAAAAATTGGAGCGTATATAAGCGCGCTGGAAGACAAAAGACGTGATACTGACGACTCCAACGTGATGATGGCCGATAACGAATTGCGAAATGCCAAGAGCGTCGTCGATGATATATTCAAACGGCGCATAGGTAAGATCATAAAAATGGCGACGACAAAGGCATTCGGACTGGACATACGCCCGGAAGGGGCGACTTCCGAGGAACTGGAGCTATTCGAGCAATTGGTGGACTTGGTCAAGAAGGGCAAGTCCAGAATGGACTCAGCCGTATTCAGCAAAGCCAAAAATATGGAAAGTATGGGGGAGAATAATGCCACCGAAAGTTCTTTATTGCATGACAGGATGAAACTCCAGACAAATCGAAAAAATATAGGGAAAGATTTTACGATAGTCCGGATATTGAAAGATATTCCCGTGTTTATGGGTGCTGACGGCTATAATTACAAATTATCCGGGCAAGATGTGGCGGCTTTGCCGAAGATCAATGCCAAGGCTTTATGTGGCCGCAATGTAGCCGAAGATATTACAATGGAGTAAATGAACATGAAAATGCATAGTAAATTTAGAACACACTGCCCTTACTGCAATAAGCATACGATACATGGCGTTGAAAAGGTCAAGAAAGGACGCACATCTTCGTTAACCTGGATTGCGCGACAGAAGAAACGGTCAAAGGGCATAGGCAATCTCGGAAAGTTCTCAAAGGTGCCTGGTGGCGACAAGCCGACGAAAAGGGTGTTTCTGCGATACAGGTGTACAGAATGCAATAAAGCGCATCAGAGACCTTGCTTTAGAGCATCAAAATTTGAGCTGGTGGAGTGATCATGGGCGGTAAATTCATCAAAGTTAAGTGTAATGATTGCGAGAACGAACAGGTGATATTTAATAAAGCCGATTCGGTTATCGGGTGTCTTGTTTGTGGACGGACACTTGCCGAACCAACCGGTGGAAAGGCGAATATTAAAACACAAATTCTGGAAAGTATCGAGTAGGTTATGACTAATATGATATATAGGTGTACTTATGAGGCATAAAGAATATCCAGAGCAAGGGGACTTGGCGGTCTGCACGGTTGTAAAAGTGGCAGATTTCGGTGCATTTGTCAAACTGGATGAATATGGAGAGAAAGATGGACTGATTCATATTTCCGAGGTCGCATCAGGATGGATTAAATACATTCGGGACCATGTCAAAGAGGGGCAGAAGATCGTATGCAAGGTACTGGACGTCGCGCCCAGCCACGATCGCATTGACCTCTCGCTGAAAGATGTAAATGCGCATCAGAGGCGGGAGAAGATTCAACAATGGAAAAATGAGCAGAAAGCAGAAAAATGGTTTGGCTTTGTCGCGGAACATATCGAGGTCAACATCGACAAGTTGTATGACGTCATCGGTGATAAGTTATTAGAAGAGTTTGGAAGTCTATATGCAGCGTTCGAAGAGGCGGCAATAAAGGGACCTGATGCACTGACAGGGGCATGTATCTCAAGGGAATATGCCGATGCCATAACAAAAGTTGCAAAAGAGAACGTAAAGATAGGTCGGGTAAATATTACCGGTTATATTGACCTCACATGTCCGCTTCCCGACGGTATAGCTGTGATCAAGAAGGCGCTGAATGCGGCTGGCAAAATCGACATACCTGACGTTGAAGTTGATATAACGTATACGGGCGCTCCGCGTTATATGATTAAGGTGGTCGCTCCGGATTATAAAAAGGCGGAAAACGCACTCAGGAAAGTAGCAGAAACCGCCATCAAAGTCGTAGAGGGGACAGAGGGTGCTGGTAAATTTTATAGGCAGCTCAGTGAAGCGACTTAATTCGTTTCGTGGTGTTGGATATGAAATCGAAAATGCGCAAATGTGTGGATTGTGGCACTTACACCTTTAAAACTCGTTGCCCAGATTGTGGGAAAGAGACGATTAACCCCCTGCCCCCCAAGTTTTCACCAGTTGACCCATATGGTAAATACCGAAGAAGTATGAAGCAGTATCATAAAGAGGCATCAAAATGAAGGAGACAACAGTTATCACAATCAAGGATGTTACGTTGAAGAATCCGATCATGATCGAAGGGCTGCCAGGGGTAGGGCACGTCGGAAAGCTGGTCGCAGAGCATATGGTCGAGGAGTCAGGCGCAGATAAGATTATTGAGATATATTCGCCACATTTCCCACCACAGGTTTTGGTGATGAATGATGGTACGGCGAGATTGGTAAGAAACGAGATATATATGGACCGGAAACACAATCTGTTGATATTGGTGGGCGATTATCAATGCGCCACCAGCGAGGGGCATTATGAGTTGGCGAGGATATATCTCGACATCGCCAAGAAATATGGTGTGAAGCGCATATACACTCTTGGAGGATATGGGATAGGTAAGTTGGTCGACAAACCACGTGTTTTAGGGGCGGTAAATAAGTTAGAACTGGTGGATGAAATGAAGAAATACGGCGTAGAATTTAAGGAGAATGAACCTGGCGGCGGAATCGTCGGTGCCGCGGGATTGCTCTTGGGGATGGGCGCGCTTGAGGATATTGAAGCAATCTGTCTTATGGGGGAGACGTCAGGGTACCTCGTCGACCCCAAGAGTGCTCAAGCAGTGCTTAGCGTGTTATCCAAGACCCTCAGCATGAGTATCGATATGGGCGCTCTTGAAGAGCGAGCGAAAGAGATGGAAAAGATCGTTGCAAAGCTTCAAGAGATGGAAAAAATGCAGGCAGGACCAATCTCGTTAGATGCGGATTTAAGCTATATCGGATGAGCCTTCATGGAAATCAATGCCGACCTCCATATCCATTCTAAATATTCAGCGGCAACCTCTAATCGCATGGATATGCAGACGCTGGCAAAAGAAGCGGCAAAAAAAGGCATCAAACTTGTCGGAACAGGAGATTGTCTTCATCCAAAATGGCTGTCTGAGATAAGGGCACTGGAATCTGTAGACGAGGGCACATTCGTTGTGAATGGCACACATTTTGTCCTGACAGGCGAGGTGGAGGACTCAAGTCAGGTGCACCATCTTTTGATTCTCCCATCGGTTTCCAAGGCCGAGGAACTGCATGAGCGTTTGGCAAAACATTCTAACGACATAACATCTGAGGGACGACCGAAGATATTCTTGAATGGAGAACAAATTGCGCAACACGCCATTGAGGTTGGCGCCCTTATAGGTCCCTGTCATGCGTTCACGCCATGGACCGCAATCTATGCATATTTTGACCACCTCTCTGACTGTTATGGCTCGATGACCGAGCACGTTTCTTTTGTCGAGCTCGGGTTGAGCGCGGACTCCGATTATGCTGATAGGATAAAAGAACTGGAGAATCTCACGTTCCTGACCAACTCGGATGCACATTCGCCCTGGCCGATACGGCTCGCAAGGGAATTTAATCGATTGAGGGTAGATGCACCAACGTCTGATGAGGTCATGCAAGCCATCCTGCGCAAGAACAATCGAAAACCCGTCCTGAACGTCGGACTGCCTCCTGAAGAAGGGAAATACAATGAGAGCGCATGCATACGGTGCTACAAACATTATACACTTCGAGAATGCCTGATGAAAAAGTGGCGCTGTGCATGTGGAGGCATTATTAAAAAAGGCGTGATGGATCGGGTAAACGAGTTGGCAGACCACGAGGAGCCAAGACACCCAGACCACCGTCCACCATATCTCAAACTAATTCCGTTAGCCGAGATAATCGCAATGGCGCTTGGAGTTTCCGGACCAAACAGCAGAGCGGTGCAGAAAGTATGGGATGTGCTGATACATGAACTTGGCGATGAAGTTGCGGTCTTAGTCGATGCAGACATCAATCAGCTGGATATGGTAGATGCGTGCGTACGTGATGCCATCGGGCAGTTTAGAAAAGGACAGGTGATACTTCATCCAGGTGGCGGGGGGCGGTATGGACGAATCGAACTGCCCAGCTCCAATGGGACTTCAACTGCACAGCAGAAGGGTCAGGCGCAGAGCGCTATTTTTGATTTTCGATAGGAGTTTTGGGTGTTCCGTCTGGTTTAGGATTGTCTCTTTCTCTGATTAGGTCATCGGTTTTCTCGGCATAATCGTCATCAGACATTCCAATTTTAAAAGCATCAGCTAATGCCACTGCCGCAACTACAAGAAATATAAGAACAACTCCACGAACTCCAACAACCAACCATACAAACACGTTTGAAAAGTCCAAAGCATAAGGTATAATAGCATAATATATAGTAACCATACAAACAAATAGAAAAATCATAAATTTGATAAATATATCAAGGCGTGCACTTCTACGCTCTTCAATTCTTTTTCTTACTTCAATATTCTTTTCATCTTGTTCTTTCTTTTCATCTTGTTCTTTTTCTGTAAATCTGAAATACTTTTCAAATCTTTTTCTTATTCCACACATCAAGGAGAGTTGTAATGCCCATCTTATAATCTCTTTTGTTCGCCTTTCGTGTGTTACACCTAAGACAATAGAATATAAGAATATAATCAGCAGCATCTCGTATCTAATGTTTAAGATTGTAGTTGCCAACCACAAACTAGAGTGAGAAGGGAATTACACTTACAGTTCCCGTTCCACGACATTCTGGACACGCTGGATGTATAATCTCGGGTACTACGTAGTATCTATACCACCCTCCCCCCGGCATTTCGGCTCCTAAATAAACGTGTATATCCTGTGTCACCCCGCGTCCTATCCGTGCTTCACTACTCTCAGTTATGCTCATATTATCATCGTACATCGTTCCAACCACTACGAATGTGCCTGCTGTGTCGTCTATGTTTTTAATAGTAACAACTATCCAGAAGTGCACCCCCTTCCAGAAGCCACGACTATCCGTCACTTGATACCGCAATTCACGGGGGATGGTGCCCGTTCCATCACACTCAACACATCTTTGTTCCAGACACCCCGACGCAAACACCATAATTACAAGCATTGCAAAAATTGCCGTAATTAATACAAATTCTTTCCGTGTCATATTGCCAGCCGCCAATCACTAATTCTTTTTTGTTTCAATCTTCTTTTGAATTCGATTTATACAATTTAATAAGTGTGTCTAACTTCTTTTCTAGGCACTTCTCTGGGAAGTTTATTTTATCTGTGGGTACACCATATTCATCGCTTAGGCACTTATACAGCATACGCGCTCGTATTAGAGCATTACAAGTTTCTTCAATCTGTTTTAGGAGCCTATCCTGTCTAAGTTCTCTAATAATATTTCCTAACCCAATCCTTAAGTTGATTGGTATGAAATTTTTTATGCACATCACAAATAGTTATTGAACCTCTTATTAAATAATCCTTACGTCCACAGGTTCATCATCATCCGACTTCTTTAATCATCTATGTTATCTATGAATATATGCGCTATATTCTGGATTTTTAGAAATTTCAAAAAACTTATATACTCAAATGATTATTTTCCGTAAATGATGAACGACCCCTCCAGATTTATAGAGGACAGGGAAAGTCTGCTCGGGTCTTTTGAAGCTCTGTTCCGAGCAAGAGGCATGAGCGGAATCTATGGACGGGTCTTTGGAGCTCTTATGTTGTCTGCCAACACAATGACGCAGGACCAGATCAGTGAATACACTGGTTATTCAGTTCCGGCCGTGAGCGGGGCACTTGATGAGTTGATTCGACTCGGATTGGTCCAAAAGTTGCGGCGCCATAACAATCGTAAATACTTTTACACGAGCAGAGTGGACCTGGATGCCATGTTCAGGCGCACCCTTCAGGCGATTCACGAAGAATACGTAACGCCTGTTTTGAATCGGCTGGAGAAAACGGAGCAGATGCTGCAACATAGTCATGGCGAAGAGACACGGCAGCATCTTGAGACCGTCAAGCGCTACCAGGGCGAACTGAACGATTTGAAGAAATATCTGGAAAAATTGCTTGAAGTGAGGTGAGTGATATGGTCATCGTCGATAGACATAAATGTGGGTATTGCGGAGCGTGTGTGGCTGTCTGTCCGTTCTGTGTGATAGAATTGGTCGGCACATGGATCGAGGTCGGCGAGGAGTGCAAAGAGTGCGGATTATGCGCCAAAGTTTGTCCGATGGGCTCGCTGGAGGTTGTAACATGAAGGACAAATACGATGTGATCGTCGTTGGTGCAGGTCCAGGCGGGTCTATTGCCGCGAAGACCGCTGTTGAACATGGTCTTGATGTGCTGCTGATTGAAAAGAGAAGCGAAATCGGCGACCCTGTGAGGTGTGCGGAGGGAATCAGCAAAGAAGGGCTGGAACGGTTTATTGAACCAGACAAGCGTTGGATCGCTGCCATGACGAAGGGAGCAAGGATACACTCTCCAGATGGCACGAAAATTGAAATGACAGAGGATATGGCTGGGCCAGAAGTGGGTTATGTCCTCGAGCGCAAGATATTTGATCGTGTGCTGGCAAAAAATGCTGCCATGGCGGGCGCAGAAGTTATGGTGAAAACCAGGGCCACCGGCCTGATTATCGAAGACGGTTTTGTCAGGGGCATAAGGGGAGAGCATATTGGCGAGGGGTTTGAAACAAGGTCGGACATAGTCATCGGTGCGGATGGCGTGGAATCCAAGGTCGGACGGTGGGCAGGAATCGATACCACGCTCAAGTTGTCGGACATTGAATCGGGTGCTCAATTTCTGATGGCCGATATCGATTTTGACCCAAACTACTGCGACTTTTACCTTGGGAATAAGCTCGCACCGGGAGGTTACGCATGGATATTCCCAAAGGGCAAGCATGAGGCAAACGTTGGATTGGGAATACTGGGGAGTAGGTCAGGCGGTATGCCAGCGATAGAATACCTTCAGCGCTTTGTCGAAACGCATTATCCTGATGGCAAAATACTTGAGATAGTGGTCGGGGGCGTGCCAGTCAGCGCCCCGATAGAACGCACCACTGCCAGTGGCCTGATGCTTATCGGTGATGCCGCCAGAATGGCAAACCCAATTACTGGCGGAGGAATTCTTCATGCCATGGAATCAGGAATGATGGCTGGCGAGGTGGCGGCAAGTGTGATTTCCAGAGGCGACGTCTCTGTCAAAGCGTTGGGTGAATATGAAAAGAGGTGGCGCTCTACGATTGGTGCATTGAACGAAAGGTCATACAAGGTAAAAGAACTGTTTATGAACCGCTCGGATAAAGAATTAAATGACCTTGCACACACAATTGAAAACGTTGATTTCACAGAACTAACTATTAGCGGGCTGATTGGGGCACTTATTAAAAAGAATCCAAAACTGTTTTGGAAAATTAGGCAACTATTTTAAGCTCGTATGCGGTAAGGTTAAAATCATTTAATCATAATCCAGAGTAGGTTTGATATGTATATCATAATCATCGGATGTGGCAGGGTCGGCAGTCGTCTGGCACAGTTGCTTTCTGCAGATGAAAACGATATCGTTATAGTCGATACGGAATCGGCCAAGTTGAAGGAAGTCGATTCAGAGTTTGATGGCATTACCATCATCGGCGACGGGACGGATCAGGATATTATGGAAAAAGCTGGTGCGAGCAGGGCTGACGTATTTGTGGCCACTACAGATGACGACAATGTAAATTTGATGGCGTGCCAGGTCGCAAGACAGGTCTTTAACATAAAGCGCGTTATTGCACGGGTAAACGACCCGACACGAGAACAAACGTTCAATGATTTAAAAATCGATATGACGGTATGCCCAGCATCGATTGCGGCCGCTCGTTTTAAGAATGCCATCATGCATCCAGATTTAATTACGACCATTGGCGAAAGTGTCGAGATCAATGAGATAAAGATTAAAGGTTCGGTAGGTGGAAAAGCGCTGAAAGACATAAATATGCCAAAAGAATCCACTATGGCGGCGATCATCAGAGATAAAAAGATGTTAACTCCTTCTGAAGATGTGGTACTCCAAGATGGCGACATCGCCATTGTAGTAAATTTAGATAAGGTCTCTAAGGAAGTCAGGAAAAGTTTAGGGGCGGAGGAATGACTAACCATTGAATGAAGACCGAATGATAGATGGCGGCCTCGGGACAGCATTACATTATGTCGGGCTTATTCTACAGCTTTTTGCCATTCTCGTAGCCATCCCGATTCTTATAGCGATATATTTCAAAGACGGACTTTATATGATTTTGTCATTTGCAACAGTTTCCATATTTTCATTGACGATAGGTTATATCCTTCGAAAATATACATCACCAGAGGAGCTGGATATTCGAAGTGCCATGGTCATTTCTGCGCTTATCTGGCTTACTTTGGCGGCGTTTGGCGCAGTTCCATTTGTATTGGCAGGAGTTCTCTCACCGGTGGATGCAGTGTATGAGAGTATGTCAGGATTTACGACGACCGGGCATACGATGATTGTGGATTTTGAAAATTTGCCTGCTTCCATCTTTTTCTGGCGCAGTTTGATGCAATGGGTTGGTGGTGCCGGAATTATACTTTTGTTCATAGCAATATTGATTCATGGTGTGGGAGGGGCAGCAAAGAGATTGTATATCGCAGAAGGCCGGACAGATCGTATTGAGCCGAGCATTATTCATACATCGCGTTGGATCTGGAAATTTTATGTTGTATTCACCATCATCGGAATTATGCTGCTTTTCATCGCAGGCATGCCGCTTTGGGATGCGATAAATCATTCCATGACTGGAATCGCTACTGGCGGCTTCTCCATAAAAGACGGTGGCATCGCCGCCTATGATTGCATTGCTATTGAAACAGTTATATCGTTAACAATGATATGTGGGGCTATAGGTTTCGTTCTTCATAAAAAATGGATTAATCGAAATTTTCGTGATTTCATTCACAATCCTGAAATCAAATTGATGGCTTTTTCAATCTTGATATTAACAATTCTGCTTACGGTTGAACTGGGCAGCAATATGAGGTTGGCATCGTTCAATGTAATCTCAGCTCTGACCGGGACTGGTTTTTCTAATGTTAAATGCATGGCAGAATGGAGCGACCTCTCCAAGATATTACTGGTAATACCTATGATAATGGGAGGAGGATATGGATCAGCTGCAGCTGGCATAAAACTTATTCGATGCGTTATATTTCTGAAATCGATTGGATGGTTGATTAAGAAATATTTATTGCCCCAATCTGCAGTTGTCCCATTGAAAGTGGGCGGCACAGTTATTAAGGATGACGAAATAATGATGGTTGGATTATACATACTTATTTATCTTTTTGTTATGGTAATTGGAACGTTGATATTGATGATGCATGGCCATCCAATGATAGACTCACTCTTCGAGGTCGCATCTGCGCAAGGCAATGTTGGCTTATCAATCGGATTGGTCGGCCCAGGCATGGCACTCTCTGAAAAAATAACCATGGTCATCGTTATGTGGATGGGCAGGCTTGAAATATTTCCAGTATTACTACTGTTGACCAATATGATCAAGCGTCCTTAATAAAATAATGGAGATTTAATTATGTATGTAGTCATCGTTGGCGGCGGGCGAATCGGTAGTTTTCTCGCCAAGACACTGTCTGACGAGGGGAAGCAAGTTTCGCTGGTCGAACTGGATAAGGACGTCTGTCAGACATTAGCCGAGAAACTTGATATTTTGATAATCAATGGTGATGGGACCGACATAAAGTACCTTGAGGACGCTGGTACTGAAAAAGCAGACGTTTTCGTTGCCGTTACAGGAGATGACAAAACCAACCTCATATCCTGCCAGATAGCCAAAAAGAACTTTAGCGTTGGCAGGACGGTAGCAAGGGTAAATGAGCCGAAAAACGAGTCGGTGTTTAATGAGCTGGGCATCGACATTGCCATTAGCACCGTAACGGCAGCATCCATAGTAATAAAGAACGCTGTAACATCTGGCGAACTCATGACGCTCTTAACTTTGGAAGGGGGCGGGATGGAGATGGTGGAGCTCAGGATACATGAGGACTCGTCAGCTGCCAACAAAGCGATAGAAGAACTCAGGCTCCCAGATGATTGCGTCCTTACCGCAATTATCAGAGGAGGACATGTGATTTTCCCAAAGGGCAAAACGGTGATAAAAGTAGGAGACCTGGTCATGGTTCTTACAACCACTGAACGCATCGACAAACTGGAGAGAGTATTTGTCGGAGAACGAGCATGAAGATTGCCGGAATCGATGAAGCAGGCAAAGGTCCAGTTATAGGTCCGATGGTCGTCGCAGGGGTAATGGTGTCGGAGAATCGGCTCCCCTCCTTGGAACAATTGGGCGTAAGGGATTCCAAGGCGACGTCACCTAAAAGGCGTAAATTTTTAGCTGAGGAGATAGAGAGAATTGCAGAATGCTATAGCCTCAATGTCAGCGCCGAACAGATCGACGAATTACGCAAGGTGATGAACATGAATTATGTCATGGTCGTCTGTTATGCAAAGGTGCTCCATCGGTTAAATCCAGACATGGCATTTTTAGATGCGGCTGACGTAATCCCTATACGATTTGCGCAAAACGTGCGCGAGAAGTGCGATAAGCCCATTAAAATAATTTCAGAGCACAACGCAGACGCCAAATATCCGATCGTTTCGGCTGCATCCATCATCGCCAAGGTCAGGCGAGATGCGGCGATACGCGTTCTGGAAAGTGAAATCGGACAGGAGATAGGTTCTGGTTATCCATCGGATGCCAGGACACAGCGCTTTCTTGATGGCTGGATTAAGAAGCACAACTCCCTACCGCCTTTCGTACGCCATTCTTGGAAGACGGCGCAGGCGGCGATGAAGAAGCACGCATCGAGTTTGTTATAGGTTTTAGTAATTACGATTTGGATTCTGTAGAAGACCGTTTCTCACCTTCGGAAACGAGCCTGCAATATCAAAACACATAAATATGTGTATTCACTTATTATAACGAGGTGATACGGATGGTTAATATAACGCTTGCAATTCCAGAGGAACTGCATCGCATCGTGAAGCAGCACAGCGAGGTCAAGTGGAGCGAAATAGCAAGGCGGGCGATGTGGGACTATGCGAAGAGACTTGAGCTGATGGATAAGATAGTTGCGAAGAGCAAGCTGACCGAGGAGGATGTGAAGGAGTTAGACCATAAACTCAAAAAAGCCATATTCAAGCACTACAGGGAGTTAATCGGATGAAGTTGGTCGTCGACACCAACATCATCATGGCCGCTATCATCAGAGATTCAGCCACAAGGAAACTCCTGCTCAACCCAGAGCTCGAATTGTATTTACCCGATCATGTATTCTGCGAGCTGAAAAAACATAAAGATGATATCACCAATAGAAGTGGTCTTAGTGAAGACGAGTTCTACATTCTGCTGTACACCATTATGGATCGCATAACCATCGTATCCAAAGAGGATTTTGCAGAATATATTCCCAAAGCATGGAAGATCATGGCTAAGATCGACGAAAATGACACACCCTTCCTAGCATTGGCCATGTCATTTGAGAACGATGGAATCTGGAGCGAGGACGACCATTTTAAGGAGCAAAACGAGGTAAAGGTCTGGAAGACCAGGGATCTTATCGATGTTCTTTGATCGGCGTTCCATCTGTAACATCAGGGAATATTTATCTTCGTTCAGATAAAGGTTTTTTATTATCAAAAAGAAGGGGGGATGGGAGCTGCATCCAGCCTATAAACGCGTAAGGAGGATGCAGTTCTACGTCCCAAGGAGGGGATTTCAATATCTTCTTTAGTCTTAGTCAGGTGGAGATTTTCAATCTTGAGCAGACGCGGTTTCATCCACATCATCTAGTGGCATCAATTTTTGCGCATCCGCCAGTTTCTCGATCGTTTTTTTAATTGCCCCGGGGTCGCTTGTTTCAAGCCTGAAATATTCTGCAAAAGCACGCGTCGTCGTCAGCATCTTCGTGCGACCGTGCTTGGTCGCTTTTACCAATCCTCTTTCCACCATCTCTGCAATGTGTGAGTATGCCTTATTGCCTCTGATCTCGACCACCCCTGCCTGCGTAATCGGCTGTCGATATGCTATCACGGAGAGCGTCCGGAGCACAGGAGCCCCAAATTCTCTCGGTGCCATGTCTCGCACCAGCTCCGCATATCTTGGTTTGACCTGCATCACATATTTTCCATCGATTCCAGTCAATTCCAGCGATGTGTCCCTTGTTTTATATTCTTCCAAGAGGGAATTCAAAATATCTGCTACATGCTCAACTGGTTTGCCCAATAGTTCTGCCAGTTCTTTCACGCTCAAGGGTTGGCCTGCAGCGAAAAGTGCAGCCTCTAATACCTCTTTATCGCTCATGCACTTTTGGACCTCGATTTTATATATATATCGCCAAACAGCTCCTTTTGCTCTAACCGTATCTTTTTTCTAATCGCTAAAAATAACAATGGGATATATGTCTGGACGATGGAGGAGGGATTCTTTTCTTCGACCAGTTCTGAAAATGATATGCGCTTTTGTTTCTTGAACCTCTTTTTCAGCTTTTCCATCACCATTTGAATTTGATTCTCCAAGTTCTCCTGGTTTACTACCTGAAGGGCGTCCTCTGTCGTCGGTCGATTTTGCTCTCTCCTAATGCCTCTTACTCTGCTTTGTTCCCTTCGGTCTATCGCATTTTTCAATTCATCTATCAATTCCAAAAGCGTCACAGGTCGCTTCGACTGTCGGCGCACATTGGGGCGCAAAACAGGATACTCCTCTGTCTGGGAGTAATCGGGTAGGAAGTTGAAGAATTCCTCTTCCTCCACCTCGTCCTCATCTTCTACCAGCGCCTCCGACTTCATGCGCAAGAGTATCGAGGCATACAGAAGCGTCCTTCCCGAAACCCATAGGTCCAGCTGTTCCCTATCCTCTAATTTCTTGAGGAATCTATCTGTGACATCCACTATGTCGATGTTCCATGGGTCTATCTCGCCGCTTTTAGCTAGGTCCACCAATATTTCAACAGGTTCTTCCAATTAGTTCAACCTCACGCCAGTTATGCTGGATATGTTATCCTCTTGCATGGTAACGCCGATGGTCCTATCTGCAGACTTCACCATTGACTCCCTCAGCGATACCACGATAAACTGTGCGTTTTTGGACGCATTCTTGATCATGTTCGCCACCCGTTCGACATTTGCTCCATCGAGGAACATATCTATTTCATCAAATGCATAGAAAGGAGCTGGCCTGTGTTTTTGAATTGCGAATATGAAAGCAAGTGTCGTCAAGCTCTTCTCGCCTCCAGACATTGAATCCATTCGCCTAATCGTCTTACCGGCTGGTTTGGCTTTGATGGATAGTCCTCCTGCAAATGGATCCTCCCAATTGTTAAGCACCAACTCACCCTCTCCATCAGAGAGCAGGGCAAATATCTCTTTGAAATGTGCATTGATGGCGAGAAAATTCTCCATAAATGTGTCTTTCTTCATCTGCTCGTACCGCTGGATTCTATCGATAATCTCGTTGCGCTCTTTGAATAGTGTATCTCTTTTGGTTTGTAGTATATGCCCTCTCTCCTGGACCTGGTCATATTCCTCGATTGCCCGCATATTGACGGGTTCCATCTCTTCCATCTTAGTATTCAAAGTCGCGATATTTTCCAATAACAACTCATGTGGTGGAACATCCTCTACCTCCTGTATGTCGCATGCCTTGACTTCCATGTTAATTTCATCGATCTGGGCTTGCAGGTCGTCTTTCATTGTCACAAGGACTTCTATCTTGACCTCGACCCTTCCAAGATTGTTTTGAATATCGTTCTTCTCGACTTCTACCTTCGCCACCTCCTCGAGTATCCTGTCCCTTACTTTGCGCATATCGACCAGTTCGACTTCCAACTCCTCCTCTCGCTGCATCTTTTCTCTCAATCTTTCCTCGAAGATGGTAATCTGATCCTGATACTCCTTTGTTTTGTCCTTTAACTGTTTTTTGCGCTCTTCTAATTCGTTTAATCTTTCCCCGACCTCATCTCTCTTTGTCGACGTGAAGCCCTTTTCTATGTTTATCGTGTTTATTCTGGCATCGATGTCGCGCACTCTATCCTTCGATCGTTGTATCTCTGCTTTGACTCGCTCTACTTCTTCGGTCAGCGCTGGAATCTCTGACTCCTTCAGCAATCTCTCAAGTCCCCCTATCTCTTTATCGCTCTCGCCAATCTCGCCATCGATCTCCGAATTTTGCTCCTCCAAAGAATTCATCTCGGCGCCGAGTTTTCTCCCCTCGTCCACCCGTTCCTTCAACCTCTTTTCACTCGCCTTAATCTGTTCCTCATATAGCTCACTCCATTCTTCTAGTTCGACCAGTTTTCTTTTCTTTCCAGATATTTCTACATCTATGTCGGTTGTGCCCCTCGATGTGGATGCGATTTGCCCATCGATTGCATCGATCTGGCCGATGATATGTCGCCGTCTCGATTCATATTCGGTGACCTGTTCTGCTAATTTCTTGAGCCCCTCTTTTTCCAATGCAGCGAACTTGAAGCGAGAACTCCCCCTCGAACCACCTGTCATCGCGCCGCTCTTCTCCACCAGTTCGCCGTCAAGCGTCACCATTCGTATCGCAGTATGATTGCCCATCAATTTCCGCGCAGTATCCAGGTCCTCGACGATGAGAGTATCTCCAAAAACATACCAAAAGGCAGGGCCGAATTTTATATCGTAATCCACGAGGTTTATCGCGTAATCGATCACTCCCTTTTCCTTGGCGAAATTCTTTCGCACCGATCCAGGACGCATCTTGTTCAATGGTAGAAATGTAGCTCTGCCGACATTCTTTCGTTTTAAAAATTCGATGGCGCATGCAGCGTCCTCGTCGTTATCGGTCACTATGCACTGCATCCGACTGCCTGCGGCGACTTCCAATGCCGTGGCATACTTCTCATTGACCTTGCCAAGTTCGGCTATCACTCCGTAAATGCCAGATAATTCGCGTTGTTTTTTTGCTTTTAGAACAACTTCGACAGAGTGATTGTACGTGCCCATCTCATCCGCAACTTTTACTCGCGCCTCTGCTTTTGCATACTCCTGCTGAACGTCCCATAACTTCTTTTCGATATCGCTTAATTCGCGGGTCAGAGCAGATTTTTTACCCTCTAACTCACTTACATCTCCTGACATCTTGCCAACTTTTTTCTCGAGTTCTTTAAGCTCACTATGAATCCGTCTCATCTCAATTTCAGACTCAGAGATGCGCTCCTTGGCGTTTTCCATCTCTCGTTTGACCTCGCTTTCCTCTGAGGACTTTCGCCTTATCGCATCAAGCAGTCGGTCCTTTGCTCGAAGCATCTCATTCTTTTCGCTCTTTTTTCGCTCTATCTCCTCCTTGAGTTTTGTTAGTTGGTCCCGTGTATCAGCGAATTTCATATCCACTTCTTCAATCCTGGTCAGGGCAACCGATAATGTGCTATTCAGTTCGCTTATCTCCGCGAGCATGCTTCCTTTTCGAACCTCTTCTTCCGTAAGCTGTGTCGTCAATTGTTCAATCTTATTTTTTGTTTTGTCAATCTCAACAAATGCCCTTCTTCTTTGCTCTTCGACGCTATTTATCTCATGTTGGGAGAACTCTATAGCCTGTCTATTCCGTGCTATGTCCCCTCTAATTGACTCGATTTCTCGTTTTATCCCTATTTGTTCATCTTCTCCTTTCTGGGCGATCTGCTCATTCAAAACGCGCAATTTCCCTTCAAACTTTGTGATTTCACCTCTGATTTCGGTCAGCTCATGAATCAGGCCATCTTTTTTCCGATTTCCCGCATCCAGCTTTTGGAGCACTTTTTTAAATTCATCTTCGACGCTTTTCAGTTTTGCAAGCAGGATAAACGCCTCACAGCGCCGCCTTTCGTCCCTAAGCGTCCGATACTTGAGCGCTTGCTCGCGCTCTTCTTGCAGTTGAACCAGCCTGGCGCTTACTTCGTCGAGTATGATGTCGACCCTTTCTATGCGCTCTCTTACGGTCTCCAGCTCTTCGTGTGACCGCTCTTTCTTTGCATCGAATTCCGCAACCCCTGCGATATCGTCTATTATCTTTCGGCGCTCTACAGGACCCATTTCGATGATATCGGTGACATCGCCCTGCATGATGATGTTGTATCCTTCTGGCGATATCTTGGCTTTGGAGAGATATATGTGAATATCATTCAGGCTGCATGCCTTGTCGTTAAAATAGAAGTAGCTATAATACCCCTTGTCCGTTCGCTGAATCTTTCTGGTGATCGATATCTCGTCTTCATCCACTGGAATCTCCCTATCAGCGTTGTCAAATCGAATGGTCACCTCTGCAAAGTTGGGGTTTTTTCTTCCGTTACCATTATAAATCAGGTCCGTCAGCTTCTCAGCTCTCATCATTTTGGAAGTGAAAATGCCAAGTGCGAAAAGAATAGCATCGACGATATTGGACTTCCCTGAGCCATTTGGTCCAGAGATGGTCGTGAAGTCATCGAAAAACGGAATCTTCACCCGTTTCCAAAAGGATTTGAAGTTCTGGAGCTCAATCTCTTTGATATGCAATGCCGATCACTTCTTTATCGCTTATCACATACTTTCATTTTTAACATGTTGGTCTTCTACTCTCGTCGGGAGGCGGCATCTTCATATGAATCAGATTCGAGACATCAAGAAGTTCGGTCGTTAAGCCACGCATCCCCATCCCCCGTGTAATACAATACAAATATGTGCTACATATTATATAATACGATAAAAAGAACATATAACTTATGGTGCTATAACGCTTAATACGACAATTAATGCCAGAGTAACTTTACGGCGAAAGTCTTCTTCTATCCCGAGGGAACAAAACGGTTTCCCTGATGTTTGCCAAGCCCAACATACTCATAAGTAACCGCTCCACACCCATACCCCATCCTGCATGCGGGGGCATTCCGTATCTAAATGCGTCGAGGTAGCACTTAAATCCCTCTGCATCCAGCCCCTTGGATTCGATTCTTTTTCTCAAAAAGTCATATGAATGCACTCGTTGCGCTCCGGATGCCATCTCCATTCTTGGGTCCATCAAATCGAATGCCTTGCATACCTCTGGACGGTCTTCATACGGCTCTACATAATATGGCTTGATATCTGTGGGCCAGTCTACTATGAAATAGTACTCGCCGATACTTTCGCCAACGGCTTTTTCCGCAGCCGTGTCAAGGTCGTCTCCCCATTCTACGCCCTTGCACTCATCATGTCCTCTCGCGATGTCCATCGCTTCATCATAAGATATCCGTCTGAATGGCGTCTTTGGTACAGACAAACTGATGCCGAGAACATCGAGTTCATGCGCACAATGTTTCGACACATGACCATGTGCGTGCTTGACAACCTCTTCCAATATCGACATAACCTCCTCATGGGTAACAAAAGACGCCTCTATGTCAATGGATATCACCTCGTTCAGGTGCTTTCTGGTATCGTGCTCCTCTGCTCTGAATATTGGACCTATCTCGTACACCCTGTCCAGTCCCGCCGCCATCATCATCTGCTTGTACAGCTGTGGACTCTGACTGAGGAACGCTTCCCCCTCAAAATAGGTGATCGGAAACAGGGCAGTCCCTCCTTCGGTCGCGGTTGCGACCACTTTTGGCGTATTTATCTCGATGAAGCCGTTGCTCTCCAGGAATATGCGAATCGCAGAGAGAGTATGATGTCGGACTTTAAATATTGCCCGTATCTCGGGGCGCCTGAGGTCTACAAATCTGGCATCCAATCGCGTATCCAGGTCTGCGCCGACCTTTCCGGTGACATCTAATGGAAGCGGCGACTCCGCCCCGCTCAGAACACGAATCTCATTAGGAATGATTTCATAACCGTTGGGCGCTTTCTCCTCGCGTTTAACTGCGCCAGAAACCACTACAACCGACTCTCTGCTGATGCTCCTGGATATTTCGCTCAGTTTTTTGTCCACCTTTTTCTTTGGCAGCGTGACCTGCGCCAACCCTCTCCTATCTCTTATCACTATGAAGGTGATGCCTCCCAAATCTCTAATCTCATGAATCCATCCTGCAACGGTGACGTTTTTGCCGTCATCATCCGGTGTTATCTCGCTTGAGTAGTGAGTTCGTAACATGTTAAACACTCAGCCTCTTGATTGAACTTCTCGTCTTAAAGATGCACGTCATGTTTAAAAGTATAATCTAAGATGGATGCATTGCATTTCAATATTGAGGGGTTATCTCTTATATCCTTTCTTCCTTTGCCGAATATCGTGAATAATAACCTCTTTTTCTTTTTTCAAGACTTCGTAAGTAATTCTCCAGTCTCCAATCCTAATCCTGAAGGCCATAGAATGGCCTTTAAGTTTTTTAATGTCATAACCCAAAGGCGCAAAGGTATGTTGCAGTGCCTCGAAAACTTCAAAACATCTTTCTCTTACTTCATTGGGGGCTTTTTTCAGTTTGTGCTGGACTGACTTGAGGATAACAACTTCAAACATTAAATCACGTTCTTAAATTCTGAAACTTCACGAAATCCCCTTTTTTATATTCCGCCCGCCCTCTTTCAATTGCCTCTATTTCTTCCTGCTCGGGTTCAACTTCAGGAATAAGTATATCCTTCAACTCATGAAGCTCTTCTCTTAAAGATTTTATCTCTCTTAAGACATCGTTCATGGTGGCGTTCATACTTCTACCTCGTACTTTAACGTATTAAAACCTTCTTTCTATGGTCGTTCTGACTGAAATCAAGATAGTTTAATGGATAATCTCACCTTTCAAACCTCTTCCTGACCGAATTCGCATGCGCCTCCAGTCCCTCTGCCTCGGCAAGCGCTATTATCGTGTCCTTCAGGTCGCGCAACCCGGACTTGCTGATGATATGGATGCTGGACTTCTTCGCGAAATGAGCTACATCCAAGCCGGAAAGCACCCTTGCATATCTCATCGTTGGCAGAACGTGATTTGTTCCGACGGCGTAGTCCCCGGCGGCGACCGGAGAGTATTCTCCAATGAATATCGCGCCAGCATGTTTGATATTCTTCAATACGTTCAGCGGGTCGGGAACCATTAGTTCAAGATGCTCGGGTGCAATCGTGTTGACAAAGTCTATTCCCTGTTCGAGGTCGTCTGCTACCAAAATAGCGCTTCGCTTCAGTGACCTGGTGATTACATCCTTGCGTAGTGATTTTTTCACCTGCCTCTCTATCTCGCCATCGACCTTTTCTGCCAGTTTTTTGGAGGTCGTGATTAGGATTGCAACAGACGATGCATCGTGTTCTGCCTGTGCAATCATGTCCGATGCGATGAAGGATGCGATTTTTGCCTCAGAAACTTGATCTGTTAGGATGACGATCTCGCTGGGTCCTGCTGGAAAATCGATCTCCACATCATTGCGCACCAACATCTTGGCAGCTGTTACATATACGTTCCCAGGTCCGACGATTTTGTCAACCTTTGGGATGCTCTTCGTACCATATGCCATTGCCGCTATTGCCTGCGCCCCTCCCACCTTGAATATCCTGTTTGCGCCTGCTATGCCGGCTGCTGCTAACGTGAGAGGGTTTACAGTGCCATCTGGCCTGGGTGGAGTACAAATGCACACCTCTCGAACGCCAGCCACCTTTGCCGGAATCACGGTCATCAGCGCTGTGGAAGGGTAAGACGCGGTGCCACCAGGGACGTATGCACCTATCCTGTCCAATGGCGTGGTCTTCTGTCCGAGCATTATACCTGGTCTAAATTCAGTCAGCCATAACTCATCATTCAACTGCTCGTCGTGGAATGCGGCTATATTGCGCGCCGCCTTCTCGAGGTGTTTGATGAGTTTTGCATCTATGGATGCCTCAGCATCCTTGATATCCTCTTCTATAACCTCAAGGTTTTTCAGTACCGCATCATCAAACTTCTTCGTATACTTGATGACAGCGCTGTCACCGTTCTTCAGCACATCCTCTAAAATCCTCTTCACAACGCTCGTGACTTCCTCGACATCACTGCGCAACAAGTTTCTCATTTGTGCATCGTTCAACTCAGACAGTCGTTTGATATTCATGGCATCATCCTCGAAGCCTAACAAGTCTTAAATCATTTTAATCCTTCTGATTACATTTTCCAACATCGCCTTATTGTCGTATGACGCGCATATATGTTCCAATTCAGACTTAGACAATGTCATCATTTCATCAACCAGTTTTATCATATTGGGCACAGCTCTGACCACGTTGTCCACTATCGTAATGCTTGCCGCCTGAGCTGTCCTCGACAACGGGTTTAAATCCACGACTATCACGGTTTTGCCCATGTTTACGAGCGCTTCGCATCGGTCTCCATCCTCCAGCGGAACCAACACGACGTCTGCCTTGTATATTCCATCTTTGTCCACCTTTGCCCGTTCATGGGATATGTTGGGAATGCGCGCATTCGCTCCTTTCCCTAGAACATCCTTTGCTCCATGTGCCTCCAGATGATGGATTATCTTCTCTACTCTCTCTTCCGTCCTGTGAAATAGGTTTACTTCTAGTGGTGCGTTTAGTTTTACGCTCAGGCGTCCTAGTCCTTCTGGAGCCAATGCAGCAGTATTGCCGTTAACTGAGATGACTGGGTGCTTTGCTGCTAACATCATTGCAACCGCAACCCTATTTGCGGTCATTACAGGCTCAATCGTCTTTTCGCCGACCAGATAATCAAATGCCTCACCCCGTCCATGCGCGATCAACCCCTCTGCGCAGACGATGCCTGCTTTAAATCCGTCCACCAGCTTCTCCCGAATCTTCAGCGATTCGTATCGAGGGTGGTCTCTTGACATTATCATAGCAATTGCGCTCCATGATGGCATATCCTGCTCGTATGAACTTTTCCGAACTCTTTTAACGCATCGCATCCATTAACAGCGAACACGGTGTTGCCCAGCATCGCCATGCCTGCCATTCCACCATCAGATTCAGCCGCTTCTATTGCATCAGCCGCTTCACTGCTGAGAAATCCTGTTTGGATGGCGAATTTTTTGGACAACCGAATAAACTCGTCAAATGTCGGTCTATGGAGCAATTTCTTCATGGCGGTTTTCCCTGCTTTATTAATTTCTTTTCTCATGCTCGTATCCTCCAAGACCTCCCTTGTGATGATTTCGCCAAACACCACGTAATCGATCATGACATCACTGATGGGAATCCTGTCAACGACACCTATCCCCGGCGCTCCTGGCTCTTTTCGCATCACTACGCCGCCGTATGACTGTCCAATCACATCTCCCAGACCGGTTTTATTCACCACCTCTGCAATGTGGGCTATCTCTCCAACCTGGTTATATGTGAGGTTCAGGGACAGCGCCTCGTTCAATGCAAGCGCGGTGCTCAACGCACCGGCTCCACTGGCTCCAAAACCGCATCCAATCGGGACGTCTATCTTGCTGTGCACCTCGACAGACCGATTGGCTGCCAATTCCTTCACGACGAATTCGGTGGTTGGCGCCCTTGTGAGGACGTCATTTAAGTGAATGGATACTCCTTTTCCATCTTCAACCACGACCTCTGTCACCGTCCCTGCCTTTAGTGTAAATCCACAGCCCCTGGACCCCATGCACTCGGGTTTTTCTGACTCACAAATCTCAAAAAAGCCTGTGATATGCGACGGCGCATATGCCTTAGCTTTTATGGCGTTCATAATATTCCAACTATTGCGTCTATTACCTTTTTTGCGATGTCTCGTTTGGAACCCTTGACATGCACAATGTCCTCGCCGATGATATACACTTCATTCTCGTCCTCGCCGATTCCGCCCTTGCCGACATCGTTTGCCACGATCAGGTCCAATCTAACCGCATCCTTCAGTGATTTTGCCCTGTCGATCAAGACATCTGTCGCCACATTTGTCTCGGCTTTAAAGCCAACCATCGGCAAATCAGGATATTGTTCTCTGACCAATCCTATCAACTTTGGAACGGGCTTCAGGGGAAGCGTTAAATTCTTGCCAGAGGGTATCTTGTTCGGCGCTCTATTGACCGTATAATCAGATATGGCAGCGGCACAAATGAATATGTCATATCCTCCTTTTAACTCATCGAGCACCGCATCTGTCATCTCTCCAGCGCTCTCAACGTGGATGTGGCGCATCATCGGATATGGACTATCTCCCCTGTGCACTAACGTGACATCTGCGCCCCTGATGAACGCCTCTCTGCCGAGTTCCAATCCTGTCCTGCCAGAACTTCGGCTGGTGAGTATCCGGATGGGGTCGATTGATTCTGCTGTAGCCCCGGCGGCGATCAACACCTTTTTCCCCTTAAGTCCTTTTTCCGAGAGCGTGCGCAGTACGTACAGGACGATATCCTCGACATCCGCTATCTTCGCCTTTCCTTCCTCTAAGCGAGGGCCCACAAATTCGATTCCAAGCCTTTTCAATCGCTGGATGTTATCGGCGACGATGGGCTGCGAGTACATTGATTCGTGCATCGCAGGAGCGATGATGATTGGAATTTTAGTGCCCAGTGCAGTGGATGCAAATGTCGTTACAGGAGTATCATCTATGCCAGTTGCGATTTTTCCAATCGTATTTGCCGTGCATGGGGCGATTAATAATAAATCGGCTTTGCCAGTCCCATCTCCGCACAATTCAATATGCTCTACATCTCCTGTGAGCCCGGAGATTACATTTCTCCCGATTGCGTATTGCAGCGCATCCTGGTGTATGACCTTTTGAGCCGCATCGCTCATCACCGCGTAAACGTCAGCCCCGTGTCTGACCAGCTCGCGCGCTAATTTGACGGCTTCGACGGCGGCTATGCTGCCCGTGACGCACAGCACGATTTTTTTGCCACCGAGCTCATCACCTTTGGAGCCCCTGATGTCGGTTGTGGGATGCAAGATATCACTGTTTACGCATTATTATGGTCAACCCATATATATCGAACTCCTGGGAATGAACAATGGGGCCACCGTACCAAGATACGCCAATTCGATAAACGCCAGGTGAGACCTGTTCTCTGTTGTAATCAGTTTGCCCCCAGCTATATGACAGCGACTCCCCTGGCTTGAGTGATATTCTGTGAAGCGCAGTTGGCGAGAGAACGAGGGTCCACGCATCGTTCACCATTTTTTCAACATGCCAGGGGGCTGTAGTCGGTAAATACACCGTACTGTGTCCGATGTTTTTGATTGTGAACTCTACTGGTTCTCCAGTTAAATAAGCATCCTTGCTGACCTCAATCGCTATCAACGCAGGTGCTGGCAGCGGTTCAGGCGCTATGGGAGTCAACTTCACATAATATATTCCAGATAACGATATGATAATCACTATCAGGACTAATATAGTCCTTCTTTTCATCATCTCATCTCAATGAGAGAAGAGAGACAATAAAAGATTATCGTCTCCGCATCGCCAGAAATGCTGCGGCAAGCAAGAGTACGATGGCTGATATTGCCCCAAATCCTGGAATCACATACCATGGTTTAGGTTCTGGTTCAGGCTCTACTACTGGCGGCTCCAACACAGGCGGTTTGATTGGCACTGGCCTCTCTGCAATTGCATGACACCAATCACAATCGTTCATTTCGTCCAGCAGATTGCCATGGCACGGGGCACACGTTGGGAAGAATGCCCAAAAGTTAACGCCATCGTGTGCTATGTGGATTTCATCGGCAGGGAGGTAAGGGGAGCCAGACGACATGAACCACCCGTATGGCGTGTGTGCCCTTGCTCTGACCGCGAACAGATGGTACTCATGGCACTGGATGCACGTGTACCTATCTGCCAGCTCGACTCCATGTGCTGTTTGTGGCTCTGGCACAAATTCCACATGGCAAGCGAAGCAGTCCGTATCATTTGGTGATTGCACATAATGCACCGTCGGATTATGACACCAGCCGCAGCCCTCTACGCTGCCATCATCGTGCATGTACTGCTCCGTTAATCACTCTTTGTGGATTATGCCTCTTTGTATCTATATTCTATATAGTATTATTAACTTATAAATTATGGTGAATAAGGGATTGAAAATGTAAACAAGGCCCTTTAACTTCGTTCATGTAAAACGCTTGATGGGATTAATCACCTTAATCTTGGAGTGTTTGCTAAAATCCTTTACGTTGTCTGTGGCTATCCTGTCAATGCCATTTCTCAGCATGTTTGCAATTATTGTGGCATCATTCGTTTTTATGTTATATCTCCGGGAGATTTCTGCTCCCTTAATCAAATCTTCTTCGGTTATGGCATAATATTTGAGAAGCTTGGATTCTAACATGGCTTTCAGCCTGACTTCTGCTTCCTCTGCGCCCAAGTTTCTTAGATATCCATAATGGGATTCGAGGGCGATGATGGTGTTAAAACAGAATTTTTCCCTTTTTTCTTCAAAAAAGCTCTTCGCATTCATATGTTCAGGATAGTTTTCATCGCCGGCGAACATGAAAATGTTGGAGTCTACGAATATCATCCTGACCAGAGCTCCTCTTTCAGCTTAGAGGGCTTAATCGCCTTGCCCTTCTTTGGATTGCGAATAGTTATAAGGAATGAGTCCTCGCCTCTTATTACCTTGACCCGCAATTCCTCTCTTGATATATTTTCAAATAATAGTGTATCGCCCTTCTTAACACCAAGGTCATCTCTGACATTTTTGGGTATCACAACTCTTCCGTTTTCCCTAATCTCGGCAGTTTTTATTGCCATTTTTACCATTATTTATTGACATTTTCTGAGATATAAATATTTGGGTGCATAGATTCATCACCTCACACAAAAACCTTTGTACAGGGACTCCAATGCATATAATGTATATACTTGAGCGGTGAAGTCGATATGTGGACGAAAATCATGGAAAAGTTTAGCAAGTTTCCTGCGCAAGAAAAGGTAATCCGCCTTCTTTTTGGGCGGGGCTTTCAGATTAATTCAGAGGGAAGGGTGGTCTCTGGCACCATAGAGATACCGCATACGCAGATTGCAAAAGAGATTGGGGTGGACAGAAGGGCCGTCGATGCCACGGTCAAGGCAATTTTAGGAGATGAAACGCTCAAAAAGGTGTTCCAGAACATCACATCGATAGCCTTTTTAGAACATGTCGCACCACTGCTGGGGCTGGGAGTTGTAATCATCATCCCAAAAAATGCTCAAAAAACAGGCATACTCGGCGAGGTCGCCACCACAATCGCAAAGCACAACATCAGCATCAGGCAGGCCGTAACCGATGACCCTTACTTTACTGAGAGCCCAAAACTCACGATAATCACGGATGCAAGGGTTCCGGGAGAGGTAGTAGATGCTCTGATGAAGCTTCCGTCCGTGAAAAGCGTCATGGTTTATTGATATGAGAAGCGTCCAGAAAGATTTATACTGTTTAATAATGATAAACTACTACCATGAAGATATGCGTCAGTGGCAAGGGCGGCGTCGGCAAGACGACTTTTGCTGGAACGCTGGCGAGGTTGCTTGCCAGGGACGGCTTGGATATCATCGCGATAGACGCTGACTTGGATCATAACCTTCGCTCCACCCTCGGACTCGGTAGAGAGAAAGTTGAAAATCTGACTCCGCTGTCAGAAATGAAGGACCTTATCAAGGACAGGACAGGAGCGGACCCGGATGCCTATGGGTCGGTCTTCAGACTAAATCCCGCTGTCTCAGACCTGCCCCAGAAATTATGGGTGGACGGACCTGATAACATCAAGTTCATTTTGATGGGGACGATGAAAAAAGGCGGAGCTGGGTGCGCATGTCCAGCAAACGTGCTGTTAAAATCGTTTTTAAAATATATGTTTTTGAAAGACTACAACGTGATAATAGACATGGAGGCGGGCATCGAGCATCTGGGAAGGGGCACTGCGAAATATGCCGATGGCATAATCATCATAGTCGAGCCGACGCACAACTCGATAGAGACTGCCAAAAGAATAATAAACATGTCAGAGGACATCGGATTGATGAAGGTTTATGTAGTTGGAAACAAGATTGCCAATGCTGAGGAGGAAGGGTTCATAAGGGAGCATTTCGATGACGTTTTAGGAATCATACCATTCGACCACAAAGTGAGAGAAGCCGAGATGGATGGAACAGCTCTGGTCGATTTTACCGCATCAGCGGCAGTTGAGGCTATTTCAGAAATAAAGGATTTGCTAAAGAAAATGGAGAGCACAACATGAGTAAACTTAAATTTAAAATCGAAGAGCTAAAAAGCGCCCTCGCCAGGATGGAGGGAGTGGACGTCACCATCGGAAGCATCATCGAGGACACTTGGGAGGAGAGCATGGGTCCGACTCCAATGCCATCCATCGATACTCTAAGGGCATGGGACCACATTTTGCTGAACAGATACAAACCATTTTACTCTCCATTCTGCGACATGTGCTGTCTCTGCACATATGGAAAGTGTGACCTGACGGCTGGAAAGAGGGGTGCCTGTGGCATAGACATGGGTGCCCAGCAAGCCAGGATGTATCTTCTATCGAGTTGCATAGGTGCTGCTACGCATGGCGCTCATGCAAGGCACATGGTCGAACACCTGATCGAAAAATTGGGAGGCGACCATAAAATAGACCTGGGACGATTTATCAGCGTGAATGCCCCCAACATAATGGCGGTAGTTGGGATGAGGCCAGAACGCTTAAGCGATTTGAGGAAGGTGCTGGATTATGCCGAGGAACAAATCGTTCAATGTTTGTCAGCCACCCATACGGGTCAAGAGGGCAGTTCTATTGACTTCGAGTCCAAATCCATGCACGTTGGCATGATCGACCACGTGGTGATGGAGGCGGCAGATATAGCCCAGATAACCGGCTATGGTTTTCCAAAGGGAGACCCTGATGCTCCCCTGGTCGAGATCGGCATGGGAACACTCGACCGGAGCAAGCCCGTGGTCATATGCGTAGGACACAACGTGGTCACAGGAACCGAGATAGTGGATTATTTGATGAAAAAAGATATGATGGATAAACTGGAAGTAGGCGGATTATGTTGTACAGCTCATGACCTGACCAGATATGAAAAAACAGCCAAAGTGGTTGGCCACCTCTCCAAGCAACTATATTTCATAAGGTCGGGAGTGGCAGATGTCATCGTGGTAGATGAACAATGCGTTAGACTTGACACGCTGAAAGAGGCCACAAAGGTGAAAACAGCGGTCATAGCGACCTCTGACAAAATATGTTATGGTCTGCCCGACAGGACCAACGACCCTACTGGCGAGATAATAAAGGACTTGGTAAATGGCGCTCCTGGAGCATTGATACTCGATTCAGAAAAGGCTGGAGAAGTGGCGGTCGAAGTGGCATTGAGAATATCGGAGAAAAGAAGGAAATTAAAAGCCCTGCCGGATAAACAAGAGGTGATGGAACTTGCCAGGGATTGCAATGTGTGCGGCGAATGTAAACGGACGTGTCCGCTTGACCTGTCAATTCCAGGGGCAATGGAGGCGGCCGCAAAAGGCGACTTGAGCGGATTGGTCGACATCTATGACCTGTGTCTGGGATGCGGGGTATGTGAGCCAGTGTGCAGAAGGGACCTGCCAATATTGAATATGGTGCAAAGGGCCGCAGAGCGCAAGGTCAAGGAAGAAAAACACCTCTTGAGAAGTGGCAGGGGACCAATCCTGGACACGGAAATAAGACACGTCGGTCCACCGATAGTATTGGGAACGATTCCAGGAGTGGTAGCTTATGTTGGATGCGCAAACTATCCAAAGGGAAGGGGAGCACTTGCGGAGATGGCAGAGGAGTTCCTCCGTAGAAAGTATATAGTGGTCGCCTCTGGATGTGCAGCCATGGATATAGCGATGCATGAAGATGAAGATGGGAAGACGTTATATGAAAAATATCCTGGAGACTTTGATGCGGGTTGTATAGCTAATGTTGGGTCATGTGTTGCGAACTCGCATATTTCGGGTGCATGCATCAAGATTCCCAGCATATTCGCCAGGAGGAATATAAGGGCGAACTACGAAGAGATAGCTGACTATATACTAAATCGTATTGGTGCATGCGGAGTTGCATGGGGGGTATACTCCCAGAAAGCCGAAGCGATCGCCGTGGGCTGTAACAGATGGGGTATCCCGGTGATAGTTGGACCGCATGCTTCTAAATACAGAAGGCTGTATCTGGGACGAAAAGACATAGAGGATGATTGGCACGTCTACGACGTCAAAGCCAGGGGAGAGAGGGTTTTTGTTGGACCTGCTCCTGAACATCTCATGTACGCATCCGAGACAAAGGAAGAGTGCATAGTCATGACGGCGAGGCTCTGTATAAGGCCCAATGATACCACCAAGGGAAGGATGATAAAATTATCACATTATCTGGACCTGAGCGAGAAATATTTTGGCACACTCCCGGACGATTGGCCAGTATTCGTTAGAACCGAGGCTGACCTGCCAATTGCTAAAAAGGATGTGCTATTAAAGGAATTGAAGGAGGTTGGCTGGAAGCCGGGCAGGATTCCAGACCCCACCAATCTGGAGAGGTTCAAACTCAAATGGAGATGATGGACACGATGGCGAAAGAAGATATTGTTAGCATTAACAGGTCCTGGCAGCTTGGCAGGGGAATTGGCAAGGGTGATACGCCCAGGGTGATATCTCCAGAAGTCCTTGGCAAGTTGATAAAGAAGGCAAAGAGGCCTTTGTATGTATTTGGACCTTCGTTATTGGAGGCAAAATATGATGATAAGCTGGCACTGGACTATGCTATTGAGATGGCAGAGGCATATAATGTACCAGTGGTCGCTGTTTCACATGCGATAAAAGGATTTCTGCAGAAGGGCTTCGAACCAGATGCCTGGATGCCCGCTGTCAATATAGTTGACAGGCTCAGGGACTCCGAATGGGACGGCATAAGGGAAGAGGGGCAACACGACCTCGTGGTTTTTTTCGGGGTCTTTTGCGCCCTTGGCGAACAAGGACTTTCGACTCTGAGACATTTTGCCCCATGGCTGAAGACCATAACTATCTGTCCTCGCTACCATCCTAGTGCAGATATGTCAGTCATAATAGATGGTGAAAAATTAAATAAACTCGTTGAAACGTTGAGGAGGGATTAAAATATGGAACTTCCATTCGATATTGGTCCTCAATATGAGGGAGAGAGAATAAGAAAAGAAGACATGTACGTTGAGCTGGGGGGACCGAAGGTAAAAGCAAAAGCAGAGCTCGCTAAATTGAGAAAGACGGATGAAATAGAGGATGGCAGGGTTGAAGTAAAAGGTCCGGACATCGGGGAGATGAAGGAGGGAGGCAGCTATCCTTTTGGCATCTTCGTTGAGGTGACTGGAGAAAAGTTGGAAGAGGATATGGAAGGTGTAGTTGAGAGAAGGATACACGAGTACTGCAACTTCATAGAGGGATTCATGCACCTGAATCAGAGATATGACATCTGGTGCAGGTTGAGCAAGGGCGCCCATGCAAAGGGCTTCAACCTGAAATACATGGGACAGGCTTTAATCAAATTGTTCAAGTCTGAGCTGCCGATCATCGAGAAAATGCAGGTCACATTCATCACAGACGAAAAGGAGATAGAGGGATTTGTGGACAACGCAAAGAAAACCTATGAGGACAGGGATGCAAGGGCAAGAGCATTGAGCGAAGAGGAAGTAGATGAGTTTTATGCGTGTCTCATGTGTCAAAGTTTTGCCCCAACACACGTCTGCATCATAACGCCGGAGAAGATGTCACTTTGCGGCTCGATAAGCTGGCTCGAGGGCAGGGCTGCCACGAGGGCGGACCCTGAAGGTACGAACTTTCCAATCCAAAAAGGCGAGCTTTTGGATGCGATAAAGGGAGAGTACGCCGGGGTGAACGAAGTGGTATCAGAGAAATCAGATGGCGAGACCGAGAGATGTTATCTGCACAGCATGTTTGGTTACCCGCACACATCCTGCGGGTGTTTCGAGTCGCTCGCGTTCTACATCCCAGAAGTGGATGGAATTGGTGTTGTGCACAGGGAATACTCAGAGGATACTCCGATTGGCATACCCTTCTCAAGATTGGCGGCACAAACTGGCGGGGGGAGACAGGAAGAGGGCATCCTTGGGATGGCCATCGAATATATGCGGTCTCGAAAGTTCCTGCAGGCAGACGGCGGATGGGAGCGTATTGTATGGCTGCCAAAGGATGCGAAAAAAAGGATAGAAGATGCCATTCCAGAGGGGCTTCACGAAAGAATAGCTACGGAAGACGATGCCACGGATATCGATTCCCTCAAGGCATTTTTGCAAAAGAAAGCTCATCCAGTGGTTCAGCGATGGGAGTTTGAGGTCACAGAAGAGCTAAAAAACAAACTTATAGCATATATAGAACAACAAGATGGGGAGATATATCCCGAAGAGGCCGCCAAAGAGCTTGGCCTAAGCGAGGACCAATTGACAAAAGTCATAGACAGGCTTCGGGAAGATGGAATACTGGAGTGAGGTTTGTAAAGATGAGTGATAAAAAACCATTGAAATTAAAAATTAAGAAAAAAGAGAGTTCTCCGACGACCGCGGCTCCGAAAGCGCAAGTTTCTGCAACCGAACACATCCCACAAACAGGGGGCATTAAGCTGGTTTTGAAGAACGCAAAGATACACATAGACCAGGTCATAATCAGGAAGAAGTAAATGACGACGGAAAAAGAGCCGTACATATCGGGAATCCATGGGATTCTAAAAGAATACAGTATCGAACTGGTGGGCGTGACGATCGAGGGAGACATCGAGATAGAGATCGAGGAAATTTGATGAGGATTCTTGCCGTATCCGGTAAGGGTGGAGTAGGGAAAACCATGCTCGCCGCCCTCATAATCAGAAAAATGGTGAGAGACGGCGAAAAAAATATCCTGGCAATAGATGCCGACCCTGACTTTAATTTACCAGGCATGTTGGGAGTGTCTGTTAAAAGCACTGTTGGGGATATCAAGGAAGAATTGTTGACAAAGCAATCCCAACTGCCGCCAGGATACTCCAAGGACAAGTGGCTGGAATATAGGGTATTTGAGATAATTGCAGAGACGCCTGATTTCGACATCCTGGTGATGGGGCGGCCAGAAGGACCTGGATGCTACTGTTCGGTAAACAACATACTCAGATGGATAATAGATTCGATGACGAAGAGTTACGACCATGTCATCATCGACGCCGAGGCCGGTCTGGAGCATATAAGTAGAAAGACCACCCTGGGCGTAGACGATATGATCATAGTGACGGACATGTCTCAACATGGATTTGACACGGCAGAGAGGATAAGTGAGCTGGCCGGCGAACTTGATGCCAGGTTCAAACACTTATATTTAGTGGTAAATAGAGTGAGCGCAGGGCATGAGAAGGCAATCATCGACAGGGCAAAATCCTTCGGACCAGAGTTTTTAGGAACGATTCCCTACGACGTTCATATCGAGGAATATCTCTTCGCAGGAAAGTCTTTACTGGATTTAGAAGAGTGCAACGCAACAAAAGCCGTAGAAACCATCATGGACAAATTGTCCTGAAAATTGTTAGATTAAATGAGTGATTATCTCGGTTGATAGTTGTTATATTCAATTGAGAAATCTACTAATAAAATTCGCAGTCTCTTCTAATATTTATTGGTATTCTGAGTGTAACAAATCCTTCCCATATCCACTTTTGCTTCAACGATTGTTATATCTATGCATTTGAATCCATCAAATTTTTCAAATTCAACAAACCAACCAAAGAATCTTTAAGGGGTAGAAACACATTTTATGAAGGGGGTTTACAAAGTAAACACCCGATGGGGCGAATAAAGATGCAGACGTTTACAGCAGTATTACATAAAGAAGAGGATATGTATGTGGCAGAGTGCCCAGAAGTTGGCACAGTCAGCCAAGGGGAGACTATTGAGGAGGCTATAGCTAATCTTAAGGAGGCTACTGAGCTTTATTTGGATGAATTTCCGTTAAAGGAAAAAGAGAGAAAAACGTTGATGACAACGTTTGAGTGCCAAAACTTAGGAAAGTTTCAGGAGAAAAAGTAATCAGAATTCTTTGTAACAAAATGGGATTTGAGATTGGTGGTAAAACTGGTAGCCATGTTAGGTTATCAAAAATGGCTCCCACGGGAAAAGTAGGAACTGTTGTTCCTATACACAAAGAGCTGAAAATAGGGACACTGAAAGGAGTTCTAAAATTGGCAAAAGTAGATGAAGATGAGTTTTCTAAATATCTATAAACACCCAAGCCGACACTTGCACAACAGTTGACATACGGCTCGGCGGTTAGATAACTGATTTGAAAAGACAAAATTTATAAGCTCTTCGACAGCCCGAGGGAAATATGACGGATATAACCAAACTTATTGAAGCACTGAAGCAAGCAGAGCAAATCGAGATGGAAAACATCGAGATAATCGCCGATGAACTGGAGTTGATGGTCAGCCCACTTTCAGTTTTACCCGCATTACAAAAGGCGGTCGAAGACGTTCCCAGATATAGTGTGCAGATTTTTGAAAAACCTCCGGTAAACTACAGGGGAGAAGTTACCTCGGTGAAATTGGGAAATACAAAGGCAGAGGGCGGAACAAGGAGCCATTCCATAACGGTCGGCGGAGATAAAGCGATGCCATTTGAATCTGGAAATCCCTCCAAACCAGCAGTCGCCTTCGATGTCTTCGACATGAAGATACCTCTACCCGGTCCAGTCAGGATGCATTTCGAAGAGGTTTTAGAGGACCCAGTGGAGTGGGCAAAGCTGTGCGTCGACAAGTATGGTGCCGATATGGTGACCATACACCTGATAAGCACTGACCCAGGCATAAAGGACACAACAGCTCGAGAAGCGGCTAAAACGGTCGAGGAGCTATTGCAAGCCGTAAAAGTTCCCATGATAATAGGGGGCTCAGGCAATCCAGATAAGGACCCCGAAGTTTTGAAAAAAGCAGCAGAAGCTGCCCAGGGGGAGAGATGTCTGATTAACTCAGTTGGCATGAACTTGGATTATAAAAAAATCGGCAGTGCCTGCCTGGACAATGGTCATGCCGTATTATCCTGGACTCAATTGGACGTCAATAATCAAAAAACTATGAATAAACGCTTATTTGAACTTGGTCTTAAAAAAGAAGACATTATCATGGACCCCACTACTGCCCCCCTTGGATATGGGTTGGAATTTTCCTTCAGCACGATGGAGAAAATTAGATTGGCAGCACTGAAGGGCGATGATGATTTGCAGATGCCAATAGCTTCTGGAACGACCAATGCATGGGGTGCCAGGGAGGCTTGGATGAAAGCACCTGAATGGGGTGACCGTGAGAAGAGAGGGCCTTTGTGGGAGGCTGTAACTGCCATGTCGCTGTGGTTGGCTGGGTGCAACCTTTTCATGATGATATGTCCAACTTCCATAGAACTTTTCAAGAGCATGGTTGATGTGCTGACTAGCGACAAGAAAGAGATAGTCGACGTCACGAACTGGATAGGGCTGTGATATATGTGAGAAAAAAAGCGGGTCCTCTAGATATTTATAAATATTTACCAAAAATCAACTGTAAAAAATGTGGTGAGAAGACCTGCATGGCCTTCAGCTCTCAGTTGATCGAGAGAAAGGTCGAACTCAAGGATTGTCCACATCTAAAAAGAGAGAGCTTCAAGGCTTTAGAAGAAATTCTTGCTCCAGCTGTTAGAGAGGTAGTTTTTGGGAAGCCCACCGTTAGTGTAGGAGGGGAGAAAGTCCTCTACAGGCATGAACTGACGTATTTTAACCAAACTGCCATCGCCATAGATATTCACGATGAGATGGGCAAAGAGGAATTGTCGAAAAGGATAGAATTTGTAAACAATTTTGCGCATGAGAGAATCGGCGAGACGCTTACTCTGCAGGCGATTGCGATAAGAAACAGGTCAGGGGACGTTGAAAAGTTCGATAAATGCGTCGAAGAAACGGCAAAGCGGACGAAAAAAGCACTGATACTGTGTTCCTGGAATTCTGAATCTCTGGACAAAGCCCTGAGAATCGTGGGAGATAAAAAACCATTGGTCTATGCGGCGACAAAGAATACCTGGAAGGAGGTTGGAGAACTGGCCGTAAAATACAATTGCCCTGTAGTGGCCTTCGCAGATAACGATATTTCTGAACTAAAATCCGTTGTAAACGCCTTACAAAGAATGGGCATAAATGACATCGTCATCGATCCTGGTTCTCATCTGGACTCCTGCACGCTAAACAATTTCGTGATGCTGAGAAGAAGCGCTACGAACGAAGATAAAGTGCTCAATCGTCCGATACTGGGCATACCTGCAGCCGTTTATTTGCAGAGTGGAGACGGACTCAAGGAGGCAATGGCCGCCTCTTTGATGATGGCCAAATATGCTGACCTGATTATATTACACAATATTGAAATATGGGCATTGCTTCCAAACATCACCCTGAGACAAAACCTGTACACAGACCCGAGACGGCCTGTTAGAGTTGAAGCAGGCTTAAAAGAATTCGGCTCCCCAGATGAGAACTCGCCAGTATTGTTGACGACGAACTTTGCTTTGACTTATTATACCGTTGCGTCAGACATCGAATCCGCTAAGGTCGACTGTTACTTAATCGTCCTGGATACGAATGGAATTGGCGTCGAAGCCGCGGTTGCAGGTAGACAATTAAGTGCGTCGAGGGTAAAAAAAGTCATCGATGAAACCGGGATTGAGAAAAAAATAAGGCACAAGAAGATGGTCATTCCAGGCCTTGCGGCGCGAATTTCCGGAGAATTGGAACAGTTGAGTGGATGGAAAGTGCTCATCGGACCAAAGGACTCATCAGAAATAGGTAGATTCATAGAAAGGGAGCGGTAATCGCAATAAGACAAAGTCAGTCAACTTTATGTTGTCGTAATTCGACTCAAATTCGTCTAAAAATCGAATCATCCTGTTATGCTGGACCTCTATGCATCTCCTCATCACCAGCCGCCCACGTATCGCATGAAGCTGAGCAGGAAATAAAATCCAGTCGCCATTAATACGGCACCAGCCATGCGCCTTATCGTAACCCCCTTCTTAGTTCCAACACGCACAAACTTCATGGAGAGTCTTGGCAAGTAGGCTATCACGAGCATCGGCAACCCAAGTCCAAGTGAATATATAAACAACAAAAAGCCCCCTGTGACGATATTGCCCTCGACTGCAACTATCATGAGGATTGCCGCAAGGATGGGGCCTATACATGGAATCCATACCAGTCCAAGTGCAGATCCAAATAAAAGTCCGCCAATTATCCCTCTCGATTGGACTCTATCAAGAAACGGTGCTACTTTGGCCTCGACACCACCTGACTTAATGGGTAAGTCAAACACGAGAAGGAATCCCATACTCAAAATTATGACTCCAGAAAGAACCCGCAGGTAGTCGATGTGAGCCTGTATCGCGTATCCGACTGCCGATGTTATTACGCCAAGAATCGTGAACGATATGGATAGGCCAAATACTATTATTGCGGGACGATACTTGTCTCCATCGATAGAATATGCTACTATAGCAGGAATTATTGGCAGGATACATGGCGAGACAATACTTGCCATACCGGCCAGGAAAGCGAGTGCTGGCAATGGAAGTGACATCATAATCCCGGACCGCGATTCAACATTGCCCACTGGATGGAAGTATTCAACGTCTCCTTGTCCGTTACGCCGACATGTCTCATATAACTTTCACCACTAGCGAACACAATCGTCGTTGGGATGCGTCTTATGTCATATTTCCGCATCGCCGTGGCATCCTCATCTATATTTATCAGTATGAACGTCACATCTCCACCATGCTCTTTATCCAACTCTTCGATGATTGGCTTCTGCGGCGCGCACGCTGGACACCAATCTGAATAAAAATATGCGACGACCGGACCATCTTTTAATGCAACATCAATCTTGTTCGCATAATCTACTTCCCCGCCGTGGATACATCCAGATATGGCCATGGTCAAAACGATGGCAATGATAACCCGTCCTTTCATCACCATGCCGTCTCATTTTATCAATTATAAAGGTTTTGTTTGCTTTTTTCATAACCGAGCAATTAATCATGCATAGCTTGTATGGATGATAGGCAAGGAGTTCACAAATTTAGCATTTGCACAGTTTAAGATATGCAAGCAGGTCCGCCAATTCGATGGTCGCAACCCCCACTACTTTATCACCGCCTCCGTAATAGACGAAAAGTTTATCATCCAAGACCACATTGCCGCAGGGAAAAACAACATTGGGAACCAACCCCTTTTTTTCATAGGGAGTTTCTGGCTCAAGAATAGGATTGCTGGTGCGACCGAGGATTTTAAGCGGGTTTTTAAGGTCTAAAAGCACGGCCCCTACTCTATAAACGCCATCTTCTGAAATACCGTGGTAGAGCATAATCCATCCCTCTTTTGTTTTTATGGGCGGGGCAGCAGCCCCTACTTTTTTACTGTCCCACCACCCTTTCCTCCTATATATCCAACGTTGCTCTTCAAGAAAAACATCACCTTTAAAATCTAAAGTCTGGCAGAAAGAATAATCAATGTCATAACCAACCCGATGAACAATCAGATATTTGTCGTTTATCTTCTCTGGAAAAACAAAGGCATTTTTATCGTTTAAGTCAGCTGGCGAAATAAGCACTGGCTTTGCCCAATTCCATTGCTTTTCGAGAAAATCTTTTGCCCAAATCCAACTTAAAGCTACTCGCGGAAGATTTCCATCAAAGGCGGTGTAGCAGATGTAGATCTTCTCATCTATTTTAGTAAGTCGAGGGTCTTCGCAACCAGAACCGGCTCCTGGTTGAAGTTTCTGCTCAAATGGCTCTCTAGGGACATATATCGGTTGCGACAAACGTTCATCAATATGAATCCCGTCTTTACTTGATGCATAGCCCAAAACAGAGGTATTGTCTTCTGAAATTGCCCTATACACAATGTGAACTTTCCCTTGAAGACAAATAGCCGCAGGATTGAAAACGGACTTGCTTTCCCAGGGGTGTTTTTTCTCGGGAGTAATAATCGGATTTTCCTTGGCCCGCTTCAAGGTGACTGCTTTATTTTTACCTAATAATTCTTCTAACAAAAAAGAAAGATTTATAAAAGCGAGGCAGCAGGTGGTGTCAGCTGCTCCATAATAAAGGTGAATCCAGTCCTCTTTGCCCCCACTACAAAATTTTTGGTGGGGGGGTAAAATTATTGCTCCTGAAGGGAAAACCACATTTGGCACAAGGCCTACTTTTTCATAGTACTCTTCTGGCACTAAAATCGGGGCATCAATCTTGCCAATAACTTTTAAGGGATTTTTGAGGTCAAGTAAAACTGCTTCTACCCCGAAGAGTTTTTGAGGAGAAAAATAATTACGGATATAGGAATATAGCAAAAGCCAGCCGTATTTTGTCTTTAATGGCGGAGCGCCAACTTCAATATGGTCTTCGGGTTTGCGCTGTAAAGGTAAAGAGTATTTTTCAAAAACGTCATACCATTTCTGCCAATAAGTTTCAGACCAAATGTCTTCTTCTTTAGCAAAAGAGGCAAGACATATTTTTGAAGGAGGTTTATCAGTATGAACTGTAAGTATAGCCCACATTTTTCCTCCTATTTTTTCTGGGAAAAGAGCCATTGCCTTGGCGTTAAAAGGGGTGACTAAATGTTTTTCTTCAATCTTTTTTAAGTCCTTGCTGATAGCCAAACCAACTTTAATGCCTTCGGTTCTAAACGGATACTCGGAGAGGGCGGTATAAAAAATATAATATTTTCCATCAAGTTTTGTTACTCGGGGGTCTTCGCAACCAAATTTTTCCCAATCGTATTCCGGAACAATAAATCGTTGCCGATTTGTGAAATGAATCCCGTCTTTGCTTTCAGCAATACCAATATCAGAAGTCATTATGTTAGCCCGGCTGGCGGTATGATAATAAGGCAAAGAAATTGCTCGATATAAAATGTAAATTTCTCCATCTTTTTGAACAGGGCAACCATTAAAGACAGCCTGGGCTTCCCAAGCATGGGCGTTCAAAGGTGTTAGTATTGGATTTTCTTTCGCTCTCTTAATTATCATATTTTTTTCTTTAAGACCCTTGTTTTAAGTTTCGGTTTAACATCTTTTTTCAGTACTCCCAAAAATTCTTCAAAGTTGGAATAAGCAACACAGACATAACTATCAGAGCTTCCGTAATAAATCAGCAAGTTGTTATTTTTTACTACAGCCCCTGAAACATAAACAACACCCGGTTTAAAGCCATTGCTGTCATATAACCCATTTGGCTCTAAGATCGGTTCTTTAGCACAGCACAAAACCTTGGTTGGTTCTTCAAGGTCCAAAAGCATAGCTCCCACTTTATATTTACCGGGATCACGCCGATCTTCTGCATGATAGAATATTAGCCAGCCTTCTTTGGTCTTTACAGGTGAAGGTCCTACTCCCCTAATCCGGCCTTCCCAATTCCAATGACTTCCCTTGGGCTCTTTTTCATGATAACTATCAATATAGGTTTTACCATCAAATTTTAAATTATCAAAAAAATCTATTGATATTTGAGGGCTAAGGCTATGCAAAATAGCGTAGCGGCCCTTAATCTTTTCTGGAAATATTACCCAATTTTTATGCACTTGGCCGGGTGGAGAAATGAGTACTGGTGGATTCCATTGCCATTTTTTATTTAAAAAATCGTTAACTTTTATTGAGGTTAAACCTACCCTTAATCTCTGATCGCAGGCAGTATAGGTCATATAAAGGATATCTTCTTTATTCACTCTTACGGGACGAGGGTCTTCACATCCGCCAAAACTACCCCCTGAAGCAAAGGAAAAGATATAAAAAGAAGGATTGTTAATTAAAGGATGCTCATAAACTGGTTGAGGCAATCTTTCATCAATTTTAAATCCGTCGCCAGAAACAGCATATCCCAGGCGCGAAATGCCGTCTTTTCCAATTGCCCTGTAAAGAAAATGGATTTTATTTTCAAGTAAAATAACTCCGGGGTTAAAGGTTTGCCAAGATTCCCAACTGCTTTCAACGTTTGGCGATATTATCGGATTTTCTTTGGGTCTTATTAATACGACTGTCTTTACTGATTTTTCCTCTTTAGGGTCCTCTTTTTTCTTGCGTACGGCAACTCGCCTTAGAGAAGATTTTATTATTTTCTTTTTTGTCTTCATATAGGAGAAAAACATCTATCTGAACGAACATAAATGTTTCCCTGATTCTACAGAGCTCGAGGTTTATCTATTCAGGTATATCCAAGAGGCGCCTTTTGGATAGTATATTCCCATCATCGTCGTGAGGCTTGCGCGACACGCTATCGGCACCTTTTTCAATCTCCCTGGCTTCGTTGGCGAGCAGCGCCGCAGTCCTCATCACCTCATGGGCAGCAGCACCCATCATAATGTACTTGGGCGGCTCTCTTAGGACGAAACACGTTTGCACGTTCATCTCTGCGACAAGCTCGGCCATTTTATACGATGCCATGGCCTTCGCCCTCGCGTATGGATTCGCAAACCCAGCTCTATCCACCACAGTCTCCGCACCTGCGGTGATATGCGGCAGCTTCACATTTCCCTGCCGAACTCCCTCTATTGCGGCATCCAATTCCTCCTGTACTAATCTCACTGCACCGCATATCGTCAATACGCGCAGAGCATCTGTATTGAACAGCGTCATCTCTACCGGGTCGAGAAATTCTCTCCTTGCGCCAATGAGTGGATCGCCCTTTAAAATGATATACCCAAAACCCTCTTTCGCCAGCCCGTCTTTTATCTTTTCCGTGGGGCCATCCGAGATAACGATGCAGGGCGTATCTTTAACCGCTTCTCGTGCTATTTTCGGTCCTGGAAGCGAGGCATTCGGGCTAACGACCACCACCAAATCAGGGTCCCATTCCATCAACTTTTCTGCATAGCCTGCTTCATCCTTTCCCATTTTTGCCCCAGTACCAACCGTTCTGATATCTATATCCCTCTCCGCCCTCTCATCCAGCAGTAAATCGACTACCTGGGTGATTCCCAGGGCACCGAGCTTCACAAATCCTATTTTTACTTTTGCCATCTTAATCAACCCCCAAAGATTTTCTTAAAACATCTATGTTCACGTTGCCGGCGTGGAAGTTGTTCCCAGTCCTCATATTGTTGATAGTAATATCGGCAGGTGAAAACAGCAGAGGGTCTATCTTGTAAAAGTCCCTGTTGTATTTCTCAAATATTTCCAAAAACGGCATGCCGTAGTCCTTCGAGGAATCAGACGGTACCTTCTCTATCATCTTCCCTATCTCATCATCCTCACAATCCACGTTATACCATGTTCTTCCGCCGTATAGTATGCAGTCATTGGTTCTGCCCATTGCCTCCAGGTCATTCTTTGCTATGGGCGCTATCGGACACACGCCGAATCCGCTGACCACCGAGCCGATGTCAAACCCTATTTCGTGCATTTTATGCATTCCGGTTTCGACTAAACGCGCTGATATCTGGATGGACCCTGCTACGCTTGCGCACGGGGCAACCAATATATACAGGTCTTCAGATTTGACGCCGCACTTCTCGGCGATGTAGTCTGCAACCTCCGCCTCTGGCATCTTTGATGTTTCCAGCACCAATATGGCAACATCGGACTCGTCTTTATATTTTAAATCCTCGAACAATTTCTCTCTCAAAGCCAATGCTCTGGCTGGACCTGACCCAAGTGCAAAGAACTTCCCAATGCTAATACTCCATCCAGCATATTGTGAAGCCATGCATCCAATCAACGGCTGGTCAACAACGACATTCATGGCATGAAAGTTGCGACTGCAACAACCGTCGTCATCACCGTCGCATTCGCAGATGCTCATCTGAGTAAACGATACCTCTCCAAGTCCTCCCATACATATCTCTGAAAGCAGTTTTCCCGCCTGCATTCCTCCCTTTGCCTTGATTCCACAGTCCAATATGGTGGTGCCATTTTCGATCTCCAGCACATCGATATTCAATTTATCCGAATTGTCCACCATATGGTCTACTATCTTTTTTGCCTCTCTATTTACGCTGATCATAATCTCATCTCACCTCAAAATCTCCTTTAAGTGCATCTTATATTTGCCGAGCTTTCCACCGTAATTGCCAGCAGTTATCTTTACGACGCCTGGGATTTTGGTCGTCGCCATGATTCCATACCTCATCGCCTTTTCTACTGCATCAGGACATATGCCGTTTATGACGATTTCGTATATCGCTTCCACATCAGGAGGCACCATGGTCTCCACTTCGTCTCTGAGGCTCGGACAAAATTTTTCGTTGGTAGTCGCCTTCATAAATTTATATTTGTTTGCGCCGACCTTCGACCCGGATGCCACTATGCCGCCGGGGAACGGGGTGATGCTGCCCTCTAATCTGGAGATGGCGCTAACCGCAGTTTCCGCTGCCATGAGCGCCGCCATCTGATTCTTGGCGAGGATGAAGAAATTGCCACCGGCAACGCCGCTGACCGCACCCATGCTGTGTTCAACGATGAACTCTCCTTGCATCATGGGAATGCGATATACTCTGCGTCCACCAATGGTGTCCTCTTTCTCATATCCATCGGCAAAGAATTTTAGCTTAAAACCTGTGTCATATTGTATCTCTGCATCCAACAGACCATTGAATGCGGCCGCAGTTGGGGCGGTCAATACGCACTGCCCTATTCTCGCAAGCAACTGATTTTCCAGCTCTTTGCCGCTCATATGGCATATCATGATATATGCGCCAGGTCTTCCGTCAGGCGTTTCATCGCCGCCAACCTCTCTTTCTATTCCAGCTTCTGCAGGACACATGATGATCGAGGTTCCGAATCCCGTCGCTTCCTGTGCTGCTACGCGCGCCCAGTGGGGAGTGGCACCGGTTATCAACACCCTCGCCATCTTTATCCCAAATGCCTCTGCAAAAGTATCTTCAATTTCTACCCCATTTATTCGCATTGATGTCTCCTCCTATTTTTTCAAACTCTTTTATAGTCCATTCCACGTACCTTTCAAACCCTGCTTTGTTCTGCCTGTGCCATGTGAAATCTGCGTTATGATGAAAACGATGGCAAATTGTATATGTCTTCAGCCACGGGGCATATCTCAGCAAGGTGGTCAACGCCCTTTCGGCAAAATAACAGGGTATTCCATGGAACAAAACCCAATCATGTTGGCCCTTTCCATTGACTCCCTTCCAGTTAGGGTCCGTGAGATAGATGCCGCTTATTTCCAGTATTCCGCAACTGAGATTTGGCTTCAAGCCCCTTTCTGTTAATGGCCCAGCGGTATCCCCGGTCGCACATACCGGCAAATCACCTGCCTTGGCAATCTCAACACACCAATCAACCGCAGGCTTTCCTTTTATGGTGCCCATCAGAACGCCAGGCCCGACTATATACAACGGATTTTTTGCCTCTGCAAGGTGCTCCGCGTATTCTTTCGGCGAGGATACTTTGGCAGTGGTTACGCGAGAGACATCGGTCAGGTTCATCGCCAGTCTTCCTTTCAGGTCGAAGCCAAGGCAATCTGGACCGCCTATCACTATTTTCGGCTCCATTTTCAACACCTCCCCCTTATTTCTGAGTGATAAATTTTCAAATATGGCAACATATTCCTTTTTGGCGGCATATCTGCCCCGCCTGGCAGAATATGCTCATTGTGCTCAACAGAGGCGTATATGACCCCTGACCCGCATTTTGGCTCATATCCCAAATCGCCGCGCAATTCATAGAACTCCCCTCTGACCATCGTGCCACCCACCTCAGGGTCCCTGACTATCCTGCCTATTGACCCATATCCAAGCGAGGCCGTGGTCAGGTGCACCTTTCCTTTGACGAGAATCGTTCCCGTTGCCATCTCACTGCCTATTCTGGAGAACGCATTTCCGCCGATGATAATGGTGCCCCCTCTCATGTGCGTCCCGGCGCATTGCCCAACATTTCCCTCTACCTTGATGTTTCCTCCGTACATGAAGTTTCCAACATGGTCTCCCGCGCTTCCATCGATGAGCAGTGTTCCGCCAGCCATCCCTCTCTTTTTACCCCGTGCAGTCCCGCCAGCATAGTGCAGCGCATTGCATTTGATATGGATAATTCCTCCTGTCATCTCCCTTCCAGCATAGTTATCTGCACTGCCCTCTACGGTTATTTTGCCACCAGTCATCTCCGCACCCACATGCATATCTACATTGCCGCGGATGACGATCTCGCCACAGCTCATTTTCTCACCAATTCTCTTTGTTCGCGAAGCATCGCCATCTATTACTATTCGCAACCTCTCAGCAGTCTCGCAGGGCGTTCCACTCACATCAAAATGCTCTTTGAGCTGAACGGACATATTTCCACGATATATCACCATGTTTTCAACGTCGCCCAGAGATTTGCCGGCAAAATTATCTGGAGTTATCACCTCTGCCTCTAAGGATATAAGCGATTGGTTCTTTGGTGTAAGGATTATTTCATGCATTTTACATCCTCCGGAATCTCGTGCGGTATAACATGGAGCTTTCCAGAAACGACTTCAATTCGGTCCGATTTTGATAGATATAGTTCAGGGTCCACCATATAGTTTTCAAACTGGAGAGTATAGTACCTCTTGAACTTGGTCTTGACTTCCTCCTCCACTACTTTTTGGATGTCATGTTCAACTTGTGGGAGCACTCTTTCAATTGGCGCCACGGGTGCACACACGACTTCACCATCTTTTACCACAACCTCTCCATCCTTTAGCGTATATGCCGCGGAAGATAATTTATCCGCAGCCGAATCTCTGGAGAAATCAATTTCCAATGGGTCCACATCCCATATCGCAATATTTGCTTTAGCACCGATGCTTAGGTGCCCTTCTGTCTTGGATATGCCCATCGCCTTGGCGGGTCCAGCGCTGGTTGCGATGACCAATTCGTAGAAAGTATATTCTTTGTCAATTCCGCCGAGCCCGGTTCTTTTAAGCGCCCATGGATGGATATTTTCCGCTATGTCCATCCTCTCTTTTTTGCTCATCAGCCATGAATACACCAGCGGATAGTCAAAAAATACGCCGCCATTTGGATGGTCCGTTGTCACGAACATCTTCCATGGGTCAGTCAATAGCTGCAGCTCCAGTCCAATCGCCCACATCACAGCGTGAACTGGGGATTTTTTTGAATAGAGGAATGGAAGAATGCCAACACTGTCTTCTGCTTCGGTATCGCCCGTAACAAGTTTATTGTGCGTCATTTTATACAGTGCCCATTCTGCTGGCGAATCAGCGGTCATCGTGGTTACATCACCGAATATCACGTTTCCACTATCACCTGTGACGTGGTCATGGTGGTTGATGTATTTCGCAATCTCATCTGCCTTCGACTCGAATGTCCCCCACGAGTCTCCTCCGTATGCATGGAACTGAAGGTGTGTTGCATGCGTGTTTTGTGTTCTGCCGGAATCGCACCTCACCTCGATGTTCTTGGTTATGTTCAGCTCTTCAAGAGTTACCTCATAATTTCCTGGAGTGCCAATTTTATTGACATGGAGATGTATGGAATGCGGCAGACACAACTCCTCGTTCGCAGTGCACAGCCCTTTTATTATTTCCCTTGGAGTCACCCCGAAATATGGCACTGGGTCATCTGCGTGATGGCAATTCCACTCAGTGTTCCATTTATATGCCTCATTGCCACCTGGATTGACTATTTTCACGGCATATCCGCCCGTCGCCCTGAGAAGAGACGCCACGTAAGCAGTAACCTTATCCTGCTCCCTGGATTTCAGATAATCCAGTATCATCCAGTTGTTGCCCATGAGTATGAAAATCCCCTTGCCAAGTATTGGCATTCGGTTGAACTCTCTGCAGGCCTGCCGCGCATACAACGGAGTCACCGCTGCTTCATATGCTTTGGTGAACCCAAGCTTGGCATATTCATATCCAACTTCCCAAGTGGTGGGTACGGTGCGCCCTCCCCCGCCCCTTCGCACCCCTGTGGCAGAGCTCAAACGCACTCTTATATCCTCTGGCCTCAGTATTCTGGCGCTGGTTGGAGTAGCACCCACCATGTGTGAATGACACTCTATTTTGCCAGGGGTGACTGCTTTTCCCATTGCATCGATGACCTTCGCGTTATCGCTCACTTTGTCGACGATTTTTCCATCCTTGATGCAAAGGTCCATCACCTCTCCATTCACGTCGTTGATAGGGTCATATACGACTCCGTTTTTAATCAATAATTCTGTGGTCATCGATAGTTCACCCTCAATTCTATTGCACCCACTGGACACGATTCGATGCATGTTCCACATCCTCTGCATATGTCCCCGTTCAGAATTTTTATCACGCCATTTTCCACCCGCATGATGACCTCATCCGTCTCCGGACCTTTTCCTCCGGCAACCGCTGGATCGATATATGCGTTCACCGGACAGGCGACCACACAATTGCCACATCCGTGACATTTTTCTTCATGGGTTATGAGTTCATACATATTCCTTGACCCTCTTCAAAATCTCTCCTAAGATAACGGTATCTGGCATGCTGTTCTCAGGTGGGTCCACAATTTTTTTCATCTTTATTGGAATGTTGTCCATTCGATATGCAGTTCCATCGCATTCAACTCCAACGATCGCAGGGGGAATTACCACATCTGATATCTGCATGGATTGTTGATTGTGGGGTTCGATGTTTATGAGTGGTATCTTTGCCAGATGGGCTAGGGCCCTATTCGAGAACGATGTCCCGGGGTTGGCAGCGATGTTGAGCATCGCATCGACCTCGCCACGATATAACACATCCATGGCAGTCGTTTCACCCGGGTGGTATCTGGGATATCCGCGTGAAAAGTCCACTGCAAACGGATGCCCTGTCTCGGCGCATATCGTGACGTTTGACCCTGCGACATTGTAGTGCCCCCTCATCGGCATTAAAACGGTCTTGGTGCCGATGTATTTATTGAATTCGTGTATGAATTTTATGGCAACGTCGATGTTCCTATCCTTCCCCATCTGTTGGGTCAATCCCATCCCAAAGAACAGTACCGCCCACTGATGCTGCCCCATTGCCTCTATCGTTTCCCGTATCGCATCTGCTGGAATGCCAGCCACGGTCTCGTGCGTAACGTCATATGAATTGATGATTTCACGGAACGTGTGCACCAACATGTGGTCCGACCCAGGTGCTATCTGGATGTGCAGGTCCGCGAGTTTCGCCGTATCCGTCCGCCTGGGGTCGACGACTATGATGGTCCTGCTTCTTCGCCCCCTCTTCCTGAACAAGCCCCTTGGGAATACTGAATACCTGCTCATATGCCTTGGATGTGCATGCATTGGATTGCAGCCCCAATATATGACCAAATCGGCACGATTCATCACCTCTCCCAACGTGCAGCTGGGTGCACCCTGGTCTTGAATCGCTAAAAGCGATGGCCCATGACATAGCGTTGCAGTGCAGTCGATGATTCCGCCGCATGCCTCTGCAAGCTCACATCCAATTTGGATTGCCTCGGCGCTCGTCGAACACCATCCATATAGGAGGGGACGCTCCGCATTTGCAAGTATCTGTGCGCTTTTATCGAACGCCTCGTCCAAACTTACCGGCTCCAGTTTTCCATTCTTTCGTATTTGTGGTGTTTCAAATCGCCCTTTCTGGGCATGTGCAAATTTTTGGTGCCCTATCCTGCACAGATTTCTCGTCCCGATGATTTTGTTGTCATCAACTATGACCACCCCATCATCACATAAACATCCGCAGAAAGGGCATGGCACATTTTTAATTTCGCGCATCATCTTCACACCTAATGTATATCATAATATGACTTCAACTCCTCCGCCCTCTTTCCCCACTCTCCATCGGCATAATAAATTTTTATTGCTTCGTGGGCGCCCAGAACCCTTTCATCGGTTTTTTCCGTCGTCGCAGGAATGCACTTACAGTTTGGCATACCTGTACACTCGGTCGACGGCTGAACGACGACGTTAGCCCATGTACCAAATGGCATAAATATCAACCCACGATGTGGTGCCTGTGTAGACGTTTTCGCATAAACGACGACCTCGCCATATCTCGTCTTCACCTTAACGGCATCATTTTCCTTGAGGCCAAGACGCTCCATGTCATCAGGGTCCATTTCGACTCTTGCGCAGGCATCAAAGTACAGTTCAGAGTCACAACCAGCCTCGATACCCTCGCCCTGCCATATGCTTCTACCCGTACTCAATATGAACTCCATGTTACGCCTCCATTAATTTGCTGAGCGCCTTTTGTGTGGGTTTCGGGAGCGTGTCCATCATCCTTATCTTCTTCCGTGTAACTTTGATCGCATCGATGGGGCAGGCGTTCGCACAGGCACCGCAAAATATGCACCGCTGTTTATTGACCTTCAGTTGAACTGCGACAGGAATTGCGCGTGGTCGGATTGGTTTGCTCCAGCCCCTGTCCAGCGCATAGGATTCCTCAATTTTGATATATTCGGTCAATGGGAAATACAGCGCATCGCACGGGCATATTTCTACGCATGTGCCGCAGCCCTGGCACCTCTCCACATCGATTTCAATGTCTCCTTCAATCGGTTTCTGGACCTCGATGACCTTCTCAGGGCACACCTCCTCGCACCAACCACACCACGAGCATCTATTATTGTCTATGACCACTTCCCCGGTAATCTTGATTTTATCATCGCATGCATCTTGAGTCACTGTCAGGGCATCGACAGGGCAGGCGCGTGCACATATTCTGCATAAAACGCATTTACTCTCATCCAGCTCTATTCGCTCAAACCTCGCCGGCGTGTCTTCTGAAACGCCCCTCTGTTTTGCGCTCAGTCCCCCCCGCTCAACCGTTAATGCCCCAGTTGGACATATGTCCTGGCAAATCCCGCAATAGATACACTTCTCCATGTCAATCTTGAATTCACCGCTCACCAGTTCTCCCATGCCTGGCATGGTCCGATGCACGGTGACGGCGTCTCTGGGGCAGACTTCCTCGCACAATTTACAGAATTTGCAGCCGCCCTTCACGCCAGCGCTTCCAAGTGCATCGTATTCTTCTTTCACGCCATCTATATACAATGCGAGTGCACCGAACATGCAGACGCGAGCACATAGGCCACATAGCTTGCAATCTTCATTTACGGCCAGATATGCCGCATCCACGACGCCCCTTGCGATTGCTCCGGTCGGCCCTAGCCGTATTGCATTTGATGTACATACTTCACAGCACATTCCGCAGCCAGTACAGCTGTCTTGGAAGAATACCAGCTCTCTCTTCCGTGGCGCATCTCTGGTGGCGACCGTTCTCCCGTTTTCCATGCCCTCCCTCATCTATTATATCATAATGTTAATGATTAATAATGCTTTCTATGAGGTCTTCCGTTTCATATCCGACAGTCTTTTGACCGCATCCATATCGGCATCTCCGTATTCCAGCTCAACTAAATCGAGGAGCTTCTCGCCATTTTTGGTCCTTATCAGCATGGTGCTCCACCCTTCTGGAGAGCCGACCGAGCCCACTGAAATATCAGCATGATAAGCGCTAAAATCACGACAGTGCTTACATGATGGGCGTGCATATTCTTTGACGTCCTTTATCGGGACACGATGCTCCTCGTCTGCATATACTACAAATTTCCCCCTGTCAAAGTCCATCTTATGCACATCGCAGACGTTAACCCCAAGACTGGATATGAATTCGCACAAGCCGTGCGTGAAGCTCGACATGCAGAAAAGCCCTATAATCGCAACTATTTTTCTCTCATTGAGCAGTCTGGCGGAATGAACCTGGCATGGCACACCTATTATCGCAATTTTCTCATATTTCTCCATGGCATCCTTGACCAGGGAGAGAACCGGGGCATGAGTATATTTTGTTCCACTCGTCTTTGCAACATCCTGGGCATCGGTTATCAAAATAGGCGTTGCCCGCCACACGTCATCCCTGCCCACGCCTATCGCACAGTCTATATGCCCTCCTGCGAGCAACGACCTGAGTATCCCACTAACGACGGCACCATCCTGTCCCTGCATATCGCTTCTGCCAGCGCACACGCGCAGCACATTATCGAACTCGTTTTCTGGAAATCCATCGACCACAGGACATGTCATGGAGCATACATCGCACTCTGTGCATTCGTCGCCGATGACGGCATACTCTTTGACCATAACGGCATCTATTGGGCAGACCGCCACACAGCCTCCACAGCCTGTGCATTTGCCTGCGTCGATGACCTCTCGTATCTTCATGCACACGCCGCCTGTATTTCAGCGATATGTTTTTCGAGTGCAGTTACGGCCTTCGTATTATCCTCAAACTCGAGCGGCGCACCACAAAATGGGCATACAAAATTTGTCTTTGCCGCCAGATCGAATAAAAACCGCCCACAATTTTCAGTACACACGTAGAACATGTTTCCTTTTTCTGATGCCAACCTTTTCTGAAGGTTATTTAACAATTTTCGCAGTTCCAACTCCATGGCCTGTTCGATATTGTGCAAATCGACACGCCATAGGTATGTAAGCCATCCACTGTCCTTATCCCGCTCTCGCCGATATTCTGCCAATCGATTCTCATACAGAATGAATAGAGATCGCCTAACTAAATTTAAGGCTACGCCTGTTATTTTCGATATTTCCACATCGGTAACTTCGCCTTCGGGCATCTTTTCGATCATTGGGATGCCCTCCTCCCCAATCAGTTTTGTGATATATGCGCGAGTTACTGCATTCTTCAACGATATCAAACCAATCACCTGTTGCCTTTTTACTCTCTATTGTTATTATTGTTATACAACTGAATAGCCTTAAACTTGTCCATGTCTCGATGGGATGCTTGGGGCTTGCGTCCTTATCATCAGCGCCTTTTTCATCGCAGCATGAAGTGCACTCTTTCTGTCGATGCCTGTTCCGAGAGCAGTGGCGATGGGAGCTCTAGCACATATTTTACTTCCGATATGTGGAATGTCTGCTATTCCATCGATGTCCAAACTCGTCCTGACTATCATATCATCCGTGGCAAAGACCACCATCTTAGTTGCAAAGCATTGTGCTTTTACATTCCGCTTTAAGACGCCTGATATTGCCTGCACATGTGCGTCAAACAGATTGACGCCAGTAGCAAGTTCGACCGTATCCAGGCTGCCCTGAAACCTTGGATTCACTTCGAGTACGACTGGTCCGTCCTTTGTGATTATAAAGTCCACACCATTCGAGCCAATTAGTCTCAGATGGAGTATTATTCCCTCTGCAATTTGACGCATTTCATCACCGTGTTCATCATTAAAGGGAGTGATATTGCCACAATAGCGAAACGGAAACGCCGTTCCCAACCATGGTACTCCTATCAACTGCTCGTTTACAGCCAGCGATATGGCATCATCCTCAGTAGACAGTACTGAAACACTGGCAAAATTGCCAACCAGACATTCCTGCGCTATATAATCTGGAGGGACATCCCCCTCATGAATAATCCGACACAAGCGCCCGCCCATGCCTTGTTTTGGTTTTATGATGGCGGGATACTCGATATTTCCATTGGCGTAAATGCGCGGATGGGGTATGCCCAATTTATTTAGCTCTTTTGCCAACCATTCTTTATCAGATACTCTGTTCGCTACAACCGGGTCGTTGCCCAATAATATCTTTTCAGATAGATTCACTCTCCTCGTTTCGAAGCCCGCGCCCAATACCACCGCATCCACGTCAGACGCCTTTATATGCTCATTCAGCTTCGAATCCGATATATCGCAGTGCGAATCTAAAACGATCACTCCATCGACACATCGCCTGACGTCCACGTCTCCAAAATGATCGATGACGTAGACGGTGTATCCTGCTCTTTTTGCCGAACAAGCGATATGGCGAGTATTGTTTCCTATGATGAGTATCCGTCGTATATCATTCATGAGAAACCCTGCGTACCTCTTTATTTCTCTCCCTTGGAACGATCTGGAGTTCTCCGCCCTCAAACACACGGCTTAACTCCCTCCCCTTCTGCAGTCGATCCAGAAAAATTGCCAGTGCCGCCACTTCAGAATGCGGCTGATTTCCTATCGCGATATTCCAGTCTGCCATACTATAAATTTCAGCTGGAACTTTTTCAGCGCCAACTACGACCAAGATATCCCCTGCTGCATGAACATCGTCAATAACATCTGGCAAATTGATGCCGTACATGGTGAGGTGACAGACCCTTCCTCCGCGCCCCTTCCACTCCATAACCTCGTTCTTCCACTTAATGCCGCTTCTGACAAAAAACTTTCCGCCCCATCGTCTGGTAATGTCGTCTATGTTTTTTTCGATCGACCTGTCCTGGGCGGCGATAAGCATGCCATTTGCGCCAAAGGCCCGTGCCGTCAGTCCGACATGCGTCGTCATCCGCTGGTCGCGCTCTGGTCTGTGTCCCAGCCGAAGAACCACTATTTGTCCCATGAGCATCCATATATCACGCTATCTTAGTTAATTTTATGTGCATTCTAAGGTAATTGTGATGAGATGATGTACAGAACGTATGAAGATATGCCAAAAATCAAGTTACCAGGTGACGTCGAGGTTAAAATAAGCGATAGTACCATACGAGATGGAGCGCAAATGCCAGGCATCGTGTTTAAAACGTCCCATAGACTGAAGGTATATGAATGGCTGCACGAAATCGGCATCGAGAAAATCGAAACTTTCCTGTATAACAAACGGGACCGCGTCGCAGCCAGAGAAATGCTGGATCGCGGCTATGAACATCCGGAAGTCACGGCGTGGGCGCGGGCAGTTCCAGCGGATATAGATTTAGCCCTGAATATGGATGGTATAGGAGAAATCGGGATATTGATGTCCATCTCGGATGTACACATCTTCGACAAGATGAGTTTAAAAAATAGGGAAGAGGCTGAAGAGAAATATTTAGCTGCGCTGGACTATGCAATTGATCACGGTCTGAAAGTTAGGTGTCATTTCGAGGACATCACAAGAGCAGATATGACTGGATTTGTGATTCCACTTGTTGAGCAGATTATAGAAAGGTCCCCCGATATCCTCATTCGAATTTGTGATACGCTAAACTTTGGATTACCATTTCCTGAACTGGATGTTCCATATGGAATTCCAACTATAATCAAGCGGCTTAAAGATGCAGGGGTTGTAAACATAGAGACACACATCCACGATGACTTCGGTCTCGGCATAGCCAATACATTGGCAGGATACTGGTATGGCGCCAATTGGTCAAATCTGACATTTTTGGGCATAGGCGAAAGAGCGGGCAACGCAGAATTGGAGAAAATATTGTTGTTTTTGGCATACCGTGTTGAGGGTTTCCAGAAATACAACCTCAAATGCCTCGTAGAATTTGCGAGATATATGGAGAAAGAAGTTGGAATCAGGGTTCCCAGAAATAAGGCAGTAGTCGGCAGGAATATCTTTGCCCATGAAAGTGGCATCCACACAGCAGGGGTTATCAAGAATCCATTTACATACGAGCCGTTTCCACCAGAGCTCGTTGGTGGGAAAAGGGAGCTGCTGATAGGTGATTCCTCTGGAACTGAAGTAATACGAATGAAGGTTGAAGACGCCCTGTCCGAACTGATGCATGTTAATGCAAAAGTTGACAAAAATGACATGCGCATAAAGGCCATTCACCAGGATATTCAGAAACTGTATGACGATGAAACCAGACGCTCATGCATATCCGATGAAGAGCTGAAGAGTTATGTTAAGAAGTACTTCATGTTCGAGCCCATCGTCAAAAAAGATGCTGGTAGAAATGGAGAAGAGAAGGAGTAAGTTGGTTCAGGAAAGTGCCACAATTCGAAGAATTATGGCTCCGTCTAAATCTTCGATTTAGTCGGTTTCGATTCCATGCGCCTGGCGATTTCGTCCGCCATCTCGCTGAGTTTTGCGTTTCCGCCAAGGTCATAGGTGACCTTTTTGCCATCTGCAATTACCTCTTCCGTCGCCTTGAAGATCGCATCGGCTTTATCTTTCTCTCCCATATAATCGAGCATCCACGCACCTGCGAGTATGGTTGCGGTTGGATTTACTCTATCCATGCCTTTGTATTTGGGAGCTGACCCATGCGCGGGTTCGAACATCGCATAGGAGTCCCCGATATTCGCTGAATAAATCAGGCCAATGCTTCCAACAAGGGCAGAACACTCCTCGCTGAGTATATCCATAAACATATTGGTGGACAATAGAACCTTCTGGTTGAAAAGTTGCGGATTCTTGATGAGTTGCTGTGCCATATTATCGACATGGTAATCCCATATCTCAATGTCTGGATACTCTTTTCCTACGTCATTGACCGCCTCTAAAAATGCCCCGCATGTCAGTTTTAGTATGTTGCTTTTGTGAATTGCCACCACGGTATCCCACTTTCTGCGGGTCGCCTCATCAAATGCATATCTGGCAATCCTTCTGCATGCGGATTTCGTGATTATTCTATGCGCTACGTATGTGTCCTCATCTACCTGAGTTTCAGAACCGCTGTAAAGCCCCTCGGTCCCCTCTCGCACGCAAACAAAATCGACATCGCCCAGCGGCTTCGGGGTGTTTTGAAATGTTTTGATCGGTCTGACGTTTGCATACAGGTCAAACTTCTGGCGGATGGAAACCGCCACGCTCTTGGGTGACCCTGCCCCGCCTGGCGTTGTGGTCGGTCCCTTGAAACATGAATCGCTCTCTTGAAGTATGCTCCATGTATCATCTGGTATCAGCGAATCTCCACCGTGTTTATCCCACCATTCGGCGCCTGCATCGCACATGATCAACTCGATATCTGAACCGGTAGCATCTAAGATGGCAATAGCCACATCGACGAGTTCTGGCCCCACTCCATCGCCTCTGATTACCGCCACTTTTTTAGTCACGATACCCTCCATGCGACCTTAGATATGGCATAATGCCCCCTGCCTCAAGCAATTCCTGCATGAATCTCGGGATTGGTTTGAAGCAGTATTCCTCCTTTTTCGTTATATTGCGGATTACGCCCAAGTCAAAGTCGACCACTACCACATCTCCCTGCGCGACTTTTTTTATCATGTCCTTGCACTCGATTAGTGGCAGACCGATGTTGAAACAGTTTCTGTAAAAGATATGCGCAAAAGATTCGGCGATTATACACGAGATACCGCATGTCTTGAGGACTTGCGGTGCCTGTTCTCTGGACGACCCGCATCCAAAATTAGTGGCTGCAACTATCAAAGGGTTCTTCGCCTTCGAGGCATCGGCATAAAATGACGGATCGATCGACTTAAAGGTGTGAACTGCAAGCTTCTCGAGGTCAAGTTCATCGTATTTGTATTTCCCTGCGATGATTTCATCTGTGTTGGTGTCCTTTGGAAATATTCGCAGAATTTTTCCTTTGCGCTTCATCTATATCACCACGTCCCTCGGGTCGGTTATTTTGCCCGTTATCGCACTGACTGCCGCAGTAGCAGGACTGCAAAGATATATTTCTGCATTGTCGTTGCCCATTCTGCCCTTAAAGTTTCTATTCTGGGTAGATAATGCAACCTCGCCGTCCCCAAGTGCCACGGTTCTCCCTATACAAAAGCCGCATCCAGGGGGGCAGATTGCAGCACCCGCCTCTGCCATGGTTTTTATGAACTCCTCCTCCATCGCATGAATCAGAATATCTCTGCTGGCAGGATACACGACCAATCGCGTATTTTCTGCCACCTTCTTTCCCTTTAATATTTGAGCTGCGATGCGCATGTCTTCCATCCTCCCATTGGTACACGAACCTATGCACACCTGGTCGACGTCAACTCCCTCAAACTGCGTTACTGGGGCAACGTTATCCACCCGGTGCGGGTATGCGACCATCGGTTCCATCTGTTCGGCCTCGACGATGATTTCATCGGCATATGTCGCATTCTTGTCAGGAGCGAGTGGTCTGTAATCCTGCCCTCTTTTATGAGATTCAAGAAATGCCCTTACCTTTGAATCCGCCTGGCACAAGCCCGTTACAGCTCCCGCTTCGATGGCCATGTTGGACATCGTCAGCCTGGATTCCACGCTCATGGCATCCACCGCATCCCCTAAAAATTCCATGGACATATGTGTGGCACCATCTGCGGTTATCTCTCCAATTATGTGCAGCATTACGTCCTTGGAGTACACATGCTTTGGTGGCGTCCCTGTCACCTCAATTTTAAATGATTCAGGAACTCTAAGCCACGTCTTGCCATATGCCATAATTGCAGCTATGTCAGTGCTCCCCATCCCGGTGGCGAATGCACCAAGTGCGCCATGCGTACACGTATGACTGTCCCCCCCTATGATGATCTTCCCTGGTGCGGCGAATTTCTCCACGACGATCTGATGGCAGATCCCATCGCCGTTCTCGAAGAAATATGGCATTTTGTTCTCCTTTGCAAATTTGCGCATGAAAATGTGAACATTGGACGCTTTTTCGCTTGGGGAAGGAGATGCATGGTCGCACACACCGGCCACTTTATATGGGTCGTATACCTTACGCGTCGATAGTCCAGCTTCCATTTGCTGAATCGCAAGTGGCATGGTGCCATCGTGAGAGAATACGAAATCAACTGGAACGATGACGATGTCACCTGTTGAGACATCAGCCCCGTGTTTATCCGAAAGTATTTTTTCTGCCATTGTCCTGTCCATAAAATCACAGCCCTCATTGTGATAATGTTACACATTTCTTATATAGCTTAACTATATAACATAAAATAGAACAAATCAATCAGAACAAGTGAGAGGGATGAAGAAAAAAGATATCAAACTCGAGATTGGCAAAGCCGCAGTTAGATTGGCAAATAAAATTGGTGCCGCTGCAATCATCATCGTCGATGAGAAATATGTGCAAAAAGACCTCAAGACGAAGATTCCCGTCGTAATCAGCCAGATAGAAGGCGGCATTGAGGGCATTCGTGATGATCTGGTCATCAATCTGCTTTCTAGGGCATCCACCAGAATCGACAAAATGCGGGGTGCCGTCCTGGGCGCATATGTTGAGGAGAGTATCAAAGCGGATGATGTGGTGGTCGGCATCGTTGGAGGGAATTCACTCGACGCGATCACAGTATGTGATGTCAGAGGAGAGGGCGTTATCAAGGAAATAGATAAAAGCGCAGACAGAGCAAATCCAGAAGTGATACGGGCTGTTTTGAGGCTGGCGCTGGAAATAGGATATGAAGGGAAAGAGGACAAACGCATTGGAACTGCCTTTATTCTGGGAGACTCGGATGAAGTTCTCAAACGGTCGCACCAGATGACGCTTAATCCATATCACGGACATGAAGATAAAAACAGAGATATAACAATCCCTGATAATGTGGAGTCAGCCAAGAATTTTGCGCAGTTAGACGGAGTATTTATCGTCCGTGAGGACGGGCATATTTTGGCAGCAGGCAGATATTTAGATATCGATGCAAGAGACATACGGGTCCAGAAAGGATTGGGAGGGCGCCATGTCGCAGCAGCAGCGATAACCCGTGATACGCAGGCGATCGCCATTACAGTATCTCAAAGTGGCGGGATAGTAAGAATATATAAGGATGGATTGCAAATCGCCGAAATCGCACCAACCATCCGATTTTCACACAGGAGTTAAATTATCGCAACTTATAACATCCAGTATCTATATAGAGGTTTTGATGAACAGGAATATCAGAATAGAAAATATTATCCAGACGCCAGTAGAACGGCAGGAGATCGAGCTGGTAGAGCGAAAAGGAATAGGCCATCCAGATTCGATATGTGATGGAATCGCAGAGGCAGTCAGCCGTACGCTATCGAATGAGTATCTAAAGCGGTTTGGTAGGATATTGCATCATAATACCGATCAAGTTGAATTGGTCGGCGGCGAGGCATCCCCTGTCTACGGTGGAGGGGACGTGATAAAACCGTTGTATATCCTGCTGAGCGGTAGAGCCACCGCATACATCGGCAATGAAAAGATACCTGTTGGAGAAATCGCCCTTGAGGCTGCAGGAGAGTATCTAACAAGTACTATTAAAAATATAAAGCCATCACACATAGTCTTAGAGCAGCGGTTGGGGCAGGGCTCTGTGGACCTTGTAAATATTTTTGAGCGTGACGGCATCCCCAAGGCAAATGACACATCCATCGGAGTGGGTCATGCTCCCTTATCGGAAACCGAAATGATCGTATATAACGTAGAGCGGGCTGTGATGAACGATTTTAGGAAAAAACAATTGGCAACTGGAGAGGATATCAAGGTAATGGGGTTGCGGAAAGGAGATAATATCAGCCTGACGGTTGCAGACGGTTTCGTATCCAGATATGTGGATGATATTGATCACTATGTGGCGATAAAACAAGAATTGGCAGAATATATTTTGAATGTCGCAAAAAAATACACCAACCGCGATGTATCGGTGGCCGTCAATACAGGAGATAATTATGAGACCGGTTCTGTGTATCTCACTGTGACCGGGACGTCGGCCGAGATGGGTGATGATGGTTCTGTGGGCAGGGGCAATCGCTGTAATGGGTTGATCACACCAAATCGGCCGATGAGCATGGAAGCTTCCAGCGGCAAGAATCCAGTAAATCACGTTGGCAAGATATATAATTTATTATCTACCCAGATAGCACACGATGTAGTGGAAATCGTCGATGGCATTGAGGAGATATACGTGCGCATTCTATCTCAAATCGGGCAGTCGATCGACAACCCCAAGGTCGCAAGCGCGCAAATCATACTGGAAAAGGGCACCAGTATGAAATCGATTAAATCCAAGGTCAAAGGCGTGTTCGATGAACGGTTATCAGACATCACGAAGATCACGGAGATGGTTGTGGAAGGGAAGCTAAAGACGTTTTAGATTTAGCGGATAAAAATATGGGAACCAGATGAAATGCGATAAGTGTAACAGTCCGGCAGTCATTCATCAACGATATTCTGGCATGCACCTATGCAAGAGCCATTTCAAGGACGATGTCGAGCGCAAGACCAAGAGCGTCATCCGAAGGTACAGGATGATAGAAAAAAACGACACCATCGCGGTTGCACTAAGTGGGGGAAAGGATAGCATTGTTACGCTGCATATATTGGAGTCCTTATTTGGCAAGCGCCCCGATATTCAGCTGACTGCCATATTGGTTGACGAGGGAATCAAAGGATATCGTGCAAAAACGATCAAAACAGCAAAAGAGGCCTGCAAAGCGATTGGGATACCGCTCACCATCGTATCATTTGTCGAGAAATATGGGGCAACGCTGGATAAGATGATGGAGCAAGGGACAGGTCTAACACCATGCTCTCTGTGTGGTGTATTCAGAAGGGTTTTATTAAACAAGACTGCCAAGACGTTGGGCGCCACCAAAGTGGCAACAGGGCATAATCTGGATGATGAGGCACAGGCAGTACTGCTAAATTTGTTGCGCGGTGATGTCGATCGGCTGGCAAGACTCGTTCCAGCAAGAGTTCAACCAGGTTTAATTCCGCGAATAAAGCCGTTGAGAAACATTCCAGAAAAAGAGGTAGGCCTTTATGCACTACTCGACGAATTGCCCGTAAACTTCGATGAATGCCCGTATACGGGCCGGTCGATGAGGGGAGAGATACGGGAGATGCTGAACGACTTTGAGACAAAACACCCGGGCACCAAATACGCGTTAATGCGAAGTTTTGAAAAAATGTCCGAGACGTTGAGAAGGGAATGGATGCAGGCAGACCTCAGGCAGTGTAGTATCTGCGGTGAACCAACGACTAACACCACATGTCAGGCATGTAAGCTACTGGAAATGTTGAGTTGAAAAATAAAAAACCACTATCGAATTACATCGATAATGGTCTTCTCCTGTTTTGGCGTATAGCGACCAAACACGGCATCGGACGCATTGGCGTTGCGTGGCCCGAGTACTTGCGCAGATTGAACTCCTGTCATGATGGCCATCACTCGCACTTTACCGTCAAATTCCTTGTTGACTCGTGCACCCCATATCACATTTGCACGTGGGTCGAGTTCATATGTGATCGATCTAGTGATTTCTTCGGCCTCACCCAGTGTTAGGTCCGTCCCTCCACTAATGTGAACCAAAGCACCAGTTGCTCCTCGATAATCGACATCCAACAGTGGATTAGCCAATGCATTGCTTACCACGGCTTCTGCCCTGCCCTGCCCCTTCGTCTCGCCAACCACCATGACCGCAACCCCGCCAGAACTCATGATGGTCTTGACATCTGCAAAGTCGAGATTTATCAGCGATGGTTGTGTTATCGTTTCGGATATGCCCTTCACAGTATCTGCAATCAGTTGGTCCATCACTGAGAACGCCTGTTCGAGCGGCAGATTCGGCACGTATGCTAAAAGTCGGTTATTGTCCAGAACGATCACGGTGTCCGCAGCACGTCTAAGGGTTTCCAGGCCTTCTTCTGCCTTGATCAATCGAGCTCGTTCCACCATAAATGGAGACGATACCATTCCAACGACTATTGCGCCCTGCTTTTTTGCGATTTCTGCAACTATTGGCGCAGATCCCGTGCCGGTTCCACCACCCATACCTGCGGTGATGAATACCAGATCGGCACCCTTCAAAGCTTCTTCAAGCGTCCCTCGCGCGAGTTCAGCAGCCCGCCTCCCGATCTCTGGATATCCTCCAGCACCGAGACCTCTCGTGATTGATCCGCCAATTAAAATCTTTTTGTCTGCATTGACTATGCTTAGATGCTGTTTGTCGGTGTTTAATGCTATTATCTCAGCGCCCGCGACTCCAATGCGATATAGTCTATTGATAGTATTATTCCCTGCTCCACCACATCCTATAACCTTAATCTGCGGCATCCCAAATTCCTCAAAAACATCGTCGGCGTCTGTGGACTCTCTGCACACTTGCTCTTTTCCAGCATACCTTAAAGCTTCTTCTATTATCGATTCCATTTTCATCCCCTCATTTTATATTTTATTTATTTTTTTGGGAGCGGATTATTATTGCGCCACTCCTTTGACCTTACAAACAATTCTAAATAGAAATCATCATATATATAATACTATGGGTTCTCATAACAATATCGTTTTGCCAATCGAGGCTAAAGATTGAGGCGCCCAGGTCGGGATTCGAACCCGAGTCGAAGCCTCGACAGGGCTTCATGATAGGCCGCTACACTACCCGGGCAAAGGGTTTACACTTATCTCTTGACTCCGCATCCTACATTCGCTATCCTCGACTTCAAAGTACTCCATAGGAATATTTTATTCAGAGGGTTGGTTATGCAACCTTCGTTCAGAAGATATCCTTCGGATACCTTCGCCTTGCGGAGTCTCGATTGCTCAATAGGACGACAGGACTGATCCCGCCTCCCGGATTCGAACCGGGGACATCGCGGTATCTGCGCGGTAATGCGTGCCATGCACATGTCCCAGTTCGAAGAACTGGGAGAGTTGTAATCGAAAACACTTCGCAGAAGTGTTTTCTTCAGAAGATGATCAAAGACCATCTTCGCCCGAAGGGATTTCAACACCATCAAACTACAGCCGCGCACTCTACCAGACTGAGTTAAGGCGGGCTATATGACAATGCCAACTGCTATATTTATCTTTTTCTATCGTATGTTCTATAAAATCTTCGGTTGATTCTATAAAGAGGTTTACGATCATCAACCGATTTTCCTACAGTACCCTTTACATATTTTTATATATACAAGAGCATATGGTATCTGTTAAGGGCAGAACTATCATCGCCATCGTCGCCGCGTAAGCAACTATCATGGCCCAATGTAAGTGCCAAGGTATGTTCAAAAAATTTACCAAAATTATATCGCCCACTCTTATAATTCCGCTTACTACAACTATCCCCACTCCAACATATATTAAGTTTCGTTTTAACTTAAGTGGAAAAGATACAAGGAAATTACATACACTACTATGCAGGCGGTCACAATCACTTGGATCAATGAGAATACATCATCGAATTTAGACGCCGTTCCATTATGCGACAACCGTTTCTACACCCCCTGATCCCCAGGGCGGTAAAAATATTCTAACTGCCCCAGACGGAAATGGGATTGGAAATCTTGGAATGATCTTGATTGGATTTTCAATTACTACCTCTACTTCCACGCCCAGTTCTAAAAGTTCTGCTTGAATGTTGAGAATGTCTTTCTTGTAGTTGGCTGCATCTTCTGGATATCCCTCTGCCACCGCCTCGTTATGATCCGTCACAGCAGTTTCAAGATCGTACAGCAACTCCTCGATCTCGTATGTCTTCTCATCGTTCGTCTGTGCGGCCACCGGCATCGCCAGCGTCCCCAGCATCAGTATTGTCGCTAATATTGCGAATATTTTTGTGTTCATAGTTAATTCATCAAGTGGTATCACAAACTTCATGGTATAAATAGTTTATCTACATAATATATATATGTATATACATCCCATATATCCAATGAGGAGGGATGAGGTTAGTTGATTAAGTTTGATGAATCATGACGCTATATAAAAATCTCTGAAAAGGATTCTATGGGGTCTTCGATTGGTCCTACCAAGAGGTTTACGGTCATCAACCGATTTTTCTACGGTACCACATAGGCGAAGATTTTTAAACCATAACTCTTTTAGGCATTAGGACAAGATTAACCCCTACTAATCACAGGAGTGCAATGAAAAGCGATATAATGAAAAAAGGAGTTGAGAGGGCGCCCCACCGGGCATTGCTAAAGGCATGCGGCGTGACGGATGAGGGCATAGAGCGCCCCTTTATCGCAGTGGTCAACTCCTGGAACGAGATTGTGCCAGGGCACATCCATCTCCGCCAGGTTGCCGATGCCGTGAAAACGGGCATACATAGCGCAGGAGGATCGCCATTTGAATTCCACACCATAGCGGTATGCGATGGACTGGCGATGGGGCACGATGGAATGAGGTACTCTCTGCCCTCCAGAGATGTCATAGCGGACTCCATAGAGGTAATGATAAGGGCACACGCGTTTGACGGAATGGTGCTCATATCTTCCTGCGATGAAATCGTCCCAGGACATTTGATGGCGGCTGCCAGGCTGGACATTCCTGCAGCAGTTGTAACTGGAGGGCCAATGCACTCCGGAGTATTTAAAGGCGAGAACGTCGACATAATATCTGTTTTTGAAGCCATAGGCAAGCTCAAGGGCGGCAAAATAAGCGAAGATGACCTGAAGGAGCTCGAAGATTGCGCATGTCCAGGTGCCGGTAGTTGTGCTGGGATGTTCAGCGCCAATACACTGGCATGTGGCGTAGAGGCTTTAGGATTATCTCTGCCAGGATGTGCAACCGCTCATGCTATAGATATTAGTAAGCTGAGAATTGCCAGAGAGAGTGGAAAACGGATCGTGTCGCTGGTAAAAGATGACGTGACCGCACGGGACATCATGTCCTATGATGCATTTGAGAACTGGATGAGGGTTTCCATGGCGACTGCTGGCTCCACCAATGATGTGCTGGAAATACTCGCGATAGCCAAAGAAGCGGACATAAAAATATCGTTAGACTCATTCGATAAAATCAGTAGGAAGACGCCACACATCTGCAATATGCGTCCAGGAGGAGTCTATACTATGTTGGACCTGGATAGGGCAGGCGGTATTCCGGCAGTGATGAAACGTCTGAGAGAACTGCTGAATCTGGAGTGCATCACCGTTACGGGAAAGACTGTGGGGGAGAACATAAAAGATGTAGAGGTGATCGATGACGAGGTTATACGCCCCCTCAGCGCCCCCATTCATTCTGAGGGAGGGATTGCCGTGTTGAGGGGTTCTTTAGCTCCGAATGGCGCCGTGGTAAAACAAACTGCCGTCGACGAGCAAATGTTAAGGCATACTGGGCCTGCCAGAGTTTTTGAATCGGAAGAGGATTCAATAGATGCGATACTGAATGGTAGAATCAATGATGGAGATGTTGTCGTTATCAGATATGAAGGTCCTAAAGGCGGTCCTGGTATGCGCGAGATGCTAGCGCCAACCTCTGCTATCTATGGTATGGGGCTTAAGGTCTTATTGGTCACTGATGGGCGCTTCTCTGGTGGAACCAGAGGTCCATGTATAGGGCACGTGGCACCAGAGGCGGCAGATGGGGGTCCGATTGCTATCGTTGAGGAAGGAGATATGATTAAGGTTGACATTCCTGCCAGAAAACTGGACATAGTCATAAAAGAGTCAGAGCTCAAGATGCGCTTGCGGCGCTGGAAACCCAGAGAACGAAATGTGAAGGGATATCTCAGGAGATATGCGGAGCTATGTTTAAGCTCTGACAAGGGCGCATGTATGAAATAATGTGTAACGTAGTGGACCTTTATATCCTTGTTATATAGGGGGTGAAGCGAAAGTTTAACGTCCCCTTGAGCTTTTGAATTGGTTGACCTAAGTTTATTTTTTTATAATAATAACTTATAACAAGAATAACAAACTGGTTTTTCCATCGACGATGAATTAGATTTTCCACACATATGGCAAAACTTTTCTTTATAGGTTGGATCGGAATATTCCTTCCAAATGGTATAACATTTTTTACATAATGGGTAGTTAGGATTAAGTGTTATGTCAGCATCACATCTTATGCAATGACCATTTCTATTTTTCAATTGTTTCTCGTTAGGTGTAGTTTTGTCTAATCCTTTTTTCTTAGTTTCAACTTTCTCGATAGAAATTGAAACATGTTCGCTTGTTCGAATTAAACTAGTTACTTCCCCGTGAACGTCTTGATATAATTTGGGGTCATTTTCTTTGGTAATGTAAATACCCATCTCAATATTATTTTGCTGAGAAAAATCATAAAGATTCATTGAAGTAATAATTGCTTCTTTTTCATTAATATAACATTTTGCATGTAAATTTTTACAAAATAGAACTTTTATTGAATCCATAGATTTAAGCCATTTACTTTCTTCTGTTTGTAAATCTGCTTTTCCATAAATAATCCGAATGTCTAACCTAAGTCTATTTTTTTCATCTAATATCTGTTTTATTCTTGAGTTGAATTTTAAATAAGGGCTAATAAGAAATAAACTAACACCTGCATTTTTAATGAGATTCTCTAAATGATAACTAATCGCCGAACTATTCAAAAATTCTACCATATACAATTAAACTTGTTATTTCTATTTAATGTTTTTCTAAGTGTCAACTCAAAAATAACCCACTATTATACGACTTTTTATTAAGTTAGATTGCATATAATCTATTGTGGACATTTTAACCGCGATACCAATTTATAATGATATACTGTACTACTCAATATATAATGATAATCTACAACGCAAGAATTCTTTATGGCGCGGACTTCGAGCTGATTCGCGGGTACATCAAGGTCGAAGATGGACTGATATCTGAGGTTGGCGAGGGCGACATCAGAGGCGATATGGATGCAGAGAACTGCATAATAATGCCGGGCCTCATCAATGCTCATGTCCACCTTCTCGATTCCATTGCAAAGGAGAGCGGTGCAGGTATGACGCTGGATGAGCTGGTAAGACCTCCCAATGGCTATAAACAAAAAATCCTGAGGAGCACGCCAAAAGCAAAACTCGTTGCTGCGGCTCGCGGTGCCGTTCGTGAGATGATATCCAACGGGATAACCTATTTTTGCGAGTTCTCGAATGACCCTGTGTTGTCCAAACAGGCAAACAAAGAAGCGAAAATATATTATGAGCCTACCATGGTGCAGGTGGATGATGACGTGGCAACAAATAAGCCCGGTCCTTCTATCGTCGATGATGTACATGGACGTGCCATGGAATGCGACGGAATCGGGTTGAGTGGCGTGGGAGAGTTTTCAGATGCCACGCTCGAAAAGATTGCAGACCTGGGACTACCTCTGGCGCTTCATGCTGCAGAGCACATGCCCTCACAACAGCGTTCTCTTGCGCTGACAGGAAAAACAGAGGTTGAGAGAGCGGTGAAATTAAACCCTGATTTTCTTGTCCACGTGACCAACCCGCTTGAAGATGACGTGAGGCATATTGTCAAAAAAAACATTCCTATAGTATGTTGTCCCCGTTGCAATGCCCTCCTTGGAGTTGGAGTGCCGCCCATCATGGATTTTCTGGAGAAAGGCGTCTTGGTCGCTCTGGGAACCGACAATGTCATGTTGAACTCACCCGACCTTTTTCGGGAGATGGAATTTCTCTCGAGAATCATCAGCCATGTTCACAAGGATTCAGGGACGATCTCAGCGAAAGATATACTTAGAATGGTCACCTTGAATCCAGCAAAGATATTGGGTCTGGACTCAGGCTTGATACTGGAGGGAAAACGGGCTGACCTTCTATTCCTCAGGCCACATAGAAATATGAGTCCATTGGGTGATGCGGTCTCGGCGATCGTTCATAGGGCGGATGCGAGAAATGTTTGGAGAGTCATGTGCAGGGGAAGGACTATCTATGATAGCAGCGTCGGCTAAAGGTGCGGTTGTTTATAGATACAAGCATTCATTATATCTGAACATAACAAATGAGTGCACCAATGACTGTGTTTTTTGCGTCAGGAAATTTACGAGAGGACTGGGCGGTTGTGTTCTCTGGCTACAAAGCGAGGCTTCAGCGGATGAGATTCTCAGAGAATTGTCCAAAGAACTTGATGATGTTACGTACGAAGAAATCGTCTTTTGCGGCTATGGAGAGCCATTGATTAGATTGGATACTATATTGAAAGTGACAGGAGCTATTAAAAAGAGATATCCAGACCTAAAGGTGAGGGTGAACACCAACGGACAGGCCAAATTGCTCTATCCCAATCGAAATGTGGCAAAAGAGCTTAAAGACGCTGGAGTGGACTCCATTTCCATAAGCATGAATGCGGAGAACCCAAAGAAATACTTTGAGATGTGCAGACCAAAGTTTGGGAGGGCGACATATGAAAAAATTATTGAGTTCATCAAAGAGTGCAAGGAACATATTCCAGAAGTCCGAGTGAGCGTCGTTGAGGGATATGCGAACATAGTAGAGTGCGAGAGGGTCGCTAATGAGCTCGGCGTCGGGTTTAAAGTGAGATAAATAACTGAGAGGTGATTTGGGTTGGGGAGTGTGAAAGATCTGGAAGTTCTGATGGAGCCGACAAAAGAGAGGATGGGTGTAGGAAGGTTTCACTTTTCAGATAGATATTCGGTCTTTGATTGGGGAGAGATGCCTGACCACATACCATACAAAGGAGAGGCGATTGCTCTTTTGGGCGCCTATTTTTTTGAAAAACTTGAGGAGATGGATATTTCCACCCACTACCTGGGTATTGTGGAAGATGGCGAGGTGAAAAGGCTTTCGGATGTCAAGAGGCCAGCAAATAAAATTGAAATCAAGCTCCTGCGCGTGATAAGCCCCAAACTCCAGGACACTGATTATGATTATTCCGTTTACCGGGAAGAGAAAGGCGGCTTTCTGGTCCCCCTTGAGGTAATTTACAGAAATTTTTTGCCTGCAGGAAGCAGTGTTTTCAGGCGCCTCAAAGACGGAGAAATATGCCCTGCTGACCTGAACCTTTCCAGCATGCCCTTGCCAAACCAGAAACTGGATTCTCCCTTTTTGGATTATTCTACCAAACTGGAGATAACGGATAGATACCTCACTCGTGAAAGAGCTCGCAGTATAGCAGGTTTGAGTGATGACGAAATCCTTGAGATAGAGGGGATTGTGATCGATGTCAACGACCTTATTACAAAGGAGTTTTCAAAGATTGGGCTGGTAAACGAAGACGGAAAAGTAGAATTGGGTTTTGATTTAAAACGATGTTTTATGCTGGTCGACGTCCTTGGAACCCTGGATGAGTGCCGTGTTACATTCGACGGAACCCCTGTCAGCAAGGAGATAGCCCGAATTTACTACCGCAAGACAGAGTGGCACCATGCGGTTGAGGAGGCTAAAAAGAAGGACAGGCAACATTGGAGGGAGACGTGTGAGCTTAGTCCAGAGCCGCTTCCCGAAATGCTAAAACTTCTAATCTCTCAGATTTATTGCGCCGTCACAAATGAGGTGACCCAGAGGACGTGGTTTAAAGACCTGCCCACCTTGAAGGAGCTATTGAAGGATATAAAAGAGGCGCTAAATGTCGATGACAAACGTTGTTAAGGCTACGCCAAAAGCCCTACAGGACGCGGGCGATATCATACGAAAAGGCGGCTTAGTAGCCTTTCCCACGGAGACGGTATACGGACTTGGAGCAGATGCGCTGAATCCACAGGCAGTTGCCCGAATATTTGAAGTAAAGAACAGGCCTCGATTCGATCCGCTGATAGTGCATATAGCGGATTTTTTAGAGGTCGAACGCTTATGCCATTCGCCAAATGAAAAGGCTGAAAAACTCATTGAAAGGTTCTGGCCCGGACCGCTTACCATAACCCTACTCAAATCAAAAGTCGTGCCAGATATCGTAACGGCGGGCCTTTCAACAGTGGCTATACGGATGCCGGCACATCCAGTGGCTTTAAACCTTATTAAAAAGGCAGAGGTGCCCATAGCTGCTCCAAGCGCCAACCCTTTTGGCTATTTAAGTCCAACAACTGCAGAGCATGTGAAGGAGCAGATAGGAGAAAAGGTTGATATGATACTGGATGGTGGAAAATGTCCTATTGGCGTGGAATCCACGGTCATAGACCTCACAGAAGCCGAACCCATTCTCCTCAGGCCAGGCGGACTGTCCCTTGAAGAGATAGAGGCGGTGATAGGCAAGATAAAACTTTCTACAATCGATTCTTCAAAGCCACGTTCACCTGGACAGCTGCCTCGCCATTACTCGCCGCGAACTCCCATCAAGATTCTAAAAGAGGTGGGGTTTGATATGGTGCAAGGGAAACAAGTAGGGCTCCTGGCATTTACGTACCCAAAAAAGAAATTGCCATATAAAGCAGTAGAAGTTCTTTCTTCTCACGGGGATTTGCGGGAGGCGGCGGCAAATTTCTTTACCCAGCTTCACAGGTTAGATGCAGCGGGTTTGGACATTATCTATGCTGAACCTGTTCCAGAGGTTGGATTGGGCAGGGCGATTATGGACAGGTTACGTAGAGCATCGGGAGATTTATAATAAACAACGAGATGATTTATATGCCTCTTAAGCAGTATTAATACAAGGGAGGTGAAAAATATGTGTGAAGGATGCGGATGTGAAGTTGCAGAAAAACCGATCCAATACGAATGCGTATGCGAAGAAGATGGATGCAACTGTAGTATCATCGAGTTCGATGAGGGGCCGAAGGCAGTACCTTACTGCTGTGGCGTGCCGATGAGACGGATAAAATAAGCGAGAAAAGTATCCTTGCAAACTGAATACAAGAGCACGTGACGATGCTCGCAATCCTCTATATCTATTCCTTCACGAATTTACAAATCTTCAATATGACTTTTAACGTTCTTAATGGCATCCATTTCAAGTTTTAGTTCAAACGAGTACCCATAAAATGAGCATAAAGGCGATTATCGCATCATCTATACTAAAACCAAGGGGAGAGTGCTAATCTTACGAATCGGGCACCGCGGCAAAGTATACAATGGCAGATGATGTTAGCAATTCTCCATATCTACTTCTTCAAGAACTCCCTCAACTTTTTCATCGCCTCTTTTTCGCGCGCCCCTCCGCACTTTTTCACGACCCCCTCGTAATGCGCAATCCACTCCAGATATTTTTCATCCTTTGTAGCTGCGTAGCGTGTGGCATGTACCGTCGCCTCGATTACGGCGTTAGCCCCCCTGTTTATCGCCCGCACTCTCTTTCGAATGACCTTGCCCCTTACAAGATGCAAATGTATCAAAGTACTATCTCGTTTATCCTCTTCGCACTCAAATGACGCCCAGGCGTCTGCGCATCTCAGCACCGGCAACCCATCGACTACATAGAACCCCCTCTCGCCTAAATCTCCCAGTGCGGATAACATAAACAAAAACGGGTCGTTCACGACGTTAGCAACAAGTTTTTTCGTCGCCTTGATGTTCGAATATGTGTGCGTATCAGGATACAATCTCACGTGCATGATGTCATCCGAGATTATGCCAATCGGCGCAGCATTTGGTCTTCCATCCTTCGATATCGTAGTAGCAATGACCTCTGATATGCCGTCCAGTATGCCGAAATCATGCAATCTCATCGTATTCCTCCAGAAGGTGCACGAACAAGGAGGCTGCCACGATGTCAGCAGTGGTGCCTGGGTTTATCTTCCTCCGAATCAATTCATCATCAAATCGGCGTATGGCATCTATATTTCTTTCTTTCAGCACCGCAGAAGCCTTTCTGCCGACCTCTTCTGCTACAGATGACCCAAACTTCTTCTGAACCAGGGTATCAGGCCGCTCGGCGAGAAGTGCGAGATAACTATGCACAATGGCATCGTTCATGCTCATCTCCTTCGCTTTTTCCGCCAGCATTCTGGCACCGGCTAACGTCCTTGAAAAATCGCGCACCCATTCCTGCGCGATTCCATCGTGCTCGGCAGATATCTGTATAATATCGTACAGCGTCAATCCTCTCCTTCTAATTTCGTCGACCGAAGTTGCGTCCTTCACATTCAAATCGTCAATGTCCTCCAAATATACATCAACGCATTTGAATGCCTTATAAAGCTCGATAGCATCTTCGACGGTGGTATTGCGCACGACATCATTTACTGCACGGACATCACCTTTGCCAGCTGCCACTATCAGCGGAACCAGCAGAAGAAACGTGCCGAAATGAGTGTTTCTGCCGCCGTTCCATTTTGCACTTTCCTCGACGGCTTCCCTAATCAGCGACCCGACTTTATTATCGTTCACGGCCGCCCTCTCGAACACATGTCCAACTCCAATTGCAGAAGCCAAAAAATGCTCGTATCTAAGGTCAGCAAAATCATGGTCCCTGTCGACGTTGCCTGGTTTTGGCGTGGCGGACACCTCCAAGAGCATGGCGATTTGAGCACATCTGGCGATGTATTTAGGATTCATGACGACCACTATCCTTAGAGTTGACGCATAATCACAAATATCTTGCGTAATTATTTATCCGATGGAAAAAGAGTATAAGTGGAGAAAGCCCAGTAGGATTAAAAAAGGAGGTGAAAGGATTTGGTAAAGACATTTACGTTTGTGAACGCCGAAAGTGGCAAGGCGAGAGACGTCTATGCAGGGCTCAAAAAGATCAACGCAGAGGTACATCCACTGTTCGGCGAGTTCGATTTTCTGGTAATAGCGGACTCGGTAGACCTGAGGGAGTCTGCAGCGAAGGTACTGGATAGAATTCAGAAGGTCAAAGGCGTTGCAAAGACAAGAACACTCATTGGAGCAGAGTTATAGGCCAAAGAACAGGCGACGTGCCATGTGCTGAGGCAGCCCAACTTCGAGCGTCTTTGATGCCGTTTCCTCGACATCATATTCAATTCTGTGCATCGTAAATTCTTCCGACTTTGTATCAAAGATAGCATAAGCTGCCTTTGGATTTCCATCACGCGGTTGTCCCACTGCCCCAGGATTGATTATTTTTCGGCCTCCGAGCTCGAAACTCCATTGAACATGCGTATGACCAAGAACTAAGACCTTTTTGCTCACTTGATCCAAAAATTTTTCCAGTTTGGCAGGCGATGTTGTTGGATATACGTATTCATTTGGATCATGTGGACTGCCATGGACTATGGTAACGTCCTCGAACATGAGCTGCGCCGGAAGTTTTTCAAGAAATTTCATCCCACTCTGGGAAATGTTATCGCGCGTCCACTCGATTGCAGAGGCGGCAATTGGATTGAACCAGGACGTGTCTCCGGTTAGCACTGCAACGTCATGATTCCCCCTGATCGAAATGATTTTGTGTCTCTTCACAGTCTCAATGACCTCCTTGGGGTAGGGATAATATCCGACGATGTCGCCAGCACATAAGATTTGGTCTACATCGATGACATCGAGCACTGCTTTTAGCGCAGGTAGATTAGAATGTGTATCTGCTATGAGCCCTATTTTCATCAACATCACTTTTATTGAAAAACTAATTATTTACATATGTAGAAAAAGATAACCCAGATGCACCGCTATTAGACAATATGGAAAAATAGCTATTTCCATCGTTATTTTTTCATCACACCACACAAAACTCTCTTAGCCTCTTGATGGCATAGTATCTATCTTTATCGTCCAATTTAACTCCTTCTACCGCATCCTTTAACATCTGAATCGAGTTGTCATAAACTGCTCTGTCGACGGGATAAGGATGACCATCCTTGCCTCCATGAGAGAAACTGTACTTTACTGGGTCTTTCCAACTCGGGCGCGTACCGTATACCAGGTCGGAGATCAGCGCAAGCGCTCTCATCTTCTTCGCCCCCAGCCCTCTCAACGACACCAGCTCTTCATAGCTCTCCGGCTGTATCTCGTATGCCTTCTGCAGCGTTTTCATCCCTCGTTCGGTAATGTCGATGTCGAGGATGGGATGATGAACTGGCATCGACAGCTGTTGAAATTCTGTGAGCAGTTTCTGCTTTACGGGTTTGAAATATTTTATCAGGTGCATAGGGTCGTCTCTAATCAGGTCAAGGCTCGTCTTTCTCGTCTCAGAACTCTCTTTGGCGGTCAAATCCAGAGTCATGTTTTCAACCCTGTCGCAGCAAATACCGGTATGCGGTTCTTCCACAAAACACTCAACGTTGTCAGATAGCCAGTGATAGCGCCTTGCATATCTGTCGTTCATGCCCTGTTGTACAACTACCCACTCCCCCTTCTCGGTAAATATAAAACAATGGTGGTAGAGCTGGTATCCATCCTGGACGCAACTATTGTCGACCTTGGCTGACATCCTGCTCGAATACTTTAGTTTTTCGATCTCGCTTGTGGATAAAGTGAACAAATCCGCTGTCTTCTCGATCTCAGCAAGCGTCTTTCTCGATGTTCTGCCCTTGCCGCCTGCGACTTTAATGCCAAGCTCTTCGGAATCGAGTGCCAATCTTTAGGGCGCCGCATGTCGTGGTAGTCGTCCCGGACGAGTGCCAATCAAAACCAAGGACGCAGGAGAACGCCTGAAACCAGTAAGAGTCTGCAACTCGCCTTAAGAATTCCTCCTGTCCATATTCATATACGACGACCTCAGTGATGCCTCCTGCCAATCTGACCATTCTATCAAATAGCCATCTTGGAGCTTTTCCCCTGTGCAATGGGAGATTTGTAATTCCCGTGCGCTTCAACTTCAACCCTCACTTTTTTATCTTGCATTTCGAGATTTTTGCAAATCCCAGCATTACTGAAATCTGCATTTCTATTTTGAGCTTAGATTTCTCGACCAAATCCTCAAAATCCAATTGGATAAATTCCTTAAAATACTTCGATTCAAAAAGTGATGCCAACCGCAGAAACAACCATCGCTTGATTTTGTTCATTTCTTTATATAAAGCGTAATCGACGATAATTATGCAACCGTCTCCCTTGGTCACCCTAATGATTTCTTTCAGAACCCTCTTCCCGACCTCTATCGGCATGTGATGAAGGGCGAAAGAGATACAACAGATATCAAAGGAATCGTCCTTAAATGGCATATTGGCGGCATCTGATAGGCTGAATGTGACATTTGCGCCATCTCCCTTTTCACGGATCCGAGATTTCAACATTGCCACACTTAGCATATCCTTGGATAGGTCAATTCCAACCACTGAGCAACCTCTCTTAGAAAACGCTAACGCTTGGGCACCTGTTCCAGTACCGACATCTAATACTTTTGAGTTCCTTTCTAATTCAACGATGTCCACGACCTTCTCCCTTATTCCTCGTATGTGAAAGGTGAACAGATCATATATATGGGCCAGCTTCCCATATTTCTTTATATGCTGATAATACTCTTCGTTATTCTTCACTTCCAAATCATCCCCATGTTAATCCAACAATAAATCTTGCCAGTTCTATGCTTTTCTCCACAGAGCCCATCATCGTGTCCGTCTTCACCACCCTAACATCTGGAGGAACGCAATTATCCCTCTGGTCAACCACTAGCACATCTAGGAAATCAGCATAGCACTGTGCAACACCAGCAGATGAGACCTCATAACCCTTTGCAGTCATGAGCTTTCCAGCAGGGCCGCTCACAGGATTATTTCCAACGATTGGAGATATGGCGATCACTCTCTTTTTTTGCAGCATTGACCTGATGCCTTTCAATCTTAGGATTGGTCCAATACTGGTGATGGGATTGGACGGGCCGATGATTACCGTATCCTCGGACTTTAGTGCATTCATCACCTCTGGCGTCGGCTCTGCTTTATCAAGACCTACAAATCTGACATCCAATACCTCTGGTTTTCCCTTGTGCGTGATCCAGAAGTTCTGGAAATGCATCTCCCCTTCTGGCGTAAGAATCATCGTAGCAACTGGATCGTCGCTCATCGGCGATATTTTAGCCGTAATTCCAAACAGATATCTTAGTTCGTATATGGATTGTGTCAGCGTATAGCCATTCTTGATCAACTCAGAACGAATGATATGTGTCGCTCTATCCTGATCCCCCAATTTCATCGATTCATGATATCCTAATTTTTTCAGCGCTTCATGCGTGTAGAATGTATCATCTCTGATGCCCCACCATCGGCTCTCATCGATCAAGTCTGCGAATGTATAAAGGACCGTATCAATATCAGGGCACACCAGATTTCCAGAAACCCACCTGTCTTCGGCAGTGTTCACGATTGTAGTTATCTCTTCTTGGGGGATTATTCGCTTCAAACCATTCAACAACTTTGGAGTTCCAGTTCCACCAGAGAGTATTATCATGATTTTGACTTCCATGGGACGCTCGGCAATGTCAAAAAATACATTCAATTTTGTTATTTAGATAGTTAATCCCTTATTTTTTCAATTTCCCTTAGAACTCCTCCAAGAACCTCAGGCGATAATCTAAATCCTGATGAGGCCAGCTCGAGAATGTAGTCTTTTGCAATCTTTTTTGAGAGCACATTTTTCTTCAATCCACGTAGAATCACGTATAGGGTTCCCTTTGCATTCAGCCCGAGGCTCTCGGCTACCTTTCGCCCAGTGGCATCATCGATCAAGATCAAGTCCGCTTTTATATTTCTGCCCAGAGAGATAGCTTCGGCCTCACCTCTATCGATCTCTCTAGCGATCTCAAAGAGTTTAAGGTCAACTTTTGCATCTTTGACCTGCAACCATTTGCCTCGTATCGCCTCTTCTATTGCGACAACTTCAGAATAACCTTCCTTTCTGCCCCTTACTACCACTTCATTGAAAACCTCGCGCGGGATAATAACTGTTTTGAAAACCTCTCTTAACAATGATAGCTTGTTCGTCTTGGCTAAATATATCAGGGGGGTTGAGTTAGAAACTACTCTCAAGGGGACTCCTCTAAGGCTTTTAGGTCTTCTTTGAGTTCTTCTGGCCCGTATTGAAGTTCGACATGCTTTTCCCTGAGAACCTCGATTATTTTCCAGAGGGATACGTCTGCCGTCCTTGCTGCTTTCCAGAGGGTGATTTTTCCTTGGCTGTATAACTCGATGGCTTTATCCAATCTCTTTTCTTTGATTCCTCTGGTTAATAGTTCTCTTATTATCGCCGATTTGTCTTTGTCCTCTGCTTTTGAGAGGTGATCTAGTTCAGTGTGTATGTCCTCAGGCAATCTCACCGATATTAATTGGCTCATCCAAGTCACTGTAATACAGTATATATAAACGGTATACTTAAGTTTTTCTAAGTGAAACTGCAGGATTGTTTTTTAATCGATTTTATCTAACTTGTTAAACTGTTTTAAAGTCGAATTCAACATCGATTTTCTTGCCCGCAATATTCTCCAGAGCCTCTAATAACCGCCTTACTTCACCAGCGAGGTTCTTTTCCAACGAATCTATGTGCCTTTTAGAGCGCTCTATCCCTTCTCGTAATTGGGCGAGTTGTCCCTCAGTTGAAACGATTGTTCGTTCGATTTCCCTTCTATCCTTGAGTATCGTTGTATTTGAGAGTCGGCCTTTAATCTCTTTGATATCCAACTGCAGTGAATCGTGACGCCCCTTGATAGAAGATATTTCAGCATCTAACAGATGGTCTATCCATTTCACTGCCTTCTCTCGTCCTCGCCCTTTTAGAGGGAGGACGTCTCCTTCGATGATACTCCGTAGAGTGCGAAGAAAATCATCAACATCTCCATCGAGTGCATGAATCGGCGAGGATAATATCGATGATAACGCCCTTCTCTCTCCAAGAGCGAGGGTATGCCGCCCAGTTTCATCCTGCCTCTTTAAGAGTTTGAGCGCCTTGTCAATCGGTGAGAAAAGCATGGCTAAATTCGCTTCGAGCGTGTTCAACTCTTTTTCTAACGAAGATAATTTGATTTCTAGCTCTTTGAACCGCGTCCACTCTTCACCTTCTTCAAGTAATCTCATTCTTTCCTTATCCGCTTCAAGTCTCTTTTCGAGTGCGAATACCTCCTTTTCTCGATTGTCGACCACCTCTTTTTCTCTCTCTATTGTGGATTTTATATCTTTTACACTTCGTACTATCTCTGGCACCTTCTCCAGACCTATGATCTGACTTTCTTTTTCCGCGAGAGGTGCGATAAGCTGGTTAAGAAGCGTTTTCAGTCGATCGAGATTTGAGAAGACCTTCTCAACCTCATCAGGAAACAGTGACCTAACACAATAGATATTCCTCCGCGGCATCGCCAGTGTAAATTCCATGCTGGAGGTCGTCGTCCTATGAAATGATAAAACCGTTTTATAATCTGTTTGAGTCGGGATTGACATCTTTTCGACCATGGAATTGAGATGTTTCACCATCTTATCGCGGGCGGTCAATCCCGATTTTGCGATGGGGGCGGGTATATGTTCAGCTGGCTCGGCATCCCGAAGCTCGGAGGTGTTTTGCCCAAGTCTATCCCGCACATCCTTCATCTCCTCATACAACCGGCTGGCAGTTGTGCTCAAGCCAGGAAATAGTGCTCCCGATGCCGTGTCCAGCCAGGCGTATATTCCATCGAAGGCGATTGTAGTTGGTATTTTCTCTCTGCCAAAGATTCTGCTCAGCCACTTCACCTGTTCAAATTGGATGGCAAGGGTTTAATATTTTTGCAACAACCTCACCATCAGAAAAACGTTATAATATGGAGCACTAACTATATGCGATGAAAGTCGTCAAAGACCCAATCCATGGATATATATTACTTGATGACCTCGCGCTCGAGTTAATTGACACTCCCGAGATGCAGCGCCTCAGGCGCATTCGCCAGTTGGGCCTATCGAATCTCGTCTATCCAGGCGCAAATCACACCAGGTTCGAGCACTCGCTTGGCACGCTGCATTTGGCAGACCAGCTCTTGGGTCAGTTGGACGTCGCTGGCAAGGATAGAGGTGAAGTTCGGGCGGCTGCATTGCTACATGACGTTGGGCATGGGCCATTCTCTCATGCCATGGAAGGACTGATAATTCAACATACGGGCAGGAGTCATGACGATGTGGAAAAATTGATTTCAAATAGCACGATCGCAGAAGTATTAGACGCACATTCGCTGGACCCTGCGCATATAGCTCAACTCATCAAAGGTGAAACGGCATATGGGCAGTTGATAAACAGCGAGCTTGATGTGGACAGAATGGATTACCTGACTAGAGATGCCCATTATACAGGCGTCGCATATGGGGTCATCGACTATGTGCGATTGATACATGAGATGGAGATTCAAAACCAAAATCTGGTGGTGGGAGAGGGAGGACTACAGGCCGTAGAATCCCTATTGGTGTCGCGCTTTCTAATGCACCCTACCGTCTATTATCATCATGTGAGCAGGATTGGCGAGGCTATGCTGGTGCATGCTGTTGAGGCATTACTCCGAGCAGGACTGGAACCGGCTATGCTGAGAGAGATGGACGATTATGAACTGATAATGACACTGCGGAGCTCGGAGGGATATTCACGCGATATCATCGCACGGATTGATCAGCGAAGGCTGTTCAAACGCGCGCTGTACGTCGGGAAGGACATGGTAAACGTCGAAAAGATGCTAATGCTGAGGGGGCAAACGGAAAAAATCGAGAACGAAATCGCAGAAGAGGCAGGCGTCCAGGAAGGATATGTATTATTGGACATCCCCAGGCGACCGGAAATAATCGAGATGAGGGCAAAGATACTGGTCAATGGCAAGATGAAGCGGCTGGACGAGGCATCACATTTAGTGAATATACTGGTAGATGTGCAGTGGGATAATTGGAAATTGGGAGTATATGCGCCAGAGGAATACAAAGGTGCTGTTGAGCAGGTGGCAAAGGAGATGCTCGATGTTAAAAAACCCCTTGTCCAGCAGAGATTTTGCTGAATGAAACCGCACCCACTTTTATGCTTTTACAAAATCATCCTTGGCATTGCACTCAGGACATTTTCTTGGTTTGCATCTCGTTTCCTTCTTGAAACCACATTTCATACATTTCCAAACTGCCATTTTTTGCACCCCCTATAAATGTCTTTTCTTTCCCATGATTTTCTTGTATTTTTCCTCGCCTATACACTTCTCCGCATATGGACACCACTCTACACAGGAAGGGCGGGCATCTCTAAACACGGTTGCCCCACAATTTTCACATTCTGCTTTCTGCTCATCTGTGAATATTTCCACTTCCCAGCCACAACCACATTTAATGATTTCGATGGTCGGCCTTCTTATGCTTAAACTTCCAGGGCATTTTATTTCCATGATTTCCACAAACCGTGGATATTGCAGTATTCTCTTGCTTCGATTCTCTCCGCTTTTATCTCAAACTCTGCTTCTGGATTATCGCCAGGCCTCAAGAACTTCCTGTAAACCCTGCCGTCTGTAATTAGCACTACCCACTCAATGTAATGGCGTTCTTCCATTGGATGAGGAACTGAACCGACTCTCACTTTTATTCCCGTCTCCGTCTTTTCAATCACCGGTATATGTTTCTCTTGGCCAACGTCCTCTGTTTTTTCCTTGAGTAGTTCCATCGGCTGTCCACAACAAACGAGCTCTCCAACTCCCACATGTAAAACCTCGACAATATTCCCACAGACATTGCATTTGTAGATTTGATTTTGTTCTATATTTTCAGGCAATTTTCCAATCATTTTCCAATGCCCTCAGTATTCCTCGCATTTAACCTGATAAAAGCTTCTTCCGTGGTCACATGAAGGGCATCTCTCTGGCGGCTCTGTTCCAAAGTGAACATATCCGCATTCCAAACACACCCAGTCAACTTCCCTTGTCTTTTTGAAAATCGTACCGGCTTCTACTTCTTTTAGTAATTTTTTATATCTTTCTTCATGATGTTCTTCTGCTTTGGCAATTGCCCGCAATCTCCTGGCAATTTCAGGAAAACCTTCTTCTTCGGCAGTATCAGCAAACTCAGGATACATTTCTGTATGCTCGTGATGCTCTCCGGCGATTGCGTCTTTCAGATTCTCGGCAGTAGTACCAAGAACTGTTGGAGCCGATGCTTCAACTTTAATTTCATCCAAATTTTCATCGCTTTTCTTCTTCAGCTCATTAATCAACTTAAACAACCAGCTGGCATGTTCCTTTTCATTTTCGGCTGAGACGAGAAAAATCTCGGCGATTTGCTCAAACCCTTCTTTCTTGGCGATTTTAGAATAGAAAGTGTATCTATTCCTTGCCTGGCTTTCGCCAATAAATGCTTTTGTTAAATTTTGGATTGTGTTTTTCATGATTTTTACCTCGTGTTATCTTAAGTGTTTTAGTGTTATTCGCTATATATTTAACTTTTTTTTATATGTTTAGATGCTTTGCACAAAAACTAACGATTTTTGGTGACTTTTTGTGCAGAATCTGAAAATGGTTCATCGATAGTAAATAGCTTGGCCAGTGGGGAGGGGCATAAGAATTCCAGGTTTATCGGCAAAGAATTTGTCAACAGCTTTTTTTGTGGGGGCGTAGCTAATCCAGCCATAATCGTCAAAAAGAACGACCCCCCCCCCTCGCGAGTCTGGGGAAAAAGTACTCTAACACCGCAACTGTTGGCATAGCTGAATTCAAATCGATATGAAGGTAAGATATTTTTTCTGGTGAAGGCGGTTCTATGTGGAGCGATTCTGGGATATATCCTGGATGATACACGATATTATCGAATTCAGACAAATTTTTCTTTACACGCGACATTGAAATATTTGAATAATTTCCTGTCGAATGTTGTTCTGATTCTAAAAGGCATTCACTACGCATAGGTGCCCATGCATCATATAGATGCATCGTAGAGCGGCTACCTAATCCTCGTAATTCTCTTAGCGTGAAAAATGCTGATAGACCGTCACACACACCACACTCAACCATGTCTAAATCTTCATTTGTGAGCTCAACTGCGTGTCGTACACAATACGATACTATCCAGTGTCGCCACAATAACTCGTCTATGAAACCGTCTATGTTAGACAAATTTACTCCACCGTCACCAGAGAATTCAAAATGCTCTTTGACATCCTGACTAGCACGTAGAAAAAATTCATTTCTTATACCACCATTCCATGGAAGTTCGCAACTAGTTTTCATTCCCCAACCATTGAAAGTTATGCCATGATCGAGTTGTCTGCCAATCCATATCCTAACATTTATTGGTATTATGTTTTTCAGCATTCTTGGCGTCGAAGATTGAAGAAAATTAAATATGGCTTGTTTTGATTTCATATTTCCTCTTTATTTCTTCATCATATTTGAATCATCCTGTAAATTCAACAGCACTTTATGTGCAAAGCTCATTTTAGATGCTTTTCAACATCCCCTTGATGATATCCGCTGACCTTTTTAATTGAATCAGCTCTTCTTCGGTCAGGTCGTATTCGAGGACACTCGACACGCCGTTTTTGCCTATCAGCGCCGGCACACCTATGGCGACGTCACGCAGTCCGTATTCACCCTCCAGCACAACGCTCACCGGTATCATGGCGTCCTCATCGCTTACAATCGCCTTTACGATTTTTGCAATGCATGAGGCAGGAGCATAATAGGTAGCGCTCTTTCTCCTTATAATCTCCATGCCTTTTTCCTTCGTGGTCTGGACAATCTTATTCCAGTCAACTCCTTCTATCTCCTTTTGGCCCTTTATAAGTGTCATGCTATCCCCGTGCTCTCCGATCACCAGCGCATCACTCTTAACGTTTAGTCTCAGCAACTGCTCTTTCAACCTGGCGGTATCATGCGATGAGCCCATGCCAAGGACTTCATTTCTTGCTTTCCCGGACGCTTTATAGGCGACATATGTCATCACATCGACAGGGTTGGTGACTAAAACGAGTATTGCGTCCGGTACGGTTTCGTTTACCCTTTTGATGACATCGCACATGATATTCGCATTAGTCCGGGTAAGGTCCAACCGCGTCATTCCTGGTTTTCTTGCAATGCCAGCAGATATCACAATGACATTTGAGTCACTCAAAAGTGAATAATCGCTCCCCCCCTCAACAATTGCGCTCTTGCCAGTGGCGATGGCCGCAGCCCCCAAGTCCATTGCCTCGCCCACGGCCAAATCCTCGACCAAATCTATCAGCACTATTTCATCGCAATCCACATCGTACAGTGTGGCATATGCCGATGTCGAACCTATCCTGCCAGCGCCCACAAATCCAATTTTGACCATTACCACACCTCATAATAATGCCAGATGGCCTGTAAGTTCATTCAGGTCCTCGCTTTTTGCCGGGCCAATGCCCAGCGCCGTAATGGTTCCTGGCGGCACCTCAGTCAATCCAGCGTCTGTGACCAGAGCGGCTGGAAAATTCAGTCGTCGTGCCCCCTCTTTCAATTCAAATAATTCCCTCTGATTGCTAACCTTCAGAACGACCTTCTTTTGACCTTCGTCTTTCCATGCCTTACGGGTTCGTGGTTCTGCAAACTCATATGCTGATACCGCTGCGTGCGCCACCTGTGCAGCCAATTTGCCCCGCGATAGAATGATATCGGTCCTGATGATTATACACTGCTTATACTCGGATTCCATCACTGAATCAGCATCCCATTCTTATCGTATTTCATCTCGTCCCTTCGTTCAGTTCTCCACTGCTGCCCCATCTTCTTGGCTTTAGCCTTATTGAATTTATCGAGGATGATATCATCTGAGACGGCGCTAATAGAATCCAGCGGAACGGAGAGAATCTCTTTTTTATTCTTAATCAATAATTGCCCATCATCGACGGCTATGCTTTCACCGACCTTTTTTCCACGGTGTTTAACGATTTTGCACATATAATCGATTTCGGGACTCTTATCCATTTCAGAGTCTTCCCTTTCAATCCTTAAAAATTTGAGGATTCTGGTTTTAAGCGTCATCGTATCACCCAATTAGAACAAACTGCTATATATTGTTCCACGTTTAAAAGGATGATGATATGATAAAATGTGATGTGGCGGTCGTCGGCGCTGGGCCCATTGGGTCAATGGCGGCAAAATATGCAGCTAAAAACGGGGCAGATACTCTTCTTATCGAAGAGCATCAGGAGATCGGAGCGCCAGTTGCATGCGCAGGCATCATCAGCACCAGAGCATTAGACGAATGTGAAATTGGATTGGGCAGATGGATAAACCGGGAGGTCAAGGGCGCCTTCATATATTCTCCAAACGGCCACAGCATTGCAGTCGGTGGAAATGAGACCAGGGCATATGTGATAGAGCGTAAGGCATTTGACCAGGAACTTGCACGCCAGGCGCTCAAGACGGGCGTCGATATTCTACTCAAGACCAGGGCAGTTGGATTGAAAAATCGAGTTCTTGAAGTTGTCAGTTACGGAGAGCGTCTGGAGATAGAGGCAGACATCGTCATCGGTGCGGATGGCGTTAAAAGTCAGGTCGCCAGATGGGCCGCTCTGGGAAATGTAAAAAAGGTCCTCGGTGGCGTACAGATCGAGGGACTGTATGAGTTGCGCAACCCGGGATTTGTAGAAGTATTTATCGGGCCGGTTGCACCGGGATTTTTCGCCTGGACAATTCCTGTTGAGGATGGCATTGCAAGAGTTGGGCTATGTGCGACTGCGAGGCCGTTTCATCATTTCAGGACCATGTTGAAGTCTCATCCGGTCATCTCCAAACGGTATCACGGGTCATATCTTGATTTTGTGGTCGGCGGCATTCCACTTGGGCCGCCTGAGCAAACCACAGCCGATGGCGTGATGCTTGTCGGCGATGCAGCCGGACAGGTTAAGCCGACTTCAGGCGGAGGCATCTATACTGGTGCTCTGTGTGCGAAGGTCGCAGGTGAAGTGGCAGCAGCCGCTGTAAGCGAGGGCGACACATCAGCGAAACGCTTGGCAGAGTATGAAAAGCGCTGGAGGTCTGCCATATGGCGAGAATTATCGATTGGGATGAAGATTCATGAGGCCATGGGAAAGTTGAGCGACTCAGATTTTGACAGGATTATCAGGACACTTGACGACACAGGGATTTTGGGCATCATATCCCAGTATGGGGACATGGACTATCCCTCGGCAGTGGTGAAGAAGTTGATTTTAGCAAAGCCAAGCTTGCTGAGATTGTCAGGTGTGCTGGCGAAGGCGCTGAGGTAACAAGGATTTATGCGGAGGCAGTAGATAGTAAATATAAGTAGTGAATATGATAAACTAGGTGCAAATATTCAATGATGGAAGAAGTATCTGACTGGTGGAAGCAAGCTCTTAGAGACTTGGAGAGCGCTAGAAATGCACTTAGATGTGGGGACTATTATGTGTCTGCTTTTCTTTCTCAGCAAGCTGTTGAAAAGGCATTGAAAGCTTTGTATATCCTGAAGTTCAATGATCTGTGGAAGATTCATGACCTTGTTCGGCTTGCCAGAAAAGTAGATGCTCCCCATAACATCGTTGAATTGTGTGCGAAAATCACACCAGGTTACATGGCAACACGTTATCCTGATGTTGGAAGAAAGTATGACCGGGGAGAGGTTGAAGGACTTTTGGTTGCTGCCAAGGAGGTTTTAGATTGGGTGAAAAAAAATCTGAACTCATAGATGAATTAAAACAATTCAAAAACGAAATCAGTAAAAAACATGATATTCGCAGTATGATCTTATTCGGATCGAGAAGCAAGGGCATGGGAGATCGACACAGCGATGTTGATCTCCTCTTGGTCAGCGATGAATTCAAGGATAAAAGCACTCTTGAGAGACCATGTCAATTCTATCTGGAATGGAGCCTGGACTATCCAGTGGACTTCCTGTGCTTCACCCCGGAAGAATTCGAGAAAAAGAAGAAACAGATCACAATAGTGAGAAAAGCAGTGGAAGAAGGAATAGAGATATGAACACATATTAGTGACCACGCACACCAGAAAAAAATTATAAGTACAGGCAATGTAAAAATGCATACCAAACCCAAGGATGATAATGACAACGAGAAAAATCAAAATAGCACAGTATTATGATTGGTGGACTGGAAGATGATTGAGGCGATTAAGAATGTTATAGGGGCGGTTGTAAAGTGGTATTATCCAGAGAAGATTCGCAGAACGTTTTTATATTCTTAGGCCTATTTTGACTATGGGATAAAACATGCTTCCAGATATAAAAAGAGATTTTGAGTTCATAAATGATAGTGTTAAAGGAGTTCTCTTGTTCGGCTCCTGTGCCAAAGACGAGAGGAGCAAGAGCTCTGACATAGATGTTTGTCTGGTCAGCCCTGAAGATAAGAGCGTGCTTCTAAAGGTGTTTGAAAGACTTGGTGGGAAATATGATATTAAGATATTTGAGGATCTACCACTCACCGTGAAGATGAGCATAATAAATAAGCATCAGACCGTTTTTGGCGATGAAATTGAGCTCTCCCATTATTTCTACAGGTTCAGGAAGGAATGGGCGGATGCTGAGCCAAGGATCAGAAGAAACACATTCTCCAGCGCTCGAGAGATGATAAGACAGAGGAGGGCATGGCTAGATGGGAGAAAGATATCTCAAAAAGCTTGAGACATTTGAGAAAGAAAGAGAATTTATCAAAAACCACAGCATAGAGGATGGCGTCACAGAGCGCGCACTATTATATTCCCTGCAGATATGTGTTGAGATTGCTATGGACATAGCAGCCATGAAAACAAAGGATGCTGGCTTGGTCGTGGAAGATGATTATATAAACATTGAAAAGCTGATCGAAGAAAGCATAATTCCCAGAAAAGATGGTGAGTTATTGAAAAAATTTAATGGGATAAGAAATTCAATCGCTCATAAATACGATCGGCTTGACATGGAAATCATAGAAGAGGCTTTCAGCAGAATAGATGAGCTTTCAGACGTCATATTGAAGATTTCAGAATGAATGACAGATATAAGAACAGCACAGTATCGTGATTGGTGGATTAGATGATTGAGGCGATTAAGGAAATCGGAGAATATGTAATTGAGAAAGAAGGTGAGAAAGAAGGAAAATAATAATGGAGGCGAAGAAAATGAGTGAAGTGATAAAAAACAGGTCGGAAATCGTATTTTTGTACGATATAAAGGATGCAAATGGCACGGCTTCTTCAACTTTATCTTGCAGTGCGCATTCATAACATCTCAGCATAACATCACCAGTTCTCCTTGAGTGCTTCATGGCACGGTTGACATAGTATTCGCTTCAGTTTTTCAATATCCTTCTCAAGCCGTACAGGATATAATCGCCTTCCCAGATTGGGGTTTCTTCGTAGATTGCATGTTACATATATCTACTCATTCAACACACTATACAGGCTGCCACTGCATCCGTATTTTTTCCCATCTTCGCACTTCAAATCATTCACTCTCCACAGCTTCTTCGCCTAACCAGCTGTGCGTCTATTCCAAACATGTTTATTTTCTTATTTCAAGGGTGGTCTCCCACGTGTCCGCGTGACCCTCCTCATCCGATAGGATTTCTTCGAGCATGAGCCTGGTCACAGGATCGCCCTCTTCAGCAGCCAGTTTAATATGCTCTTTGTATTGTTTGATTGCACCGTTTTCTTTTGCAAGGTCGTCCTGAATCATCTTCTTCAGGTCGCCGCCTTCTATTATAAGGGATGGCTTCTTTGTTGGGGTCCCTCCCAAGTACGCGATGCGCTCACCCAGCTTCTCTGCATGCTTCATCTCATCTATTGCGGTTTCTTTGAATATCTCAAGTATTTCCGGGCTCTCCATCCCTTCTCCCTCATAATGATGTTTCATATACTGTATGATGGCGCTCAGCTCGTCTTCGCGGTCTTTGTTCAATGCGTCTATTATTTTATTGCTCATATCATCCTCCATGTATATCATTGATAAATCGATGAACACGAAAGTATTTAAACTTTTTTTTAGTTTATCGAGGTCTTCTTCCGAAGAAATCAAGCTGGATATGGGGAAGTCTGTCTCCGAAAAAGTGTTTCATCAAAAAACACCACTTGTTGGATTCGAGTGTGATTTTATTGTGAACTTCAACATCCCTGGTCTCATGGGTCTCGGAAAGTCTGTTTCAAGAGGTTTTGGTGCTATGCTGATAGAATCCCTGCGGGAATATATGTATTTATCACCCGAATGTCCCCTTCTTTGCGCATCTTTCTTTGTAAACCTTGAGTGGGGGTATCTATAGGCGTATCTAAATTTTATGTTACATATCTATCATTTAGATTATTTAGTATGAGCTGACTTCTGTTTGATGTCGTCAAAGAAATTCATCAGCGCATACTTGACCTTCTTCGGCGTCACGTCTATTATTTCCTCTCTCTCATCTGGCGGAAAACGCGGATATACGGAATATTTGCCCATCGTTTTTTGGGATTCGTTCGTGTATCGCACATCTAATAACACCCTTGCGCCGTAATCTTCTGGCGACCTGATTACTCTCCCCATTGCCTGTCTGACCTTTCTGACCATAGGAATCTCAATCGCATAACGCCACCCCTTTCCAGCGCCGAATTCGTAGTCATACGAATACTGAATCGCCCTAATTCTATCGCTCAGAGCAGGGTAGCCAACACCCACGATTACGACAGTTCGTGCACGACCGTCTTTATAGTCTATTCCTTCGGTCAGCGTTCCCCATAAATATGAGAGCATTACGGCTTTTCCACCAGATTTTCCTATCTTCAAGAATTCTTCCATTACATCCATCGCGGAAACGCCAACTCTGTCTAAAAACATGGGCACGCTGATACCCAACTCCTGCAGATTGGGGACTAAAAGGTCATAATATCGTGCCGCCTCGCTAAAATTCGGAAAGAATATCAGAACATTTCCATTGGATTGTTCTATGACATCCTCCAGAACCCCTGTGATGGCATCTATGACATCCTGGTCCTCTCGATTCCTCGCAAATAGGGGAGGGGCGGTCACCGCAATGGTATGCCTGCGAGTTCTTGGGAAGGGGGAACCATATACGAGTTTCCTCACGTCCCTATCGATGCCCAGCGTCGTTTTTACCACGTCGAATGGTCGCAGGGTAGCGGACATGAGAATCGCAGAATAAAATGAGTTGAACAGGAATCTGGTTACGTTCTTGGGGATACATGAGAAAAGTTCGATTCTGCCGGTTATCTCGCCATTTTGGTCTCTTCTGATATTGATCAGTGGATAGTACCCCGGGTCTCCTGCCAGTCTCAAATAATTCTCGAGAAACGTTGAAACCGCGATAAGATAAGAACTCTTCTTTGTCCCGGATAATCCCTCTTTATATTGATTGCGGTATATGGTATCAAATTCGATGCCGAGGATATGCGCCTGTTCGACCAATACGTCGATATCAAGAAGGCGGCTGTGGAGGTTGACGCTCAGCAGGTCCTCGGTGCCCGACGGCTCCCGTATAATAACATCATGCCATTCGACGCCGATACGTTCCTTTTCACCAAAGGCGAACTTCGACTCATATATCTCTCTAAGTACATCTCTCAGTGTGCGAAGCAGTTTTTCGACAGCATCTTCATGCGCACCCGTATCCCTCAGTTCGTTCAGTGCCTGTTCTATGGTGTACTCGGTCAGTGTTAGTGATGAATGCAACCTTGCTGCCGATTCGATGTTGTGTGCTTCGTCGAATATCGCTATGATGTCCTCCAGTCCGCGGCCCATCCACGAGAGCAACTTCGCCAGGATATCCGGGTTTAGTAGGTGATGATAATTGCAGATGACCAGGTCTGCATTGCACATCTCTCTTTTTAACAATTCATAGCCACACGTTCCATCATCAGATGCCCGCGCTTCAACTTCTTCGGGGGTTCTAACTCCTGAAAAGAGCCACCTGTGGAACTCCATATTATCTCCTTTGAGCGTCTGAAGCATGTACCCGCATGATCGCTTTTTCAATGCCCTTATGCGCATATCATCTGCATCGGATCGATTCACGCTTTGCTCTAATTTGATCAATTCATACGTGCTATCCCTGCACACGTCACACTCTTCATAACTCTTTTCGGCGGGGCACATATGCAGTTTGCCCTTCAGGACGATGACTTTGATATCTGCTATGTCTCTGATCTCCCTTGCCTCGTCTATGAATTGTAGCATTTGTTGATGGACGTTAGTGGCAATGACGACCGTTTTATCGCTTTGTTGTGCAATGTGCAGTGATGGAACGAGAGCGCTCAGGGTCTTGCCGGTACCGCACGCACCCTCGAACAAAACGATATGACGGTCTGACAGCGCCCGATATATATCATCCATCGCCCTGTCTTGGTCTGGGTAGGGCGATTCCTTTGGAAAATATTTTAGATATTCCCTGTTCATCGTTTAATAAAGCGTAGTCATATTACATAAATAATAGGCGGTTTCAGGTATCGTTTTTGCCACAAGTATTTAAGGTATTCGGGACCATCGTTTATGGATGAATCAACTCAGGGGCTGGTTGCTCGACGTCGATTATGTGACTGTTGAAATCCCAAAGGGATTGCCAACTCCGTCTAAATCTTCAGATTTAATCGGTGTTGAAATTCCTTCAGAATTACAACAAGTCGGAAAATCTTCGATTTCCGATAAGGGAGGTAAAGCTGTAATCAGGCTCTGGTGCAAGGACGAGCAGGGGAGAAATGCGGTCGTTTTTGACCCAAACTTTGAGCCGTATTTCTATGCGGTGGCTGCTCCCAACCACAGATTTAGGTCAGAAAACAGAAGTGCCGACGATATTATGGCGGTCAGGGCAATGCGATATGGTGAGACGATATCTCCAAAACGAGTTGAGACCGTCAAAAGGAGGGATTTTGGGAAAGAGGTTGAGGCTTTTAAAATAATCGTAGGGCATCCTCAGCACGTGCCAAGTCTGCGTGAAGCCGTTGATGCTCTTGGTCTGGATGTCAGGGAAGCAGATGTGCTGTTTGCGGTGAGGTATATCATCGATCATGGTCTGGCGCCCATGGATGGCATCGTCGTGCAGGGAAAGCCGATCGACATCGAGTATGCAGAGTATGCGCTTGAGGCGAGCGAGGTTAAGCCGCAAAAGAGAGAGGGAAACCCAGATCTACGAATAATGGCGTTCGATTGTGAGATGATAAACCCCCATGGCATGCCGAGCCAGGAGCGCGATCCAATCATCATTATAGGAGTGGCGACGAATCGTGGCGACGTTAAATTGCTTACATCCAAGGACGAACCATCTATCATCAGAGAGTTTATTGATTTTATACGTGATGTTAATCCAGACGTGATATGCGGTTACAATTCGGACAACTTTGATTGGCCGTATCTCTTGCACCGCGCAGAACTTGCTAAAATTCCGCTCAAGATGGGGAGGGATGGAAGTACCCCACAGCTTCGGCCTGGCATTCCTGGGAAAGTCTCCATTGCTGGCAGACTTAACGTCGATTTATACCGTGTCGTTGACAGGGACTTGGGCAGTGTCAAGGTCAAGACACTGGAAAACGTTGCGGATTTTCTGGGCGTAATGAAAAAATCCGAGCGCGTCAATTTACCTGCATCAAAGATACATCAGTACTGGGAAGACCCTGAAAAGCGCAAGACCCTTCTCGAATATGCCAGAGATGATGTAAATAGTACGCTCGCAATAGCGGAAAAGATGCTCCCGCTGCAATATGAATTCGCGAGAATGAGCAGGCAACCGCTGGATGAGGTATCAAAGATGGGACGTGGGCGCCAGGTAGAATCGTTTTTGAGTAATGAGGCATATAAAATAGGAGAACTGGTGCCCTCTAAGAGGGAAGTCGGTGCGCCATATGCTGGCGGTTTCGTTCTCGAACCGAAAAAAGGCATACATGAAAACGTGGTATGTCTGGACTTTTCAGCGATGTATCCATCGATAATGATATCATTCAACATATCGCCGGATACTGTAATAGCAGATGGCGATGAATTCTTTGAGGCGCCAGAGGTTGGATATAAGTTTCGGAAAAAGCCAGACGGTTTCTTCAAACGGATTCTTCAGGACCTGGTTGCCAAGCGTAATAAATTGAAACGCGAACTTGCGAGATACGACAGGGACACATATGAATATCAATTGCTCGATATCCGCCAAAAAGCCATCAAGATACTCACTAATGCGTTTTATGGGTATACTGGCTGGTCTGCAGCCCGCTGGTACCGTAAGGAATGCGCAGAGGCGACCACTGCATGGGGGCGCCACTTTATCAAGCAGGCCATTCAGAAGGCCGAGGAAATGGGGCTTGAGGTGCTGTACGGAGATACCGATAGTTTGTTTATAAAAAAGGATGGAGATATTGTAAGACTCGCAAAGGAGTTTTCAGATGCCATATCCAGGGAACTCCCCCTGGAACTGGACATCGATAACTATTATGAAGTGATATTCTTCACCGAGAAGAAGAAGCGCTACGCAGGCCTCACCGCGGATGGCGAGATCGTTATTAAGGGACTGGAAGTCCGCAGGGGGGATTGGTGTGCTCTGGCAAAGGAAACCCAGGCCCAGGTGGTCGAAGTGATACTCGGGGAAAGGGACCCGGCTAAAGCGGTACGATTGGTCCAGAGCATCGTGCAGCAGGTCAAGAGGGGAAAAGTACCCTTGGAAAAGCTCGTGATATACAAAACTTTGACTAAAAAAATATCCAGCTATGAATCGATACAGGCGCATGTAAGGGCGGCAAAAAGGGCAAAAATACCGATAGAGGTAGGGACGAAAGTAGCGTACGTGGTAGTCAAGGGATCCGGCAGCATCGGGGATAGAGCATATCCAGTCGATATATTCAAAAAATATGAAGATGGATATCTATATACTGATGATGATAAGAGAGATAGGATTGATGCAGAATATTATATCAATAATCAATTGATCCCCGCTACATCACGGATACTTAACCACTTTGGGCATTCTGACGTCGAGTTGAATGGGGGGCCAAAACAGGCAACGTTTGATGTATTTGGTGATTAGGTGCAGCGATTGCAGGCGATTTATTTCGAAGATATCCAAAGGATATCTTCTTAAGAAAATATTTCATAGAAATATTTTCGATGCCAAAGAAGGCCAGAAGACGCGGGCATGCCCTTGTGGACAAAAGGTGCTCGTATCTAAAATGCGGATTTATGCACGCGTTGACGACGAGCGCAAGGCCGGCGATGCCGTGCGGTTTTTGCAGGAAAAGGAGTTTGGAAAACCGCATTTTAGGATGTTCACTCAGTAATGAATTTACGACAGAACACAAAATATATATAATAATACACTCCTTGAAAACATAGACATCATGAATAATGATGATATACTTGGAGGTTTTCGATGAACTCATTAAACAAAACAGCAGAAGGGCTCTCTAAAACTGATGTAAAAAAGGTGGTTTTGGACATGAAGAAAATCCTACTGGCTACAGACGGTTCAGCACCATCCGTCGAGGCTACAAAACACGCAGTTGCACTGGCAAAACTGATGAAGGCAGAGTTGATGGCGATATACGTGGACGATACGGTTGCCCTATCGCCTTTGGAAAAGGCAGAATTTGGAGTATCTGAAGCAGTGGAACATGGTAAAAAGGGGCTTACAGTCGCGAAATGGTATGGAGAAAAGAATGGAGTTAAAGTAAAAACCATAACGGAACGTGGAAGTGCACCAAAACATATCGTCGAGACCGCTGAACAGGAGAACGTGGACTTGATAGTGATGGGCACGATAGGGCGAACTGGGTTGAATAGAATAACAATTGGGAGCGTTGCTGAGATGGTTATAAAAGCCGCCCATATCCCAGTGCTGGTTGTAAGGTGATATAAGTGGGTGAAAAGATATATGCAAACAAGTAAGGAAAAGCATGAAGAGATATCTCAACTGATGTTGCGTCAATGGAACATGGTCCTGCCGCTTGGAGTGCTGTTCATGGTTGTGTATCATGCACTACCACTGTTAAACGACTTTGCGACAGACTTTATGAGAATAAAGATATTCGGAGAGTTTACAATCTCTTTTCTGTATGCCATATTCTTAATATTTTTTGTCAGCTTGGGCACATCAATAATATATGTAATTAGAGCACTTGAAATGGAGGAGAAAACACCATGGTAGAAAATCCAACCGCATTGGGTCTCGTGATATTCATGGTGCTTATCACTATGAGCATTGCAATCTTTGCAAGGCGATTTGGTAGTTCGGCGGCAGAATTCTATGTGGCTAACCGGGGGATAAGCGCCTTACAGAGTGCCCTTTCGCTCGGAGGCAGTTACATGAGTGCTGCATCGTTTTTGGGCATTGTGGGGTTAGTATGGCTGCACGGATATGATGGCTTTGCGTACGGATTGGGATTTTTCGGAGGATATGTGGTGCTGTTATTCTGGATTGCCAGTCCACTCCGGAGATTTGCAAAATTCACCGTTGCGGATTTTGGATTTGCAAGATGGCACTCGCAACGGGTTAGAATGGTGTGCGTTATATTTACATTGATATCGATGATATTCTACATCGTTCCGCAGTTAGTAGGGTCTGGTGCTTTGCTCCATATATTGATGGGCTGGGACTATTCCACTGGGGTGGTGGTCGCTGCTGTTTTGATGACGCTGTACGTGGTGGTGGGGGGTATGAGGGGCACCACCTATAACCAGATTTTCCTGTGCGTGATGCTGTGGGGTGCGATGTTCATCACTATGATATTTGTCCTGATGCACTATGGATGGAGTTACAACGCAATACTTGTGGATGTCGGTCGCCCCTACATATACCATGGGATGTGGTTAGACCCTATAAACAACTTTGGATTGCTCTTTGGACTGGTCCTTGGTACTGCCGGGCTTCCCCACATTCTGATTCAATATTATACCAATCCAACTGGTAAAGCGGCTCGGTGGGCCACTGTGGGTGTGTTGTGTATTCTCGCAACGTTCTACTTCATGACGCCGATCGTAGGATTTGCAGCCAGAGCAATACTAGGAGATGCTGCGGGTGTAAACACTGCTCTGCCATTGGTGGGATTTGCACTTGGCGGCGAGCCACTGAAGGGTATCATTGTTGGCGGTGCATTTGCGGCAATAGTATCGACAACGGCAGCATTGCTCATTGCCTGCACTGGCGCGATAGCCCATGACTTATATACGGGCATTATCAATCCGAAGGCTTCAGATAAGAAGCAAGTTCAGGTTGCAAAGGTAACAACGATAGTGCTTGGAATACTCTCGATCGGTGCTGGTCTCGCGTTTGAAGGATATCCAGTCGCCTTCCTCGTTGGACTGGCGTTCGCAATTGTTGCAAGCATCTTCTTCCCACTGTTGTTCATGGGCATCTGGTGGAGGAGTATGACTGAAAAGGGCGCACTGGCGGGCATGATTGCTGGTGGCATATCATCATTAGCGATAATATCCACCAACCTCCTTGGCATGCACCCGCTGATGAATCCAGCAATCATAACAGTGCCGCTGGCATTCCTTGCGATATACTTCGTTTCCAAGTGGGATGGCAAAGTGCCCGACGATGTCGACGAGTTGATGTATCAAATGCACAGTCCAACCAGAGATATAAAGTGAGTTTGCGGTCAAGTGCGGACAATCAAAAAAGGGAAAAGTGGGATATATAATCACAACTCCTCCTTTCCCCTATTTTATTTATTTTTATGTACGAAGTGTGTACGCTGCATAGCGACGCGGAGTAAACTTTAAACCCTAAGGTTTAATTAATGATGAGTATTGTGAGTTAGGGAGTAGAAAGGGGGGGAGGAGAGAGGAGGAAGCCTCAAAATGACACATGGAGATATAAAAGCGCTATTGAAGGAAACTAGAGTCTTTGAGCCATCGGCTGAGCTTGTTGAGAACAGCAACGTCAAGAAATGGATGAACAAGCACGGCATAAAGGACTATGATGAACTACTCGAAAGGGCGAAGGACATAGAGTGGTTCTGGGAGGAGGTATCAAAAGGAGTGATAGAATGGTACACTCCTTATGAGAAGATTTTGGATTGGGCTCCTCCTTATGCTAAATGGTTTGTTGGGGCAAAGTGCAATATCGCACATAACGCCCTGGATAGGCACGTGAAGACGCAAAGAAAGAACAAAGTTGCATATATCTGGGAAGGAGAACCCGGGGAAGTCAGGAAACTGACATATAATGACCTTTATATAGAGGTTAACAAATTTGCCAATGCACTTAAAAGCATTGGGATTGGGAAAGGTGACAGGGTTATGATTTACCTGCCAATGGTTCCTGAGTTGCCCATAGCCATGTTGGCATGTGCAAAAATCGGCGCGATTCATTCCGTCGTATTCTCTGGCTTCTCTGCTATTGCCCTCAGAGACCGAACAAACGATGCTGAAGCAAAAGCCGTCATCACCTGCGATAGTTTTTATAGGCGCGGAAAAACCATCCCGCTCAAGAAGCAGGTGGATGAGGCATTGGAAGGTGCGCCAACCGTTGAAGCTGTGATTATATTCAAGCGCACTGGCGAGGATGTTCCATGGAACAAGAAAAGAGATCACTGGTGGCATGAGCTCATAGAGGGACAACCATCTACATGCAAGACCGAGGTGATGGATTCAGAAGACCTATTATACATTCTCTACACCTCCGGCACCACTGGAAAGCCAAAGGGCATACAACATGTTCATGGCGGATATGCAGTCGGGGTTGCTCATACTCTCAGGTGGGTCTTTGACATAAAGGAGGAGGACGTATACTGGTGCGCGGCAGATATAGGATGGGTGACCGGTCATAGTTATATCGTATATGGGCCGTTGATACTTGGTGCAACTTCTGTTATGTATGAGGGGTCGCCTGATTATCCTGACATCGGCAGATTATGGTCGATGGTTGAGAGATATGGGGTAAATGTCTTTTATACGTCGCCTACTGCCGTCAGGATGTTTATGAGATTTAGCGGGGAATATCCTGCTAAATACGATCTGAGCTCCCTCAGGTTGCTTGGAAGCGTTGGCGAGCCGATAAATCCTGAGGCATGGATATGGTACTGGAAGCATATCGGTAGGGAGCATTGTCCGATAATGGATACCTGGTGGCAGACCGAGACAGGGGCACATGTGATATCGCCGCTTCCGATCACAACACCACTCAAACCAGGGAGTGTTACAAGACCTTTGCCAGGTCAGACCGCAGATATATATGATGCCGATGGCAAGTCGGTCCCGGCTGGGGCAGGTGGGCGCCTGGTCTTGCTTTCTCCGTATCCATCGATGATGAGAGGGCTATACAAAAACCCCGAGCGATACGTAGAAACGTATTGGAGTGAGTATCCTGATACATATCTTGCAGGAGATATAGCGAGGAAGGACGAGGATGGATATTTCTGGATACAGGGAAGGTTTGACGATGTCTTGAATGTTTCAGGGCACAGGATAGGCAATTCAGAAGTGGAATCTGCTCTGGTCAGCCATCCAAAGGTGGCAGAGGCAGCGGTTATTGGAAAGCCACATGAGATAAAGGGCGAGTCTATAACTGCTTTTGTCGTTTTGAATGCAGGGATTGAACCCGATGATGAGTTGAGAGCAGAGATAAGAGAGCACGTGTCGAAGGAGATAGGGAAGATAGCAAGACCAAGTGAAGTATGGTTTGTCGCAGATGTGCCGAAGACTCGCAGCGGAAAGATAATGCGCAGAGTGATAAAAGCCAAGGTGATAGGAGAGCCAGTGGGAGATATATCCACGCTTGCAAATCCCGAGGCGGTTGAAGAGATAGGTAAGGCAAAGTAAACCAAACTACTCTAATAATTTCTCCGCCAGCATGGGCAGGAACGTCCCCACATCTGTGACGATTCCAATTACCTGGGCAGTGCCTCGATCCATCAGTTTTGTGACCGTTGCAGGATTTATGTCGATACAAATTGTCTTGACGTGAGATGACAGGCGGTTGCCAGTTGCTATCGAGTGCAACATCGTCGCCATCATCAGTACCATGTCGACGTCCTTTATCGCCACTCTTATCGCATCTTGTGCAGCCATCGCATCGGTTATAACATCGGGCAACGGCCCATCGTCTCGAATAGAGCCAGCAAGCACAAATGGAATATTCTTCTTGACGCATTCATACATGATGCCGCCTTTTATTATCTTTTGTTCTACGGCTTTGGCGATAGACCCGGCTTGGATTATCTCACTAATCGCATAGATGTGGTTTTTGTGCCCCTCTGATACGAGTTCGGCATTTTTGATATTCATCCCGAGGGATGTGCCATACAAGTCATACTCGATGTCATGAACTGCCAGTGCATTGCCGGCGAGCAGGACATCCACGTAGCCTTTTTTGACCATCTTCGCTAAAGAGGGTGCTGCACCCGTATGTATTATAGCAGGACCTGCTACTACTGCAATCTTCCCGCCTTTTTTCTTTATCTTCTTGATCTCTTCGGCTATCTGTGATATTAACGTCTCAGAAGGCCTTTCAGAGGATGTCCCCCCTCCCATGAACTCAAAAATAGACCTGCTCCTGGGTCGTTCAGGCGGAACTACACGTATGCCCTTTTTTCCTATCGCCACATGGTCTCCCTTTTTTATCATGGCGAGCGGTTTGCATAATGCCCTTGTATCCTCTACCACCACCAGGCAGTCCATCTCTATGTTTTCCACGCCTAACCACTCGTTTTTATGCCTGACGTGAGTCGGATGATTGGTAGTGGAGTAAAATCCTTTCGGTATGACCCGATCGGCAGGAGCAGGTGCAAGCTCTACGTCTTCCATCTCTGGCAACCGTGCCCCAAGCCGATGCAATTCGCTTATGATTTGGTCCACGTGTTCATCATCTTTGCCGCCGACCATCAGACGGGCGTAACTGGAGTCTGTTTTACGTTTTCCTATATCAAAAGTCAATACTTCGAACTCGCCGTTCATGTCCATAATCCTGTCGAACACCTTTGTGAGAATTTGCGAGTCGATGATATGTCCTTTGAGTTCAATTTCTCGCATCGCCTTCATGTAACGTCTCCTGATAAAAATATAAATGCCCTATACTTAAATCTTGGCGAACATCATCGTACCTATCCCTTCATCGGTAAAAAGTTCCAACAGGAGTGAATGAGGTCTATTCCCGTCGATGATATGTGCTTTTTCAACCGACCCATCGATTGCCCTCATACATGCTTTGACCTTGGGGAGCATCCCCTTCTGAACCGAGCCACTGCCAATCATCTCATTTGCCTCCTCGATGGACAGGCTCGATATCAGCGAGTCTGGGTCGGATGGGTTTCTTAACACGCCAGGCACATCCGTTAACACTATCAGTTTTTTGGATTTGATGGCGATGGCAATGTCGCCTGCAACGGTATCGGCATTCAGATTAAGGTCGTTACCCTTTGCGTCGGGTGCGATTGGCGCTATCACGGGTATGTACCCTTCTTCGATAGCCATCCTCAGGACCTCCGGGTTTATCGTTTCAACCTCGCCGACCCGTCCAAGGTCGACATCCTGCTCCACACCGTTGACCTTTATTTTTTGAGGTACCTTTTTTTTCGCGGTTATCAGTTGACCGTCTCTTCCAGATAGCCCCAGTCCCTTTGCGCCGTGTTTATTAATCAATGAGACAATCTTGGGATTCATATCTTCGGTCAGCACCGTCCTAACGATATCCAGGGTATCATCGTCTGTGATTCTCAAACCGCCCACAAACTTGGGTTTTTTTCCATCCTTCTCCATCTTACGGGTGATTTCTGGCCCGCCTCCATGGATGATGATTGGCTTCATTCCAACGTAGTAAAGCAGAACTATATCTTTGACGATTTCTTCTATAATCGGTTTGACTATGGCATGGCCGCCAATTTTGACCACGATGATGGAGTTATAAAATTTCTTGATATGTGGGAGCGCCCCGATTAAGGCGTTTTCTGGCTTGATTTTCATATGGTTGATATATTATAGCTTCAACTTAAAAACTCTTTTAACATACCGTCCCTACTAATAAAGGCGAGTTATATGAGATTTGTCGTGCAGGAACATTTTGCCACCCATCATCACTTTGATTTTCGCCTTGAGATGGAGGGAGTGGCAAGGAGCTGGGCGGTGCCAAAAGGTCTGCCTGAACGAAAGGGAGAGAGAAGATTGGCAATACAGGTCGAAGACCATGAAGTTGACTACATGGGATTTGAGGGGGGTATCCCCGAAGGCATGTATGGGGCTGGCAAGGTGGTTATATGGGATGAAGGCGAATATAAACTGCTCAAGATGAATAAAAAAGAAGTAAAGGTCGACCTTGATGGAAAAAAGCTAAAGGGCGCATATGTGCTTCTCAGATTCCCAAAAGGAGGCGAGAATGCCTGGCTTGTCATTAAGCAGTCTTGATGCCCCTTCTCGGTTTACCCATAACTCCATATACTATGAGGATGATTATTTCTTACCTGCTAAGTGGGGTAATACCCATCGAGTGGGAACCAAAAAAAGATGAGGAAAAAAAATGGATGAAAATGAAGGCTACGACTCTGAAAGAAGCTCAAGAGGTCCGAAGTCGAAGACCGCTAAAAGAAGCTTTGGATACAACAAAACACCAAGAGAGATGCATAAGGTAACATGCGCCGATTGTAGCGCTGAAACCGACGTTCCGTTCAAGCCGAACGGCACAAGACCCGTATATTGCAGGGACTGTTATCAGAAACGCAGACCAAAGCGATATTAGGCGATATTAGCATATTCATTATATCATTATATACTCAGTTTTGTTTTTTGTTCACAACGAGTATATCTGCTATAAGAAACTAAGATCGGCTCGCATACTAAAGATGAGCGGTAGCTATGCAAGAAGTACAGGGCATCCGTTTGGCTGCAATGTCTCTTCTTGCTAGTGGCGGGCATTTTGGGAATGTATATTTAAGAAAGTAAAGGAGCTGCCCTTAGAAGAACGACCAAGAGAGAGAGCGATCAAGTTTGGAGCAAAGGCGCTTAGCTTAAGAATGCAGAATTAGTGGTTATTATCTTGAAAATTTGGTCCAACAAAGAAACAGCCATCGACCTGTCTAATAAGTTGCTGAAAGTCGAGACGTTTATTTATATTTAATAATTAGAAATAATATTGTAGCAACAAAAATTAGTGTTGTTCCATTTGCAAGAATAATAGGTAAATCCTGAATTAAAATTCCATATAAAAGCCATAGAAAAATACCTGCTGTTAATATTGTATACATGCCTAATGATAAACCTTTAACATGTTTGGTTTTTATGATTTTTATTGCTTGTGGCAAAAATGAAATGGTTGTACAGGTTGCTGCCGCCAATCCAAGTAAGGTAATTAATTCCATATAAGTTAGATTATTAAATAAGGTTTATATAATTTTATATTTAGTTTCGGACATTATTTCGTATAACTCCTTATATACGAACCCCTTCCTAAAAAGATTCTTAACTGATTTAAAGTTAAACTTGTCTTATATGATCATCGACTTGGTTGGTGGGATTTGACCTCTAAGCAGGAGCAACAATTTTTTGGCTCTCGATGATATCCGCAAGTCTCTCATCAGAGACTTTCATGGTCTCCTTTATGGTGATCATTTTATCGATTTTTATCAGTCCCCTTGTTATCGGCGAGTCAATGTTTAACTGATACATTTTTGCCCTGCCGATATCTCGCGTTTTTTTGATGATGCCCATGTCTACCAACCCTTCAAAAAATGTGTTTAGTGTAACTCTCGACATGCCCGAACCCTTCGCTATTTCCGTTTTAGAGTAGTCGTACCCATAGTTATCTATGAAGAAATCCACAACCCTGAAAAAGGGACTGGTTCCAAACCCCTTTATGAAATATGATTCTTTCATTTTGCCTCCCTCTTGTTTTATTTTACTCACTTTTTGTTTATTATATTGGAGAAATAGGTTGATCAATTTTGGTGATTTATTCAGACATTTCAAAGGCATAAGAAAAAGAGATTTTGAAAAGATATTAAGAGAGATGTTAGATGAGGGAATTCTCATAACAAAAACAGGCAAATACGGAGCGAGATTTTCCCTCAATTCAAATAAAAAGGCAGAGATATTGGAGGTATATGGACGAATTTTGGAAGATGATTGAAATAAAACCTGTCCACGCCGCATTAAATATTGCAGTCACGTCATATATTTGGCATTAATCCTGACGTAATCGCATGTGAGGTTATGTCTCCAGCCATGACCTTTTGCACATCAAAACTCTGGTAGCTTCTCCTCTAATCTAACCCTTTTTAATCCAATCTCACTATACTTTTTATCAGAACTTATTATCTCATCCCCATCGCAATATATCGCATGAAGTGCATCGAACGGTGTAACTCCATATTTTTTCATCACATAACATGCAGATAGATAAAACCATTGACACCTATCTTTGGCTCTCTCACTTCTACAAGGTTCGATGCCCCTTCTACCATCTCAAGTGGATCTTTTCCGTCCCTATATGCCAGCAAAATCAGTTCCATCAAGGTATGCGTCGATGTCCATATCTTGCCCTTGTGCTTCTTGTATATTTGCTCTGCATTCTTTTTTAGCCAGTCCCTCTCTTTTAACAGTGCGAGAAAGAAATCCGTCTCTGCATACATCTTATCTGCCTGCCTCTATCAAAGCCTCTTTTAAAATCTCCTTTTTAACTTCGGAAATCGGCTTTTCTATCCTCCCAATGGACTGAAACTCTTTTAATGGGTTTTTGGACTCCTTTGCTTTGTGTAGAACGATGTCTCCATCAGGCAAAACTAATATAGTATATTTCGATCTGGCATCCATTCTACTTCTAACTGCCTTTGGAAGGTATATCTTTCCTGTTTTGTCCAGTGCCACATATTCCATCGTACCACCACGCCCTATATTAATTCCAAAACATATAACATTTTTGGCGAATTATCCAAAATTTTCCCAAAACTGTTTTCGATATTACTGATCAGTCTGCTGGAAAGTTCTCTCTGGATGTTCTTTTATGAATTCCTTATATTCCTCTTCATACATCCAACAATACTCATCACAATTTTTACAATGGAAATGAACTTCATATGGTTCGCATCCCACATCTAAATAAGTCAAAGTGTTCCTACTATCACATTTCGAGCACATCAATCCTAATTCAAGGTCTTTTGGTATTATGCGGGTTCCTACACCAAAAGGATCTTCGCAAAGTTTCTCTATCGCACCATAAATTTTCACTTGATCTTCTTTCGGCAATTTATTCAACCGACTCACAAAATCATCTGTCAATATCGCTTTGTATTTTTTCTTAGCCACCTTCTTATCCCCTCTTCATGATCTTCTTTGGCTCTCTTTTCGCCCTTTAAATTCTTTTTCAAATTCGTCCCAGTCTCCTATGTTCATTCCCAAATCGACTTTATCAAAAAACTTTGTCAGGTCTACTTTCTTCTTTGGAATCATTCTGAGATAACTTCCCTCCTTTTTACTATATTTAATAGCCACTTTGAATACTTCTCACGTCATATATTTGGCATTAATCCTGACGTAATCACAGGTGAGGTCACAGCCCCACGCCCTCGCCCCCCCGTTTCCAAGCCCCAAATCTGCTTTGATGACGATGATATCCCTTACCATGAGCGCCCTCGCTTGATCAAGCACCCCCTCGACGATACTCCCCTCTTTGACCAATGTCACGACATTAGCGCCATCTGAGAGCTCCAGCGTGATTTTATCAGCTTCGACATCTGCGCCAGAACGACCTATGGCTGAGACAATCCTTCCCCAGTTTGGACTTTCTCCATAAACTGCTGTCTTGACCAGTGGCGATCGCACAACGGCTTTTGCCGCCTTTCTTGCATCATCTTTTGATATTGCGCCTGAGATATCGACCTCGATGAATTTGGTTGCACCCTCGCCATCCCTTGCGATCATCTTCGCCAGTTCGGTGCACACAAAATTCAGACCTTCTTGAAAGTGGTGATCGCTTATGTGCTTTTTACCCGTCGCCGTTAGCAGGACCATATCGTTGGTGCTGGCATCGCCGTCCACGACGACCATGTTGAAACTATCGTCTACCGCTGTTCTCAAGCATTTATACAACACATCATATGAAAAATCAGCATCGGTGTAGATGAACACCAGCACCGTGTTCATATTTGGCTCAATCATGCCTGAGCCCTTGGCTATCCCACCAATGCGGACACCATCAACCTCAACAGCAACCTGCTTCAGTATGGTATCGGTGGTCATGATCGCCCTTGCAGCAGCTTCACTTCCGCCTGACTTTGATGTCAATCCATTCATCACATCTTTTACGTGCCTCTCGATCCAGTCCATATCGACATGATGGCCGATGATGCCAGTGGACGCGACGCCTACGGATTTTGAATTGACATCCAGTTCGTCCGCAACCAACTGACTCATTCTTTTTGCATCTTCGAGACCTCTTTCACCTGTAAAGGCGTTTGCACATCCGCTGTTGGCGATAATCGCATTCATAACACATGGCAAGCGCTCGTTCATGACGATGACCGGAGCAGCTTTTATTTTATTCTGGGTGAAAACCCCAGCAGCGTTACCTTTTCCTACTATAATCGCAAGACCTTTTTTGCCCTCTTTTATGCCGTATGCTTTGACGCCACGAACGGCGCATATCCCTCCGCTCAGAAGCTTCATTTTTTGCCCCCAAGTCCAGCTATGATATCTCCCCTGGTGACGATTCCAACCAGTCTGTCATCTTCTGTAACAGGAAGCCTGTTGACACGATGTTTGGTCATCATCTCCGCTGCTTTTTCGATACCCTCCTCTGGCGAGATGACATATAAGCAACGCGACATTACCCTGGCGACCGGTCTGTCACCCATATCTTCCAGCGCCTTTTTCGTTTTAGTCCAATCTACCAGCTCACGTATTGGCACCTCTATGAGCTCCAGCGGACTCGGCAGCCACAAGTCTTTTGAATATTCAGGAGTGCGCAAGAGTCCGAGAATATCTCTTTCGGTTATGACGCCCACTACTTTTCCACCTTCTACCACGGGCATGCCGCTTATGTTATGCTTTTTCAACTTCTTTACCACGTCGCTGACGACATCGCCTGGGACGCATGTGACAACTTTCTTGTTCATTATGTCTTTAACTTTCATGTTTCCACCTATGGAGCAATACCAGGCATCCATAGCCCAGCCTTTTCATCCAGGCCGAACATGATGTTCATGTTCTGAATTGCCTGGCCGGATGCACCCTTTACCATGTTGTCGATTGCCGAGATTACCACGATTCTATCTCCTTCTACGTCAAAACAACCGATATCGCAGAAATTAGAGCCTCTAACGGCGCCAAGCGACGGCACTCCCTCTACAATTCGCACGAAAACCTCGTCTGCGTACATCTTCCAATATAAATCCATGACATCTTTCTTGGATACTGCCTTCTTTACAAATATATGCGCCGTGGTCAGAATGCCCCTTACTGCAGGGATTATATGGGGCGTAAAGTGGACCTTACACCTGCCCAAAAGCGCCAGCTCCTGTTCGATCTCTGGATTATGGCGGTGCGTGGTTACATTATACGGCAATATGTTTTCGGCAACATTCGGATAATGCGTGACCTCCGATGGGTTCATGCCCGCGCCAGATATGCCAGTCTTTGAGTCGAAGACTATTCGCTCTACAATGCCAGCTTTAACAAGGGGGGCGGCAGCCAGTATGGCTCCCGTCGGGAAACAGCCTGGATTTGCGACCAGGTCAGAATGCCTGATATCTGCCCTGTGCAATTCAGGAAGGCCGTATGTTGCCTTCCTCTCACGGTCGCTGTGGGATGTTCCATATATCTTCTCATAGATATTGGGCTTCAATCTATAATCTGCACTCAAATCGATAACCTTGGCACCATTTGTCAATAGCTCTGGGACCTGTGTCATCGCAGCTTTGTGCGGAACTGCCGTGAATACGACGTCCGAACGCTTTGCCACTTCCTTTGAGGGTATGTCTTCAAAATATAGGTCCAATGTCTTCAAAAGGTGGGCGTGTATCACATTGACGGGCTGGTTTTTGAAAGTGCGCGAGGTCACCGTTACTATTTCCACATCAGGGCGATTCGCCAACAGTCGGAGCAGTTCTCCGCCTACGTACCCCGACCCTCCAATGATTCCAACTTTCATGTGTATTACTACTGCATTAGGGATATAAAAGATGTTTCGTTGAAGAAAACCTTATTGTGATTTGCACCAATTGTATTGTGCAGGAAAGTATTACGATGGACCAGATGTTAAAAAAAGCCGCAGAATGTGCCGAGACGCTCAAGAAGTGCGAGGAAGCGATCATCGTGTCACATATAGATGCAGACGGCCTGACCGCTGCTGGCATCATGTGCATGGCACTGGAGCGAGAGGGCATAGATTACACGACGAAATTCTTGAAGAAGCTGGACACGACAGCGCTCAACGAAATCGCGGATATCGGCAGGGAACTTGTCATTTTTACCGACCTCGGATCTACCATGCAGAAAGAGATCGATGCCCTAAATTTGAACGTCATAATCTCCGACCATCATCAGCCTGTTGGAGTCACGCTTGAACATCATCTTAACCCCCATCTTTTCGGCATCAACGGCACCGACGAGCTGAGTGGTTCTGGGACGGCATACCTGTTCGCCAAGGAGATAGGGTCCAATATGGATCTGGCAGGACTGGCAGTTGTAGGCGCTGTTGGCGACATGCAGGATGCGAAGACTGGACGGCTTATCGGGATGAACCGACACAACATGCAGGATGGCGTTGATGCTGGCGTCATCTCTGTTGAGACCGATATCCGTCTATTTGGTAGGCAGACGAGACCTGTTTACAAATTACTGGAATATTGCTCGGACCCATATATCCCTGGCATCAGCGCCAACGAAGCAGGATGCATCGAATTCCTGCGCGAGTTGGATATACCATTAAAAGACTTTGGGTGGCGTCACTGGATACATCTGAACAGGGATGAAAAACAGCGAATCGTCTCCAAGTTGATGCGGTTGTGTATGGAATCAGGGATACCGCCTTACAAGGTCGAACGTATTGTGGGCGAGGTGTACACCCTGCAGAGAGAACAGGAGGGCACAGAACTGAGGGATGCAACCGAATATTCCACATTGTTAAATGCCACGGCCCGATATGGCCATGCAGACATTGGTCTCAATGTATGTCTGGGAGACAGAGATGAATCCTACACATTCGCTCATAATCTACTGGCACAGCACAGGCGCAATCTGGTGGATGGATTACATTTTGTCAAGGAAACTGGAGTGACCACAATGAAGCATCTGCAATATTTCCATGCGGGATATAACATCCAGGATACGATCATCGGAATCGTTGCCGGGATGAGCGCTAGCACGGAAAGTGTCGACAGGAGGATGCCAATAATAGCGCTTGCCGATGCGGAAGATGGAATCAAAGTATCATCTAGGGGGACACAGGATTTAATCAGGCAGGGATTGAATCTAGCTGTTGCACTTCGCGAATCTGCTGAACAGGTAGGTGGTACTGGAGGCGGGCATGACATAGCGGCAGGTGCGACGATTCCAAAGGGGGAAGAAGAACGGTTTTTAGCAATCCTTGATACCAGAATTGGGATGCAATTAAAATAATTGGGATAATCATAAGGTATTTTTATTTTAATGTGTAATCTCATGTGATTACCATGAATTACGATGCGATTTATAAAATCCTCAAAGATGTCTTCACCACATATCACTATCACGTTGGCGTGCATCCGTTCGAATTGAAAAATAACATACTAGTCGCTGAAAAGGATGACGACAGACTTTTGGTTATGCACAGCCAGAATGGCGATTATTACGATGTAGAGCGCCTGATTGGGGTCGCCAGAGATCAGGGAGGCAGAGGTCTGCTGGTAACCATCGGGTCGTTTGCCCTCGATGCCTGCCTATTTGCTGAGCAAAACAACATACTTCTCTGGGATCGGGGTGAACTGGAGAAACAAATTGGAAAGGCCGCACTTGCCAATATATGTGGAAAAGATGGTTTTGCATTGCAGGACTCCGTATCAAATTTTTTTGGATTGGATGCCGAGCAGGGCAATTATATCCCGCAATTGCCACTATCCGATGAGAGTTGTATTTCCTACGGGATTCCAACACAGAAAATTGACATACAATTACGCTCTCTTTCGGTCCATATCACGAGACAAAACGCCGTCTCCATAGCCAACAGTCGGGTGGGGCAGACAGAAAGCGCGATTATCGTGTTTACACCATTCTGGCAGTACCATTATAAAATCAGTCTGGTAAAGCAATACAAGTCGAGGACCGTGGATTTATCCGGAGATGGCACAGGCGTCGTCAACGCTTTAGTTGGTGAAAACAAATTCGTGCAATATGAGCGGGCGCGCGATCGGGTAAGCGTCCCTGATGAGAATTACAGGATAGAGAGTCTGGCGATATCTCAAGAGGAGGCACAGGATATCGCCATTCAAGCGATCATTAAAAAGCACACAAAGCGACTTCGGATTAATGAAATGGTCGGCGAAGCGATCATTTTCGAAAATAAATCCTTTAAGCCGCGCCAGAAGGATATTAGCATTGAACTGGATTTAATTCACATTCCAATATGGAATATCAGGGGAAAGACCGGGTCTATCAAACTCAATGCGCATGATGGTCATATCCTGACAGAGGTGATAGACAGCGATGCAGAGTTTGTATGAGACTTCCCCTCGATTGAAAGATGTTCAGATATAAACCTCCAAGAGCTATCTTAAACGAGAGGTTCTATAGAATCTTAAAAGGTGTAAAGAAATCGGTTGATGATTATGATTAACTGAAATTTCTACAGTATTCAACGAACAAGAACACGGAACCTTATAATTTCTTTAAATCTTTAATCAAATCATCTGTGTCATCAGCATGTCTCTTAAAGAATGTAACGGGCGCTTGAATTCGCTTTTCTTTTTTGAAGCTCATAAGACCAAAATCCATTGTAGTAACAATACCATTAAGATATCGTAAGTCAATATATATTCCCATTAATTTATTGCGTGTTTCTTTAGGTAAACTTGCTAATATTCCTGCATTTCGTGCAGCGATGTAAGAGTCAGAGTAATAAGAAATTCTCAACTTCCTTGTTGCATTCCTTATTGCTTCTAATTCTAATGAATTTACCTCAGATTTTAATATTTCTTTATTCTCCTGTAGTTCTTCAATTAATGCTGTTAAGAGCTTCTTTTTGGTTATTATTTCTACCGCATGAATATATACAATGACACCTGCAATAGCACCGATTAATGCGATTAGTAGTGAGGCAATTACTTCCATGATAGATATGCTGTCTCCCTAAACTTTTGATATTCTTCCATGATTAGTTCAATCAAACCTCTCAACCCAGTTCAACATAACAAACCATCATCTTCTAAAACAGTGAGACACTCCACCACAGAATATGATGCCCTGGTGATGCCCATGCTTTTTTTGGATGTATCGGTCCCTACCAAATAGAGTCCACGAATGGGAGTTCTGTGCGATGGGACAATTTGATTGGTTTTGTTTACTGATTTCTCTGGAATCATGACCTGGTAGTGAATCATCTCTATATCCTTTTCGATGGATGGGTAGTACTTGCAGATAAACTCCATTGCACGTTTTTTAGTGGATTCAATATCTTTATCACCGATCTTAAACAAGAATCCAATAAGTTGCCCTTCTGGCGGAGCAAGATTTTTGTCATAATTGGTTACCGAAATTGCCCAAGCGCCTGTACAGCTTGAATTGCCTACTAAAATTTCGGACCCGACATTTTTAAGATATTTTTTCTTTAGCCCAAGCCAGATCGTTAGAGCCAGGACATTTGTAATATTGCTGAGTTTATCTGCGTATTCAGTTGCTATCGCACCGTCATCGAGTATCTTGGGGAATTCGGACACGAAGCCAGAGTAAACCACCAGGTCGGAATAATATTCATTTTCGCCATCTGAAACTCCCTTTACCGAATCGTTTTCTATGATTATTCTTTTCACCTCGACATTCTTCTTGATATCGACCCTGCCATCTGGAAATGAACTGACAATTGCATCGATAATGCTTCCTATTCCGCCAATCGGATATGCCTGATCCCTTGCCCCCTCCTTGAACAAGAAGTTTACCAGACCTGTCACTTTTTTCTGCATACCCTTCGTGTCGCTCCAGTCGAAAATCCTGAAGACCGATGTTTCATACATCGATGTGCCCGTCAAAAAGTGCGCCATGGTATCGATGAATCTAAGCGTGCTCTCCGAGAAATTATAGTTTTTAATATAGTCGTACACCGAGACTCCTGCAAGCTTTTTTGGTGTTATCAAGGATGCATTTAGGGCTGAAAATAACGCTTGGATGATCAGTATTCTATCTCTCAATGGAAGCACGTCGAACTGGATCCAGTCGGTAACAGTCCATGGAAACTCTTTTGTCGAACCGTTTATTTTAACGTAATATTTTCCATGTGGCTTAAACACCGGGACGACGTCGAAATATCTTGTCATAAGTTCTCTCAGGGGACCATCGTTAAGTTGCGTGATGATGTGCGGTCCTGTATCGACCGTATAGCCATCCACGTTATATGACCTGCAGGCTCCGCCGATGTAATCTTCTTTTTCGAGCATCAAAACGTTTTTTCCACCATTCGACTTTGAGATTGCGAGTGCAGTAAGCAGTCCACTGATCCCAGCCCCCACGATTATGGCATCGTATTTTTTCATATCGCCCCTCCCTCTTTGCAATATTCTCTTTCGATATGCGGCCGATATATCGTGTTGTAGGCGCAAAATGGAATCACCCTCCCATCAGGCACCGCATAGTGAATGCCGCATCGCTGGACCCTTTCCAGGTCTATGTTGTATGGGTCCTGAAAATGCATGACTCCTAAGAAAAGCGTATTTCTATGGAACTCGGAAGTGGCACCGATAGACCCCTTTCTGAGGACATCTATCAGCATTTTTGTGATGTTTATTCCGGTTGGCACCTTACTTTTATCCACGAACTTTGGAACTTCTCTGAGTATTTTTTCCACGGTCATCAGCCTACTGACCTTCGATTGGTTGACTTCCTTTGCCGAACTATCTAAGAACTCCATCAATCTTTCTACATCTATGAATCTGGTTATGGGTACAAAATGACCGTTTTTAACGAAAATGTAGGTTGCAGCACCACAGTGTGGATGGACGGTAAATTCTACCTGTTGACGTCTACGCCACGCCTCTACAAAATGAGATATTGGCAATACAAACGGCACAGGATAAAAATCGTCTCCAGTTATTTCGCCATTTGTCTGTTCTTCTATGAGTTTAAAGAAGTCTGGTATTGTAATCCTCTGTTTTTCGCGTTCTTCCTTGGTGATTCTCCCCACAAAAGAAACGGGCTGTATGTTCACGCCCCTGATAACATCCAGATTTTTAGAGGCGAATCGTAATATCTCCCCTATCTGGTCGTCATTTACTCCTTTAATCAGTGTCGGAACCAGTACAATGCTGGTCAGACCCGCCCTTCTACAATTCTCAATGGCGCCTAATTTGGCCGGAAGTGCGTTATAGCCGCGGGCGTGCATATAAGATGCACTATTCACACCATCAAATTGTAGATAAACTGTATTTAATCCGGCTTCCTGCAATCTTCTGCAGTATTCTACGTTGTTGGCAAGTTTTATGCCATTTGTCGCCACCTGTATCTGGGAGAAGCCAAAATCCTTTGCCATAGCTACTATTTCTGGAAAATCCTCTCGCATAGTTGGCTCACCGCCAGCGAATTGTATTGCCAGACATGGAATGGGTTTATCATTTCTGAGAACAGCCATCATCTTCTTAATTTGATTCATCGACGGCTCGTAGATGTGTCCACTAACAGCCGCATTTGCAAAGCAGACACGACAGCTTTGGTTGCATCTGTTTGTCACATCCATATTCGCGAGCAGTGTCATCGTCTTGTGATTGGAGCACAGCCCGCAATCATAGGGGCATCCCTTTTTATCTCCGAGCTTCTCTTGAGAGGCGATGTGTTTTCTGGTGTTTGAATTTTCAGGGAATTCACCACAGTTTCCAACCCTTTCGAATTTTTTATAAAAATCAGAATTGGACCAGCATATATCCTTAAATTCTCCATGGTCTTTACAATTCTTTTCGATTATAATTTTGCCGTCTTCTTCAAATATGGAGGCATCTATGACCTTCATGCATTCTGGACAGAGTGATTTTGTCTTCTTCATATATTCACTCTCTAACCTCATCGTCTTTTTGAGACTTCAACTTCAGCAAGACATGCTCAAACCGTTTGATATCTTCGTTTGTCTTCGCTAATTGTTTATCAAGGCGATATGCCGATTGCCTTAAATTTGCTATATGCTGCTCTATATAGTCTTTAATCGATGTGTCCCATACATAGAACTGTTTACGTATTTTTATGACGATTTTATGGCGTTGTAATGTTGCCAGTGCTCGACTTATCGTCGCCTGCTTTTTACCATCCAATAACCTGCCATCGCTGCAGAAGGCACTCTCTCCGTAAATACGTCTTGCGATGCCGTTGATTGTATTAGCACCTTCTTCTAATGCTAACACCACATTCCGCATTACTTTTCCCTGTCTCATACGTTATAAATAAGCATTATAACATATAAATATTACATGACCACAGGTCATAAAACAGTCCTGACAAGTTTATTAAGTCTAATTGGTGTTATAGATAATGGGTGTTGAAGTCCCTTCTGGCGAAGATGGTCTTTGTCGCATCTGTGAGATGGAACAGTCCGTCTAAATGTCACAACTCAAAGATTTGCGGACTCCAACTAACTCTTCGATTTAGTCGTATGGCTTTGATTAGTCAGTCTCCGATCTGAGACAGTTACAATAGGTTTAGAGCTTCTAATTGACGCCGCACCACTTCTACGCCCATCTCACAGTCCTCTGGCGTTTTGCATCCGGTTATCACCAATTTTCCAGAGCCGAATATCAACACGACGAGTTTGGGATCGGAGACTCGATAAACCAATCCTGGAAATACCTCGGGTTCATATTCGATATTCTCCAAACCGAGTCCGATGGCGATCGCGTTGAGGTTCAGTTCCGTGCCAAGATCAGCAGATGCTACGATATTTTGAACCACGATTTCCGGGTCACCTCTGATCGTAAGCCCTATATTGCGCAACTCTGCAGTAAGCCCCTCGGTCGCTTTTTTCACATCTTCCACTCTTCGTGCGCCAGTACAGTTTACCTTCCCTGACTTGAATATTAAAAAGGCCGCCTTGGGGTTTTTAACCCGATATACAAGCCCAGGGAATTTTTTCTTATCATATTCGGCATTATTCAGTTTTGTGCCAATCTGCTTCAGATCAAATCCGTCAGCGAGATGCATAGATGCTACTACATTTTCAATCTTGACTGGTGATTCTAATATTGACATATGTTCCCTTCTATTTTTGTTATGTGATTCTATATACTGTATACACAGTATCTAGAAATAAATAGCAGTTATAACCATAAAACTTACGAATTTAACTTAATCCTTTTGGTTTATTGGATTCATCAAGACGGAATAATAGATGAACATCAGAACCTCCAATAATATGCAAATCGCCGCAGGAACTGCCGCCTTGGTGCCGAATAGGATTAAAGAGGTTGTTGCAGTAAGGCCAAGATTCTTATATGAGCTGAACAGCGTGTAGGTGACCAGTTCATCATATGGAATGTTGAGCATTCTGCCAATCTTGAACACCAGTGTGCCCGAAAAAAAGGTCCTCATAGCTCCTATTATGAATATTGGCAACAATAGGCCATAATCACCACTCAACAAAATATCCTGATTTAGTCCGATGACCACATAGATTACCAAGAAAAAACCCAGATTGATGAGAATGTCCTTGTCCTCTTTATGCTGTTCGTAGTATGGAATTCGAATTATTATCCTCGAGAGGATTAGCGGCAAGAGTATCAGTATCAATAAAATTTTCAATACTTCAAAAGGATTCACCACCTCTATCCCCAGCAATAGGAGGAGAATTACCGGCATTAAGAATATGGATAATACGTAGATAAATGCGTTTGCCATCAATGCCAAATGCGTATTCCCCTTCAAAAGCGAACTATAAGCTATGACCCCTATGGCCGGTGGTGTCGCAACCATCACGATGAATCCTTTAAAGAGGGCGTCATCTTCTATGAGCAAAACGCTCATGATTAGAACTATGCCAGACAGAAGAACATAATTCAACATTAATGCTACGAGAATTGGCTTGAGGTTCTTTTTCATGTCAAGCTTTCGTAATTTAATGTCACAAAGGGAAACCGTAGTGGGTATGATTAGCGCAGGTATGATATACCACGTTAGGCGTTCTGCAAAATCTGGGTAGATTAGCGCGAATATGGTGGCAGATAAAAATACAAAATTCGAGTTCTTGAGGACTCTTTTCATATTATGGACTCGGCGGGATTCGAACTCGCGGCCTTTACGTTGCGAACGTAACGATCTACCCCTGATCTACGAGCCCCAAAAATATTTCATAGGATATTTCCGATATCAAATTAAACCCAGGCCTATGACCTGTATGCTTTTTACACCATCCAATTTGGCAAACATCTCCTCTATCCTTTCAGTTCCCCCTTCTACATCATCTATGATCACCGTTGCTATTAGTGCCTTGAGCCCAAATGCTATCGCCTCCTCGGTGATTCCGTATAACTTTGCACCGTCTGGCATGGCGGCTTTGATATCTCCCTTAAGTCTTTCATGGTCGGTTTCTATACCTTGAGGCATTATCTTGATTTTTGCTGCTACTTCTCCCATATTATTGTGCCACCTCTCACGGTCCGGTAAATCCGCACGTTGGACATTTGTATGGATTGCTCTGTCCTCGACACTTTGCACACCTGCCGATTGCTTCCCCACAATCTGGACATGGAAATCTAGTAAAGCCAGTGCCCGTTAATTTCACCGCACATGATATGCAATTCTCTGCTTTTGTTGATACCATAATTTATTCCCCTTCCATGCTTATGGCTCTTATAATATAAAAAAGACGGGGTGCCTTAATTATTCCCCTCCAAACGAGCGCTTCAAAATAGAATGAGGAGCGAATCTAGGGCATATCTGAGGGGATGGGACACCTAGATCCAACTCCCATCTGTAATCTACTTAACTTATATTTAAGATTTACCCATGTTGAGGTCATGGCATGTTGACGGATTAACTCTTCGAGACGTTTCCAACAGTCTGGCTACAGCATATGCTGGAAAAATCGAAGAAACCTTCTTTCCGTATCGATTTGATAGGCTGATATATTTCAGACCCACTCGTCGTGCAACATCCTCTGCGAGAAATTCTCCCAAACCTCCGGCGATGACGACTCCGCAATCAAATCTTCCGCATACATTGAGGACGGCATCTACCAGACTCTGCACCTGATGCTCTTTTATCTGCTTTGCGATTTGTCTTAGTTCCTGTGGCGATATCTCCTTCATGTCACAACAAACGACTCTAGCAAGTCTGCGCATCGCAGATTCGGCGTCCTTGCCAGCGCCGTCAGCCGTCTCACAGGTATAATCGTCTTCTGATATCTCGCCCAGCACCGAATACACATCTGCAGTTATTGCGAATAGTTCAGAGGATATTCTACACGGCACATCCAGCATTACCCGGTCCAATATGGTGGCGACATTCGTCCTTAGAATGCCTGAGTACACCAGCTCATTTCGTTTCAGCCGTTCGAAATCGGTCTTGGCCGCCATTGGAACGCCATCCATTATCGGTATTATATCACTTGTAGTGCTTCCTATGTCCATAAATAAAGCGTCGGGGAACTCGGTACTGATTAAATTGGCGGATGCTACCCAATTTGTCGATGCTATCGCTTCTGAGACGTCGGATACAAAAGTGCCGTTTGCATCGAGAAAATGGACATCATCGAACACGGAGAGAATGGCATCTGCGATAAATCGAACTCCGTTGCCCTTGGACGCAAAACAATCAGCGAGTTCACCTGTCATCACCACGCCGACAGCGTCTGCACCAGTGTACTTGGGTCGAAGACCGCCTTCGAGCAGGGACTTAATATCCTTATTTTTCCAGAGGGGCAGGTAATAAGACTCCGCGATTGAACCATCTGCCGAGGATATTTTTGTGTTGGCTCCGCCGACGTCAATGCCTATGATCATAATGCCTCCAGCTCTCTTTTTGTAAACGAATATGAGCCGCTAATCTGGACGTCATCTGGCAGCTTGCCGAACCGCGCTCTCAGTATCAGATCTGCGATTTCACGGTCGATGACCCTGCTAACACCGATAATTGATGTGGTCGCCCTTGGGTTCACATCTACGACATATGGTTTGTCATCCAGGACGATGTCCACCCCCACATACCCAGTACAGCTCAATATTTGAGCGCTTTTTACTGCAGCATTTATGACTTCTTTCCATTGGGGGACATAATGAGGAACGATTCCTCCCATGTATTGAATCCTATGGTCAATTTCGACCAATTGTTTGTTAACGGTCAATGGAAGCGCGGAACTGCCGATGATGAGACTGACGCTCAGATGTTCACCATCTATATATTCAGTGGTAATGCAACCCTCTTTTTGCACGAAATCCGAGACCACGAAGACGTCTTCGGATGCGCAACCGTATCTTGGCTTTATCACGTATCTGGGGCAGTCATCGGAATCGATTCTGGGAACCGAAATACCGGCGCGCGATAATTTTTCCGATGTCCTCAACTTATCAGCACACAATCTCACAACGCTGGACGAACATCCAAGGTTAACCGTGTTATCTTCGATGATGCGGGTAAATTCATGGAGGATGTCGTCTGGCGCGATGACGAGCCCTGCATCACAGTCCTTTGAGAGGTCTTCGATGCTTTGCCTGAAGTCACCTTCAGTTGATACAACTTCATGGCCAATGCGCCTGAAACTTCTCACCAGAGTGTTCAGCATGGCACGACCCTCGAAGAAAATGGGTCCCGTCAGCCCCGTGCCCACTGCAAATTCTGCGACTAATATTCTCATTGTGGAACGTTTTTGATTAACCTTTTTTTAAAAGGTTATTCGATAGCTTCTCTGCGATGTTTACAACTCGCCTTCCGAGGCCACGCGCCTCTTTTTGTGCCTGTTCATCTACTTCTTTTCCATCTCCAGCTGCACCGTAATGCCCTCCGGTTTCTATGGGGTCGCCGATGACGATCATTCCATGCACCAGCATAGCCTCCAAGATGGACAGCAGCGTTGTCTCCTTGCCCCCTGTTCGGTGCCTTGATGTGACGAACGCCGCCCCGACTTTGCCTTCGAGTTTCCTGCGGATGCTGATGGATTCGTCTATCAATTTCTTTACCTCTGCCGCCATGGTGCCGAAATAGACAGGAGAGCCGATGATGATTCCGTCATATGTTGGCAGTTCTGCGACATCTACTTCGTTCACGCTCTTCAGCGTTACTGTCCCTCCTGCATCCTTAACGCCATCCGACACTGCCATTGCGAGTTTTTTGGTGCTTCCGCTCTTCGAATAATACGTCACGAGTACTTTGGTCATGATTATCTCCACAATATCTTCTACCGCACCATTAAAATCTTTTGTCATGGTAAGTTTTTTCATCGATTGGGATAATTTGGTTATTATGAAAGTGGATGACGGGAAAAAAATAGCAGGAAAATCCGCGGCGGAACTGGTTAAAGACGGCATGGCAATAGGGCTGGGCACAGGTTCGACTGTTGCCCATGTGATTCAACGATTGGGCGAATTGGTCAAGGGTGGCTTGAACATCGTCGCAGTTCCTACATCATATCAAACTGAAATGCTGGTGATACGGGCAGGAATCCCGCTTACCTCTTTATGGGTGCACACGTCACTTGATATCGCGATAGATGGGGCAGACCAGGTCGACCCAGAGCTGAATTTAATTAAGGGCAGGGGCGCCGCACATACGCGCGAAAAGATAGTGGCATATTCTGCAACAAGATTTGTGATAGCAGTCGACGAGGGGAAAATCGTGGACGTATTGAATTGTCCCGTTCCGCTGGAAGTGTTGCCGTACGCACGAAAATTAGTAGAAATTCAAGTGACAAAATTGGGTGGAACTCATAGCTTGCGGTTGGCACAGAAAAAAGATGGGCCGATAATTACCGATAATGGTAATTTCATAATCGATGCAGATTTTGGAGAAATATCGGATCCTCAAAGATTGGACGAAGTGCTCTCATTCATTCCAGGCATTGTCGAGCATGGCATTTTCACAAATGCAGATGAAGTTCATGTCGGAGGGAAGGGCGGACTGCGTATCCTGAAGCGATGATGCGATTTTTGAGGTGGCTTCTATGGTTTATTCTGGGTAAACCGAACACTTAACTCTTGAAGTTTACGGATGTTTTTCAGGTCGTTCTCTGCCTGCATCTGTTTCAGATTCTCTATATTCGAGATGATATCCTGAATCGAAAAGGCCAATTTGTAACATTTCAGAGGTCTACCTTTGCCCTTCTTCTTGATATCGCGCACATCCACCCAATTCTCTTCCATGAGTTTTCGCATCGCGATGCTCACTTCAGGTTGCCTAAGGTCCGCGCCCATCTCTATATGTCTGGACGTCGCCTCGTCTACGTTTGCCAGATATACTAACGTCTTTGCGACATTTCTCTTCAATCCTGTGTCTATCAAAATGTTGGCAAACTCCTCATCTTTTTCATCTAACCCTGGCACAATTAATTCTCTCACCTATCTCACTCCTGCCTGCCCTGCCTAATCATAGGATTTTTATATCTCAGATTCTATAAATCTTTCGGAAATATATTATTATATCATAATCATTATGTAGTTCGAGTGGATTAATCGATGGAGCCGGGGTGGCCTAGTTGGTTAAGGCGTCAGACTCATAACAACCCTTTCCGCTAAAGCGTTGACGGAAAAGTGAGAGATCTGAAGACCGCGCGTTCGAATCGCGCTCCCGGCATCGTCATTTCAACACTTCTCTACTACCAGTGCATCAGCCAGTATTAAGTCACGGTTTTTAACTATCGTCAAGGGCTGGTCTGCAATAATCGTTGATAAGTCAACGTATCCTGTCTTCCAGACCAAATCGTAAAACTTCATAAGGGGCGCAAATAGGTGTTTGACCCGTCCTTTGGGTTCTCTAAAATACATCATCCCGAATCGTTTCCTCTTCTTCAAAACTCGCGTTGCCTCTGACATCACGCCCTCCGGGTCGTCGACCGTATCCATTCCGCACATACAGCTCGCTACATCGAATATCTCATCCTTGAACGGTAGATGGGCCGCATCACATAATATAAAGGTGATATTGTCTCTGTTCCTGTTTCGGATCCGCGCAATACTCAGCATGTTTTTGGAGAAATCGATGGCGACTATCTGTGCATGTTCTGCTCGCTTTGAAAGTATTTTCGCTGCCCTGCCCGTTCCTGTTGCGATGTCCAGGATGAATTGCCCTTTTTCGACGTTTAAGTCATTTATGATTTTCTTGCGCCACATTTGTTTCAGTCCAAAACACATCGCATCATCAAGGTCATACAGAATGGCCAGTCGCTCGTATGTTCTTTTAGTTGCCGTCATAGTAGCGTCCCCCTAATCATTGATTCATGTAAATTATTAGTCATATAATTATATCTATGCGAAAAGTCTTATAGTGAACCGACAATGGTTGAATTTGGTGATTAATTTGGACAAGAGTGCTGAGCTTGACGAACAGGAAAGCGTATTTCATAAAAAACTGAAATTAAAATTGAAGGAGGGGGGTAAAGAGGGCAGGATAACGTTCCTCAAGGATTATCTGGATTATCTTATCAAAAATAACAAAACCATCCCGCCTGACTTTCCTACTTTTGTAAGGGAAATCATGGGCTTGGATGATAGAGCTGGATTTATCCATATAAGGATATGGCACGAGAAAAGCGAGCTTGTCGAATTTGCAATAAACAGGAATTACGAGCACAGAGTAGAACACTATGACTGACAACGGATTTCTAGTGGGAGAGGCTCTTGTTGGAGAGGAGCCAGAAATCGCTCATATAGACCTAATGATTGGCAGCAAAAATGGTGCAATGGGTCAGGCGTTTGCCAATTCATTGGCCCAGCCCAGACAGGGGCACACGCCTATTCTGGCGGTGATAAGGCCCAATCTGCCTGTCAAACCAGCGACGCTAATAGTGCCTAAGGTAACCATAAGAAATCTGGAAGACGCCGAGAAGACGTTTGGGCCAGCCCAGAGCGCTATAGCAAAAGCAGTTGCCGACGCGGTAGAGGAGGGAATCATACCCAAGGAAGCAGTTGAAGAAATAGCGATTATAGTCTCTGTGTTCATCCACCCCAGGGGAAAGGACTACCAGAGGATTTATAGATATAACTATGGGGCCACTAAGCTTGCGATAAGACGTGCTATAGAAAAGTTCCCGGATATAGATAAAGTTTTAGAGGAGAAGGATAAAGCTATGCATGCAATGATAGGATTTAGGATAAATAACTTGAAGAACCCTCCCTATTTGGAGGTTGCCTTCGACATACCGGATTGGAGGAGGGTTGAGGGCATCATTAGAGCCCTACCGAGGACCGACGCCATAATAATTGAGGCAGGGACGCCGTTGATAAAAAGATACGGCGTAGAGGTTGTGCAGAAGATACACCAGCTAAGGCCAGAATCCGTTGTCGTCGCTGACTTGAAGACCCTGGACACGGGAAATCTGGAGGCGAGGATGGCTGGAGACGCCACCGCTGACGTGATAGGATTCTCAGGTCTCGCTCCATTGAAAACCATGGAGAAGTTCATAGCGGAGTGCAAGAAGGTTGGAGCCCTGTCTCTCATGGACACCCTCAACGTGTCCGACCCAGTAGCGGTCCTTAAAAAATTGAAGGAAAAGCCAGATATCGTGGAGCTCCACAGGGCGATAGATGTTGAGCGAGTGGAAGAGGCCCAGTGGGGGAACATTAAGGAAATCAAAAAGGCATGTAACAACAAAGTCTTGGTTGCAGTAGCTGGAGGGATAAGGGCAGACAAAGTGGAAGATGCCTTGAAATCAGGTGCTGATATCCTGGTGGTTGGAAGGGCTATTACATCTGCGAAGGACGTGACCGGTGCTGCGAGGGCATTCCTTCAGAAGATGGGAATAGAAGAGGTCGACCAGTTCAGGGTGATGACGGATTTCTAACGTATTTCTGGTCACTGGTGAACTTTGATGAAAACCCCAATAATAATCGTAAACTTCAAAACGTACTTGGAGGCTACTGGCAAAAATGCCCTGAAGATGGGAAAAATTATCAGGGAGCTAAGGGACGAAACCGGTGTGGAAATAATAGCAGTTCCACAATTTTCAGATATTTACCAGGTTGCGAGCATAGGCGCCCCCGTATTTGCGCAGCATATCGATGCGATTGTACCTGGAAGCCATACCGGTCATGTACTGCCGGAGGCGGTAAGGGAAGCAGGAGCGATTGGAACGCTCATCAATCATTCAGAGAGGCAGCTGGAGTTGCCCGAAATAGAAGCTGCCATCAATGCAGCGAGAAGAGCAGGGCTTATCACCGTCGTTTGCGCAAATGACATAGCGAAAGCATCGGCCGTAGCTGCACTCAAGCCGGATTTCGTGGCTGTGGAGCCGCCTGAACTGATAGGCTCGGGCATTCCCGTATCCAAGGCAAATCCAGAGATAGTAAGCGGGACCGTCAAGGCTGTTCGGGACATAGCGCCAGACGTGGGCGTTTTATGCGGTGCTGGAATATCAAAGGGCGAGGATGTTAGGGTAGCACTTGACTTAGGTGCAAAAGGCGTGCTGCTGGCATCTGGTGTTGTTAAAGCGGCAGACCCGAAAAAAGCATTAGCCCAGTTGGTGGATGGAGTATGATTTCCATGGCTTTGGTCACTACGCCATAGTATGTCCAAATTCTATTAATAGTTATATGATGTAGTTGGATTATATGAAAGGTCCAAAAAAACTGTTCTTGCAGGAAAAACCCGCCAGCATTCTGCAGGCAGTTGCAGCACATGAAATGCCGTACATCTCCCTTATCGCCAAAGAAGTGGATAGCACGTATGCGCACACAACAAATACACTCTCCACAATGGAGCGATACGGATTGCTCACATTTTCTCGTGATGGGAGGACCAAGTACATCGAATTGACTTCCGCGGGTTGGACGATTGTAAGGGCATTAGAAGGGCTGATAAGCGCTTTTGATGGCACCAAGCCCGCTCTGCAGACGAAAGATATGACCGAACTTTCGGGAAAAATTAAATCAATTTATTCAAAAATAGATGCGATTTACGAGGAAGAGTTTGCCGACAAAAGATCGCTTTCTATGGGGGAGGCGACGCGGATAAGCCGCAGACTTGGCCCATACTGCAGAGAAATCAGCAAAATCGAGAATCTGGTCGCCAATGCCCCCTCACTTCAAAAAGATTTTGAAAATATCAAAAAACGGATGGACGAATTAATGGAACTTAGAAAAAGTCTCACAAATCTATAGCGTCTCTGGCGAGTTTCCTAAGATTACGGTCCACCACCATCGCGCCATATCTGCCAAATCCTTGCTGAACTGCCCGGATGTGTGATATTCTCCTTTCCTCACTTCGAGTACACCAGCGCCCAGCAACTTGTTTCGCATGGCATAAAAAGATGACCTGCTAACATTTAGCTCTTTGATCAAGTTTTCCCATTCGTCAATTGATATTGGTTTGCCCTCTTTTTTTCTTTTTTCGACCATCTCAAGAAAACGTTTAGCCCGCATTGCGGTGACCTCTCCCTTGAACAGGCGACGCATCAGCTCAAGATAAGGATCCCGAGATTGCGTTATCCTCGCCGCAGTATACGATCTCACTACCAGCGTAGTAGCTGTTCGGGGAGCATCTTTTATTCTGGTCATCGTTTATTTAATTAATTTGTACAAATATATATCTTCTCTACTCGAACTCTCACTTTTATTTTTTATCTAAACTATTTAATTTTTAAAAATTAATTTATTTTATTTTTAATTTTAAAGTTTTTTAATTTTTAGATGAAAAATATTATCTCAGATGCATCTCAGATATATTTTATGTTATCTAAATATTTCAAAAATTAGAGCTTATATCCTTAATTAGCGTATTTTCAGAGCTGTTTTCATCTCAGACAGTTCTTAAATCGTCTATTTTAGGATGGGTAAAACGTACCATCACCAAGGATGCTATGGGGATATTTCTAATATTACCCGTTTCAAGCGTAATTTGAGAGAACTGTGCAACAAGATATGGGTCTCAGGCGTGAGTGAACCTCCCATTTCGCTTTGTCATAGATGGAATACCGACTAAATCCCAACAGATTTAGATGGACACTCACAGATGTTTTATCTGCGACCTCTCTTTGTGAGAGTTGTATTTCCTTCAGAAATTCAACATTGACGTATTCTATATGATATAAGAATACATTCCACAAAATATTCAGTTTGTCATTTTTGATAGTTTTTTGGTAGTTAAGGAGGGTTTTACACATGGCAATGTGTATATTCATACATGTATTGGAATAATTAAATTGATAAAATCGATCCATTTTCGACATCATTTTTTTCATTCTTATATTTATTAGGTATAAGCGTGATTTTGATGGTTTTTCATGTTTTCATTATTCTCCCTTATGTGTGCTAATCCCCTCCCCCAGTTAATGGACATTTATCATTATATAATCAACTACAAATAAAAATATAAATATTATAATCTTATGTCGATTTTATGATATTTTAATATATATTGTTTAATAGCACTATTATGATATATATCTTATAGTATCATAAGAACTTAATTATATATTTGCTATGTATAAAAATTTAAAGATAATATTAAGTGTAAAAATTAATTGTAAAAAAACGAGCCCAAACGTTCAAATTGTGGAGTGTATGTGAGAGTTATTCGTCTTTTTCGCCTTTACTTTTCCCTATCAAATCTTCTATCGGCTTGCTCCCATGTTTGGTGACGACGACGTTTATCTGAGATATATCTGCCGTGATATCTCGACCGTGCACGGTTTTTCGTCCTCTCTGCCCCTTTTCTTTTGGGTGACAGCCAGTACCCTCGGATATCAGAATCTTCCGTCTCTGTCCACCTGGCAGATCTTTTCTCATTGCAAATCCGCCATTGTCCGTTCCACCGACAATCTGCAATTTGTATCCTGGCAACCCAAGCGTTTCATCATCGACCATATCGCCGATTGATTTGCCTATGAATTTATTTGCACTCGCGCCAGAAATCTCTATTTGATATGCCTTCCCACTTTTGGGATCTGATATGACTACTCTATATTCTACCATATTTCCTTTCACGACCTTTATTTAGCCCATAACAGGTCTTTTTTGCGTTTTATATCCAGAAACGCCCTTAGCGTTTCAGCTTCGTCTTCTGATAATGTATCACATAGTTCTTGTTCAAGAATCTTCGCATGTTTTTCAGGGATATCTACATAGAGCATATCTCCCTCATTAATCTGTCGACCGACCGTAGGACCTTCAATCGAAAAAGCGGCTTCTTTTCCGATGTTGACCTCTCCAGTATTCTCTCCGTGCTCCTGGATTCCCTTGACGACGCCGACCCGTATCCCATCCTCTCTAATCACGTCGACTCCGGGCTTGACCACACCTCCAACGACCTTAACACCAACGACCGCTGGTTTACTCTGTCTGAATGTGCAGTCAGGCAGCAATCGAAACCTGCCGGGCGTGACAATAGTTTCCAGCCGTTCTTTCTCATATATCGACCGCTCATGTTTAACCCATTCGTTATAATCCTCGATCAACTGATATATCACGTTGTTTTGAAATACTCGAACGTTGGTTTTTGATGCTTCCTCTTTTGCATCTGATAATATACCAACACAGAATCCGATTACAACTGCTAAATAGGGGTCATTTGTGGTAGCCGCCCCAATGATATCTCGTTTGGATATGTTCCCTATTTTGGCCTTATGTATTGGGATTTTGTTGTTTCTTAGTTCATTTATCATGGCTTCCAGTGATCCAATCGTATCTGCTTTGAGAATCACGCCGACTTCATCGGTTTGGATCGTCACTCTATCCAACTCGGATTGGACCTCGTTCATAATACGTGGTATGTCTTTTTCGTCCTTGGCTACATAAAGCGGTGAGCCGGCAAGTGCCTTTTCGAGGTCAGGTGCAGTTATCTTTATTCCTGAGGCAGCTGTCACATTGGTGACACGGAGGAACCGTTCTTCTGAACGTATCTCGCTAAGGGGGCGCGGTCTCAATAATGCACGCACCCTTGTCACAATCGGCTTCTCTTTACTACCGATTATGATTGTGTCTCCTATCTTTAACTCGCCATCGTACAATATGGCATCAAGGGTTGTGCCCAATCCCTTTTCCTCCTTGACTTCTAATACCGTTCCGACACCTGCATCATGGCGCCGAAGTTGCAAGTCGTTCTCGAGAAATCGCTGTGCAAGACCGATTAAGAGCGTCAGGAGGTCAGGAAGCCCCTCCCCTGTCTTGGCACTAATCGGAATCACCCCGACGTTTGTTCTAAAATCACGGATCCTGTCGTACCTGTCTGAGCTAAATCCTTCTTTGTGTAACTGCTCGATTAACCTATAGATGACCACGTCGAGCATCTGCGTCGCTCGCTCGCTTTGCCGTTTGTATGTGTCCATAAAAGGCTCGTTTTTATGTGGATACCACCCATGAATTCGATCGATCTTGTTGGCTGCAAGCACAAAAGGAGTTTTGAATTGACGCAGGATTTTCAGCGCCTCTATTGTTTGTGGCAGAAAACCCTCGTTAACATCGACAACTACTACTGCTATATCTGCAAGTGCTCCACCCCTGCTTCGTAGCGTTGTAAATGCATGATGTCCAGGAGTATCGATAAAAAGCAGTCCTGGAACTTTAAAATCACCTTCCTTAATGGGACCGCATATCTTTTTTATATAACTCAGTGGTACCTCAGTAGCCCCGATGTGTTGGGTAATGGCGCCTGCCTCAAGTTCTGCTAGTGACGTCCCACGTATCTTGTCAAGTAATGATGTCTTGCCATGGTCTACATGCCCCATCACGCACACGATGGGCGTCCGCAATTCTTTTCGGCTTTTCATCATCTCTGGTCGGTATAAAAGTGTCTTGGGAATATATATAAGGGATATGTTGTGAAGTGTGATTACTGATTCATTTTTGGCATTCGATTTTCATGCAAGAGACCGAAAATCATATAGTCATGTGTTGCATACGTAATACAATGGATTTCTATGTCAACAAAAACCAAGACTCTTAATGTGAGAATCACAGAAGGCCAATATGATGAGTTAGAGGAACTCGTGTATAGGGGAGAATATACTTCTAAAGCCGAGATTATAAGAGAACTTTTACGAGAGAAATTTGACGCCTTCTCTATATACCTCCATAAAAAAGCAGAAAAGGACCGAGAAAAGCACACCTCCCTTGAAGAATACGGCAAGAGTCGATGCTTAGAATGAGTTATTCTGTTTTCCTGCATCCGGATGTAGAGAGATACATGGATTCGCTCTCTGAAAGGGAGAGAAAAAGATGTTATCAATCTCTGAAAAGATTGCCCGAAGATCCATTCAAACCAAGATCAGGTTGCGACATACGAAAAATGGCAGGGAAAAAGCCTTTTTATAGACTACGCGTTGGAAATCATAGATTTGTGTATGTCGTAAAAGAAAGAGAAATACTCGTTGAAGAAGCGTTCAAAAGAGAGAAAGAATATTAAGTTACATGCCAAAATTGACACGATGAAACTTCTTCGGATTGCTTCGCACCTTGGCATAAATTCACCTTCGGCGAACTTCACAAACACCGAAAACGTCCCACTCAATCCAGACGCCACACTCATATTATGGTGAATTTAAAGACTTGCTTACAATCTCATCATCAAAATAGATGGCTATTTCTCTATCTGCCGACTCGGGAGAGTCGGATGCATGGATTATGTTTTGTGTAATGTCGAGTGCAAAATCGCCACGAATTGTGCCTGCGGCGGCTTTTGAAGGGTCTGTCGCACCCACCATGTTTCGCGTCACAGATATGGCATTCCTGCCCTCAATGACCATTGCAATGCTCGGCCCTGACATGATAAAATCGACCAGTGAACCGAAGAACGGTTTATCCGCATGTTCGGCATAATGTCGTTTTGCAGTTTTATGCTCCACCTGAACCATCTTCAGTGCGATGATATTCAGACCACGTCGTTCAATGCGAGAGATGACCTCTCCAGCTAAGCCACGCTGAATTCCGTCTGGTTTGATCATTAAAAACGTGCGCTCCATATGATATTTCTCACTTTGATTTGGTCCATTTAGTCTTTCTTGGGGCTCTCCCCAGGCTCATATTATTCTCGCATTTAGATGAGCAAAAATAGTAAACGCTTCCATCTCTTTTTACGAACATTTTGCCAGTTCCTATTTCGATTGGATTTCTGCAGAATGAACACTTCTTTGTTTCCATGAGGCCTCCCCTATTTCCTATTACCGCGTCATTAGTTTCTTGGCCTCTCGTGAGGTCTCCAACAGCATAAGAATATCACCTATACGTACTGGTCCAATGCAGTTGCGGGTTATTATTCTGCCTTTGTTGCTCCCCTCGAGAATGCAGCATTTAATCTGAGTAGCCTCTCCATGCATTCCAGTTCTTCCGAGTATCTCGATGATTTCTGCAGGGACACTTTCATCTGTCATTGGATTCACCTTTCACTTTTTCAGTGCCTTTACTTTCTTGACTATCTCTTCTACGAGCTCTTCAGCCTTGCCAGCTTCTATGATTGCCGATGCGGCGCAGCCCACGCTCAGACCAGACGCTGCCCCGATTTCATCCTGTTTTTTGATGTAGAGATAGGGAATCTTCTTTTCCTCGCTGAGGGGCGGGATATGTGCGACTATCTCTTCTGGTTGAACGTCTTCTCCGATTAAAACAAGCAATGCAACGCCACGCTCAATTGCCTTCGTGACCTCATTCGTTCCCTTTTTTATCTTTCCCGTATCTCTTGCCAGTTCCAACGCTTCCAACGCTTTATTTCCCAACTCGGCTGGAACCTCGAATTTGACATATATTGCAGTCATCTTATTTTCCTCCTTCTGGGCATATAAGCCCTTCATCAATCATCGTCTGTAAATTTGTAAGTGACACTGTAATATTCCATCAATATGTTTAAAGGTTGTGCTTATCCAGAAAGGCACCCCCTCAAAGGAGTAGATAACCTACACAGATTCGCTCTCACGTTCCTTGATTGCCATATCAAGATGCCTTTTATTGATCTTTTTATGCTTCACATCTTTTTTCACTTTCTCTCTATCCATATCCGGCCTGATGAACTCTCTCAGGGCGAGCATCGCTGCCTCTCGGCATATTGCCTCGATGTCTGCTCCAACGCATCCCTCTGTCTGTTTTGCAAGTACACCGATGTCAACATCATCTGCCAATGGCTTGTCTCTCAGATGAATCTGGAAGATCTGCTTACGCTCCCTTTCTCCTGGTGGTGGGATGCAGATCAATCGGTCGAACCTTCCAGGGCGAAGCAGAGCAGAGTCGATCAAATCAGGTCTGTTCGTCGCGGCTACGATGACCAAAAGCTTCGAGATATGCTGAGGGGGAGAGGAGTTCGCCCCCTCATCAAACACAGAGAATTCAAGCCGTATGATAGGGCTGCCAATGCCAGAATGGACAAAGAGCTATACGGCCAGAGGAACATGGCAGAGACGGCTAACTCTGTCATCAAAAGAAGATACGGAGACCATGTGAGAAGCAGAAAATGCCATCATCAGTTCCGAGAGATCATCGGAAAGTGCATCGTGTACAACATAGAGAGAGCGATAAAAAGTTTGGTCCTAAATATTCAGGCTATCATCCAAAAGCTTTTCTACAAAGCCTGATTTTTTCTTTTTCATGATTGACCCTCTCTTTGATATTATCTTCACCCGCCATATATTAAACTAATAAAAAGAGTGCCCAAGTAATATTTTGTATAACTTCTTATATACGAAATTCGCTTCTATGATGCCATCCAAGGAATCTTGAGTTGCGATTTGTTTGCTTACGTTTTATATATTTTATCGTGATGGTCATAATCTTCAATAATAACTAATTTTTTAGATTCTTCGATAGAAAATACTAATACAAAACTTTTGTCGATATGAACCCTTCTTAAATGTTGAAGAGGACGCCTTAGATTCTTATAATGATGTGGATTTAATCTTATCTTTTCAATCTTGCTATAGATTATTTCTAATTGTTTTGGGCCCTTCTTTGCAAGTTTAAAGAAAATCTTTTCTACAGATTTTCTCAGTTCATAATCATACATTCTACTTCAATCCAAAGTGTTTTCTAAAATCTTTCACTTTGATGGTGGGCCCCTTCTCTCGCCTTTTCATCTTTCCGATAAATTCGGGCCTAAGCTCAGGTTCCAAGAATTCTTTTTCATACTCACTTATTATTAAATTAATCACCTCAGATTTATTTTTCAGACCAAACTTACCTTTAACTATATTTAAAACTCTATCCTCGTGCTCGTTTAAAGTTACAATCGCCTGAACCATCTAATCACCCATTATGTTTTATTATAAATAATAATGTTTTATGATTATAAACCTTTTGGCTTCCGTTGTGAGAGCCTGCAAGGCGTGGTCGTAGTGAAGCCAAGCGTAACGAAGAAGTTAAATTTTCATTATATCAATTCGACCAAAGGGAGTCTATATTTTCCTTAAGTTGGCAGATTCAAACTGCCACCATCATCTCGTTCATTTATGCGCAAAATATGCCACGACGACCTCATTCACAGAATCAATCCTCACAAACCCGAATCGCTCGAACTGGACGACATTGTTCAACTCCGATTTGATGCCTTTTTCGCCAACGCCCTCGTACACGCCGTCCGGAGCGAAGACCTTTATCTTGACACCGTCGATGGGCGCCCAATGGATGATATCAGCACCTTTTTTGGCAAGGTCATCTCCAATGTATCTTGCCTTCAGGGGTTTCAAGTCCATAATCTGGATGTTGTATAACTCCTTGAGTCGTATTCGGTCACCTGCTGATAATGCAGTAGCATCATCCTGACATATCAAAACCTCTCCATCGACTAAAATCTCCCTGAAACCCCTGTCTATGTTCGGGTGCAGTGGCGCCTTTGCCACGGTCGATGGTGCACTTTCAATCGTTAAATGGACTGGAGTATGGACGAAGAAATATCGATTTGTCGAGGAGTCAATGATCTTTCTGTTCTCGGCATATAGCGTATCCATGCTGATTGCGATATCGGTCTCGGTTACACTCATCTTTATCATGAAATTTCTGATTGCTTCTGCCTGGATACCGCGTCTTCTCAGGGCGCGCACCGTCGGCAATCTTGGATCGTCCCATTGCGCATATATCCCATTCTGGATACCTTTTTTTATCTCGCTGGTGCTGAATTTGCCAATCTCGTGGATTTTAATGCGTCCCCAGTGTGATGTTTTTGGATATTCCCACCCTAAATATCCATAGATGAACTTTTGCCTTTTCTCGCTGTCTATCAGGTCTTTTCCCCTCATTATGTGCGTTATTCCCAACAGGTGGTCTTCTATCGCCGACTCAAAATCCAGCATCGGCCAGACAGCGTATTTGTCGCCGACGCGAGGATGTCTCTCCTTGACGATTCTGAAGGCAACCCAGTCGCGCAGGGCAGAGTCCTTGTGTTTGACATCGGTTTTAATCCGCAAAACTGCCTCTTTTTCATCATACTTTCCGCTCAGCATTGCCCTCCAATGCCCAATGTTAGTTTTGACACCCTGTTCTCTGTGTGGACACGTCTCTTTATTATCTTTAAGCTGCTTGAATTCGCTTTGACTGCAGAAACAGACATATGCCTTGTCCATCTTTATCAATTGTTCAGCATACACGTAATATCTGTCAATCCTGTCCGATGCTATCACGACTTGATCTGGTTTGGCACCCAGCCACTCGCAATCTTCGAGATACCAACCATATGCCTCCAGCATCGGTTTTTTGACCTTGGGGTCGGTGTCGTCGAACCTGAGGATAAACTTGCCGTTGTACATCCTGGCATACTCATGATTCACGATGATTCCGCGTGCGTTTCCTAATGTAGGGGGTCCATTGGGATTAGGGGCAATTCGCATCACCACCTCCCCATCTACGTCCAATGCTGGAAGTTTCTGCTCCTTCACTTTTTTTTCATGCAACTCTTCTATTAATTCGGGTGCGATCTGTCGGAGTTTGGACAGGCGCACTTCTGCGCTCATTTTGTCAACGTCGTCGAGTACTGCCCGTATTAATGGCATGATTCCGCGTGCGCTCTGGCGGAGTTCGGGGTGTGCCCCTATCACCTTTCCCATTACCGAACTTGCATTTGGAGTGGAGTCATATTTGATCGCGTTCTGCAACGCATATTTTTGTATAAGGCTCTTAATCTCCGATTTCTTCATCTAATCCTCATATGTTCTGGCACCACAATAATGATTTGCTGTAGAAACGATTTAGTATGTGCGGGTCACCATATACTCTGCCAGCTCTTTTAGAAGCTCTTTTGCTCTGGAATCTGGCAACACATCCAGTTTAGCTTTTCCCTTCTCAACCAGTTGATGCGCCTTTTTCATCGCGTAGTCTATCGATCCGGACTCGTGGAGCTTTTGTACTACTGCATCTATTTCTTCCTCGGACGCCCCTCTCGTGAGATGCTCTAATTCAACTCCCTTTTTGAGTGCGTGTATTGCAATCAACGTCTTTTTACCCTCTATGAGGTCACTGCCCCTATTCTTTCCAAGCCGCTCCTTTGGGGTGATGAGATCAAGGACGTCGTCGCGTATCTGAAATCCGAGCCCAGTCGTTCTACCTATCTCCCAGAACGCATCTGCCTCCTCTTCAGTGCAACCACTGAGTATCCCCCCTATCAAAGTGGATGCCGCAAACAGTACAGCGGTCTTTTTCTCGACCATTTCCATATAATCCGCTTCGGAGACTTCGGCAGACCCCACGAACGTCATATCCATCCACTGCCCCTCACAGATATCTGCACAGATATTCGCAAGAACTTTCAGACATTGCACGATACGATCGGAATCAGCATCAACGCTTGCGAGGATTTCAAATGCCTTTGAATAGAGCGTATCCCCTGCGAGTATCGCTGCTGGCAATCCCCATTTCACATGAACTGTAGGGGCGCCCCGTCGTAGGGTATCCTGGTCCATGATGTCATCGTGGATGAGCGTGAAATTGTGGACCAATTCGATGGAAAATGCAGCAGGCAATACTTTTTTTATATCGCCATTGACCGACTCAGCCGCGAGGATTAGCATAGCAGGACGAAGTCGTTTTCCTCCTGCATTCACCAAGTGCCTGGAGGCGAGATACAACTCCTTTGGTCGCGTAATTGGCAGTAATTGATCGATCATCTTATCGATCATCTGCCCTCTTTTCTGGATTTCATCGATCGTATGCATCGCATAACCTCTATTCAAGGGTAAGTTCCTGTCCGTTTCGCAGGATGTGCACGGTATCGCCCAGCACATACCCAACTTTTTCAGCCAGCTCTCCATAGGCACTGGTCATCTCGAGGTTGCCGTGTGTTGGTATGACGTGTCTCGGGTTGATCATTCTGAGTAGTTCCCAGTGGTCTTCTTTAGAGGCATGTCCGGAGACGTGCACGTTATCATATATTCTGGCGCCCTTCATCTGCAATTTCGTCTCAACGGCGTATCGGTTTGCTATATTGGGTGGGTTTGGTATTGTATTGGCTGAGAATATTACTTTATCACCATCTTCGACAGTGTAGGGTGTCGAGCCGTTGGAGATTCTTGTGAGTATTGCATTTGGCTCGCCTTGGTGACCGGTAACTATTGGCAGATATTTGTCCTTGCCGTCAGCCATCACACGATTGAGTATCTTATCGACGGACTTTCTATCTCCAAACATCCCAAGTTCAGCAGGAAAGTCTACATATCTCATTCGTTGTGCGGACATAGAATACGCTTTCATTGACCTACCCAACAGAAGTGGACGTCGACCCATTTCGATCGCGGCGTCGGCGATTATTTTAATACGTGCGATATGCGACGAGAACGTAGTAATTAGAACGCCGGATTTGGTCTCCTCGGTGCCGAGCAGCACGTCTCTGACCAGTTCACGTGCGACCTGCTCTGATGGGGTTTTCCCAGATCTCTGGACATTGGTGCTCTCGACTATCATGGCTATCACGTCCTCTTTGCTCAATCTTTTCAATCGCTTGAAGTCAGGCAATTCCCCGAGGGTGGGCGTTCTGTCTAATTTAAAGTCGTTTGCGTAAAGCACTATCCCCTCTGGCGTATGAAGTGCGGCGAACACACAGTCTATCATGCTGTGTTGAACCCTGATAAATTCCACTGCCAAATCAGGCGTAATCTGAAATGTGTCACCAGCCATCAGAGTACATAGTTTATTCTTTGTGCCAAATTTTCGTTCTGATTTTGTAAGCTTTGATATCAGTTCGATTGTAAATGGCGTGCCTATAATTGGGGCGTTGTATCGATGTGCTAATTTTGATATGGCACCTATGTGATCTAGATGGCCATGTGTACATACGATTGCCCTGACGTCACCCTTCACGTTGCTCATTATTGTGTCATCCGGGATGGCGCCTATCTTGATAAGGTCTAACGAATGCATTTTTTCCGTTTCCACATCTTCGTGAATCTGCACCCGATCCAATCTAAGTCCCATATCCATTATTACGATATCAGTTCCAACGCGTATTGCAGTCATGTTTCTTCCTACTTCGTCATATCCTCCAACCGCGATCACTCCTATATTTTTCATTTAATTCCTCCATTGTATTTTGAAAATTGTCTTATGTTAAATCCGCGTTGCTCCAGGATTTCTCTGGTCTTTCCGGTTATCACGATCTGGGCGCTTCCAATATCGGTAACCGAGCGACATCCTGTCAGAAACATCGCGGTCCTCAGCTCTTCGGTCATGATGTTTAATCTATTTATTATCTCTTGTTTCCCCTTTCTGGCAGGTATTACCAATGGCAGCGCAATGCTGCACAGTGATGCACCCAATGCCAGACACTTTGCCATATCTATTCCAGTGCGCACACCGCCCGTGGCGATGATAGGGATGCCTACGGACGACTCGACGATGCTTATCGTGGTGGGAATGCCCCAATCCCAGAACACCTTGCCCAGATGTTCTAACAATTCATCGCCTTCTGCTCTTGCCCTGTATACTTCCACCGCGGCAAAACTCGTCCCTCCACGTCCACCGACGTCTATTGCAGAAACTCCTGCCTTTTTGAGGGCAACTGCCACCTCATGTGATATTCCGGCGCCAGTTTCCTTTACCATCACGGGAACACTTGATTGGGCACATATCTCTTTGATTGTATCTAAACAGCCGTATGCATCCGTGTCTCCCTCTGGTTGGATTGCCTCTTGCAGGAAGTTCAGATGAATCGCCACGGCGTCTGCATCGATCATTTCGATCATTTTCTCGATACCCTCAATTCCATACTCCTTTAATTGGGGGGCACCGACATTTGCATATATAAAGGCGCTGGGCGCGACATCTCTGACGATGCGAAACGAATCCTCTTGTTTCGAATCTTCAACTGCGGCTCTTTGACTGCCGACGCCCATTCCGATTCCAAGCTCTTCGGCAGCACTAGCCAGCGCAGCGTTTATGTTTTTGGTATCGGGATGCCCTCCTGTCATGGATGCTATCAAAATCGGTGCATTCAACTGCTTACCGAGAAAATTGATGCTCAAGTCAATCTTATTTTTGTCGATCTCAGGCAACGCTTTATGGATCAATGTGATATCCTCGAATCCGCCTCCTTTTGATTCCACATCCTCTTCGGTGCATAGCCGTAGGTGTTCGATTTTTCTTTTAGAGGTTTGTCTCATGTCGTTCGCTCCTGATAATCGTTCCAAAATTCTCCTTGCCATTTAAGAAATTAGCTATATTTCCCGTTTTTGATGCATTGAATATATGAGAAGAGATGCCATCATCCGCCAGTTTTATCAATTCATTTACCTTTCCTAACATTCCCCCGGTGACGTCAATACCAGATGACCCACTTAATAATGCCTTTACATCATTAAATGTTTTTGGAGTAATTGTGGCTATTACCTTGTTGCCGCCCATTACTCCATCGACATCGGTTCCAACTCCTACTTTTCCAACGCCCAAGTGGCGTGCCAGGTGAACGACTATCTGATCGCCTGACAGTATCGAGACGCCCCATGCAGTATCCATCACGACGTCGCCATGAAGTACCGGTATAGTTCCATTTTCGAGCATCAGTTCGATCTGGCGTATCATCATCTCGCTCAATCTGCTGCTATGCGATATTGTGCAGCTCAGCGGATGCACGGGTACAGCGGCAACGCCGTTTTCAACCAATCTTTCGATTAACGCTCTATTAAGCTCCTTTACTATTTCATGTGTTAATGCGACTTCTATAAAATTGCGCTTTCCGGACACATCCAATCCGAATTTTTTCGCTTGGGGATGCCCAAATGAGCCGGCGCCATGGACTATAATCAAGCCCCTCACGTTGGCAGAGGCAATTTCCCCTGCTACCCGGTCAATCTCATTGACGTTCAGGCATTTCTCTCTGGTTTTATCGGTCAAGACACTTCCGCCGACCTTCAATATTATGCGGTCACTCATCCTCTGTCGCCACCCCCACTTCTGTCACTCTGGCCTTAATCGCACGCCCGCCAGCCTCTTCGATGGCTTTGGCAACTTTCTCCGCATGATCATGGGATACCAGCGCAACCATACATCCCCCGCCACCGGCGCCGGTTATCTTCGCTCCAAATGCACCGGCATCTCTTGCAGCATAAATCTGCGCCGATAGCTCAGGACATCCCACACCCAGAGATTCAAGCAGGCCCTGATTTATGTTCATCAGCTCGCCAATGGCACTACAATCGCCCTCCTCTATCAAATGTTCGCCCCTTTTTGCTATGGCCCCTATTGCATTAAATATCATCTGGACTACGTCAGGATATCTTTCTCTAAGCAATGACACCCTTCCAACGAGTTCTTTAGTCGAAGACGTCTTGCCCGTATCCCCTACCACGAAACCGTAGTCCAGATTTTTCAGTCGCCTGCGCGAAGGCATCAGCACGACGCCGCCCATCGTAGAGATAAACGTATCAGTGGGACTCGCTGCACCCTGTATTTCCACTTCTATCGAGTGCCCCAGTTCTGCTATCTCTTCGTCAGACAATCCTACATCGAACTCCATGTTTATCGCGGACAGCGTCGCAATCGTAACAGCGGCAGAAGACCCCAATCCCGACTCAGGAGGGATTTCGGAATCGATTTTGACCTTCACGCCATCGAATTCGGTAAGCATCTTCATCCTCTCAATCGCCTTGAGGACGTATGGATGCCTATCGATTCCCCTGCCAAGTTTGGAGGTGATGGAGGTATCTAAACTCTCTTGGATGCTGACGCGTGTCCGTAGATCGATTGCGCATGCGATGGCAGGCTCGCCATAAACTACGGCGTGTTCACCGCATAAGAATATCTTTCCTGGTGCGGAACAGATGGTCATTTAATTCCTTATATATCCCGGATATGGTATAATCCTTTTAGTCAATAACAATTCCAGCATAACCGACCACGCTCGAGTAGTCCCCGGTCACATCCCCACTTGTGGCGTATTTCAATAACGCTCCTTTCTTCGCACCCATAGCTCTTGTCGTTTCCATCATCGTTGCGATAGGGCCATGACCACAAACCGATGCCTGCAGACTATAAATGTGTGAATAGAAAGTCGATACGTCCAATTCCAAGATTGATTTGATTATCCTATGGTCGTTTTTCCTTGCTACTTGGTTGGGTTCATAATGCGTGAAATCAGAGGACGCCAGTATGACCACGTCCTCGTCCTTTAGAACGTTTCCTAACTCGGCACCGAGCTTTTTAGCAGTTTCTTCGTCCTGCAAACCCATACATATCGGAACGATCTTAAAATCCTTAAACCTGTACTGGAGAAATGGCAGTTGAACCTCTATTGAATGTTCATATCGGTGTGCAACTTCGTCACGGTCGATGCGGTCCGGGAGCATATTCACGATGCCTTCATCTATTTCCACCTCTCCCAACGGAGTACTCCAGGTATCAGTGGACACCGCGACCATAGAGCCCGCTCCCCGATGATTGGGGCCAAGGATGACGTATGTCTCGGCAGAGGGAAGTGCAGCATAGACATGCGCAGCCACTTGACCGGAGTAAACATAGCCTGCATGTGGGACCACAGCCCCTGTCATCTCCTCAAATATCTCCACTTCAGCAGTAGCTATGTAACCTTCAATCCGTCTCCTCAGGGCTTTGGCCTCACCCTCGTAAAATTGTCCCGCAACGACGGCCCTTCTCATTGGACGCCTCACAATTCTGCCTCGAAATCCTCTACAGAATAGTCGAACGGCACGCCTTTTTCCTTGAGAGTTTCCTTGGCAAGCAACCAGTACACTATGGCCAGCGCCTTTCTACCTTTGTTATTCGTTGGAATTATCAGATCTATGTTTGCGGTCATGTTGTTCGTATCGCACATTCCGACGATCGGGGTGCCTACGCTCATCGCCTCTGTGACTGCTTGTGCATCTCCGATAGGGTCGATTACGATTAGAGCATCGGATTCAGTATAATTTTGATAAGCAGGGTTGGTAAGCGTACCTGGGATAAATCGCCCTAAGATCGCCCTCGCACCGAGCGCCTTGGCAAACATTTCCGTTGGTCGTTGTCCATACTGTCGTGCTGACACCACCAATATCTTCGACGGCTCATATCTCGATATGAATTTGGCTGCAGCCCTGATGCGCTGGTCTGTCGCCTGTACGTCTAAGATGTATAATCCGTCTGTTCTTACCAAATATATGAACTTCTCCATATCCTTCGTCTTCTGCTGTGTTCCAATATGAACGCCTGCTGTTAGATATTCGTCAACTGGTATCAGGGATTCATAAGCTAGGTCTTTTTTAGTATCTTGTTTCATCATCACAACCTCTCATTTAATTATGGCCATTCTTGGGTCCTTAAGGTCTCCTTCTATCCTTATCAACTCATTAAGTTTTGCAATTCGTTCGCCGCCAGTTATTCCTGTTTTGATGATTGGAATGTCCAGTGCGACCGCCAGGTGTGCAATGGTATCATCGGTCGTCTCACCAGATCGATGAGACATAACACAATGGTATCCATTGTCATTTGCCAGCTTTACGGCTTCATAGGTGCCGGTTACAGTTCCTATCTGGTTTGGCTTGATTAAAACTGTATTTACGGCACCAGTATCTATTCCTTGTTGGATTCTCGTGGGATTTGTGGCGAACAGATCATCGCCGCAGATCATACATCTCACCTGCTTCGTCAGTTCGGCAAAGCCCTCAAAATCGTTTTCCTCCAGGGGGTCTTCTACATAATAGAGGTTATATCTGTCTATTAGTTCAGATACATATTGTATCTGCTCCTCTGTGCTCAGTTTCACATCTGAATATACATATCTGCCATCTTTCCACAATTCTGTTGCCGCTATGTCAATAGCGACGCGCATATCAAATCCAACTGAATCGGACACATCTTCGGTTGCTTCGGATGCGATCGTGAGCGCTTCTTCGTTGCTGATAGAGGGCGCCCATGCTCCCTCATCGCCCTTGCCACACACTATCTCTCTCTTGTTTAGCAATTTCTTGACCTGCTTGTATGCCTCTGCATTGGCAAATATCGCGTCTTCGATATTCCTTGCACCCGTGGGGATTACGAGAATCTCTTGGATATCTATTGATCCTTTTGCGTGCACACCGCCACCGATCACATTGCCCAGGGGAAAGGGTAAAGAGTTAGAGGAAACGTTAATATATTGGCATAGCGGAACTCCAGAAGATGATGCGGCTGCCTTGGCAACTGCCATGGAGATGCCGATGCTCAGATTGCCACCGATGTTTGAGAAGTCTTTCGTACCGTCTATTTCATGCAAAGTGTTGTCTATATTCTTCTGCTCGCCAACATCTAAGCCGATCAGCCGAGGGATGACAACACTTTTTGCCTTTGATATCGCATCGGCGACTGGGATCGATTTGGCTTCAAATGCACCTTTACTCGCCCCCGATGGCACTGCAGCCCTTCCAAAACCATTGGAGGTGTGCACATCGACCTCCACCGTCTCGTCCCCACGGCTGTCTGATATTTTCCTAACGATTATGTTCTTGATTACCGTCATGATATTTTACTTTTTTCATGTTGGTCTTTATTCGCCCTATTTACCGTTATTGGGATTATGCCCTCGTCAAATTCCTGCATTGCGATGCTAATGGGGTCTTTTTCTCCTAGGTTACGTATCAGAATCGGTGCCCCTGCAGAAATCTGTAAGGCGCGTGCCCCTATTATTCTAGCTCGTTCATATCTTGTATATTTTTGGTCCACGTTAACAACTCCTTTAAGAAATGTCCTCTAAAATTGGGGTTGCTGAGATTCGAACTCAGGTCACAGCGCCCCGAACGCCATAGGATGGTCCAGCCTACCCTACAACCCCCCTCTTCCCTATTGATATGGGGATAGCATGTCTATTATATCCACGTGCGTTAACAACATTCGTCGACAGCAATATCTTTCGATACCCAGATCATCCAATATGTCTCCCACTTTGATATCATTTGTTCCCGATTCCTCTTTTCTGTCCTCTACTCGTTTCTTGTACATGTCCCACACATTTGATATTACTTTTCCACACGTAAAACACCTAACAGGGATCATATTGTCACCTTCTCTCCAACCTCATCTATATGATTTTTGTTGTCTGGCTCTCGCTCCACGTCCTCCAAACTTTTTACGCTCTTTTTGTCTAGCATCACTTACCAGAAGGTTCCTGTCGTATTTAAGAAACGCATCTCTAAGTGAAGAGCTATCTGTCCATTTTACTAGACCTCTGGCTATTGCAGTTCGCACCGCATCTGCCTGCCCTATGACTCCTCCTCCCCTTGCATTGACCTCGACGTCTATCTCATTGACAAGGTCGCTTGCAATGGTCAGCGGCTCAGTGATTTTGAGACGTGCCAATTTGGGCTCTATATTCTCTAGAAGTTTCTTGTTTATCCTTACCTGTCCTGAGCCCTTCTTGATCACAACTCTGGCTATTGCAGTTTTTCTCTTACCGCTTTCATTGACTATTTTCACCATATGATAAACTCCAAACTTAATTGGCACCGAGCTTTTTACTCAGGTTACCAAGCCGTATATACTTTATCGTACTCAATCGCGACATCTTAGCATTTTCGATGGTTTCCAGAGGCTCACTTTGTATTTCAATAGGCGTCCCGATATATACTTTTAACCGCGAATATGCATCTCGTCCGCGTTTTCGCTTATACGGGAGCATCCCTCTGATAGTCCTCTTCAATATTTGGTCGGCTCTCTTTGGGTAGTAAGGCCCTTTTTCTCTGGTGCCCTTTTTCACCTGGACATCATATTCCTTGAAGATCTGCACTTTTGACCCAGAAATTATCGCTTTTTCTGCGTTTACAATTGCGATATCTTCATCGCCTTCTAACAGGCGTTTTGAAATATTGCTCGCCAAACGTCCTAATATAAGTCCATCTGCATTGATGATGACCATTTATCATACCTCATTGGATTATTCGAACTCCAGCTCCCTTTGGGTTATCTTTTATTAGTTGCTCTATCATTATGCTTTTCCCTTTGACGCTTTTTATTTTATCGACAGCAACTTTGCTGAATCCTAGACCTGCTATTGTCACAGGATGGTCTAAAATACCAGCGCTTATGACTTTCCCTGGTACGAGTACTGTTTCGTTCTTTTTTGTGTTTCTATTGATCTGGCCGAGGTTCACTTTCGAATAGTTCCTAGTAGGGCGCTCCAATCTTTTGGCGATATCTTTCCATATCATGACGTCCTCTTCACGTGATTTTGCCTTGAGATTTTCTATCAGTTTTATCAGTCTTGGATTTGTTTTTGTCATGCCTTGCACCTTTTTATGCGGGGAGTGAGATTTGAACTCACGAACTCCTACGAGACAAGGCCCTCAACCTTGCGCCTTTAGCCAACCCTCAAAAGGGTTGATCGTCAACCTGCAGACAGGTTGATCATCAGAATGACCTGCCTCGTTATACTCGGCAGGTCATATCTTTCTGTGTTTAGTCCTACTGAGCCCGAAGGGCGAATGTAGGACATTTTTGATCAACCTTTACCTCTGCTACGCAGAGTGAAGGTGTTTCTGCCAAAGCAGAAACGACCTTTTTGTTAAAAAGGTTATTGACCTGACTTGGCAACCCCCGCCAACTGCAAATTTTATGTCATGTCACTTCGAGACTTTTAACCAATATCTTGGCTTTTTTCTTTACGGCATCTGCAGCTCTTTGGACCAACTCTGCCGCAGGAATTGACCCATCTGATTCGAGGCCGAATATGAATGATGTTGAATCACTGTCGATGGTTATCGCTCCAAGTTCGCATGCATCCTCACAAAGGCGACACAACGAACATTCGGCGCTGTTTTTGACCGTCACCGTTTTATCGAGTGCGAGTATACCTCTCGGGCAGACCTCTACGCATGCACCACACCTGTCGCACTTCGAGATTGTGATGGTCGGCATATTTTTATAACTACAGGCGATTGCAGATTGCCACTTTGCATGCGTTTTACCCCTGCCCAACCTGGCAACAGCCTCTAACACTACTTTTTGCCCCTCCTTGAGCTCGATGATCGGTGTATTGTCGTCCACTGGAGCGACTTTCGGGTCAGCAGATTTCAACTCATTGGAATAGACTATTTTTGGCCCTTCAACGCTAAGCATTATGGATACCTGACATCGGGGACATCCCCCTTCACAATCACACTCGGAGCGGGATACATATAACTCTAAATCCGATTTTAATGGAATCAGCCCCAAACGTAAAGCGAGCATTTCATCGAACAGCACAGATGTATTCTCATATATATTGACGTCATCTATCGCTAACGATGGTACTTCTGCGATCATGCTGCGCCTTAAACTGTTAGCGAAAGCAGGTGAAACGCCCGATAATACAAATTTTATCTTTCGGTCAGACAGCTCAATAATATCAACATCCATTATTTAAACCCTCCTGCCACGCCTTCCACCAGCCGGTTTTGTTCCATCATGCGGTATAGGAGTCACGTCTTCGATTCGCCCGATTCGTAAACCTGCTCTAGCCAATGCTCGTATTGCAGCCTGTGCACCTGGACCGGGGCTGCGCTGTTTATTCCCTCCAGGAGCTCTAACATATATGTGAACGCCTACAATCCCCCTGTCCTTTGCCTGTTCTGCGACGTTCATCGCCATTTGCATAGCTGCATAAGGTGAACTTTCGTCTCGATCTGCTTTGACCACTCTCCCACCAGATGATTTGGAAATCGTTTCAGCTCCAGTCAAATCAGTTATAGTGATTATCGTGTTGTTGAATGATGCATAAATATGTGCGATTCCCCATTTTTCGTCCGTCATAATATCTCAGTCCTTTTTATTGGAGAGCCCACATAATATTCGATTTGTGATTCCTCCTCCTCCAGAACTACATAACCTGGGATGGTGACCTTTCTCCCGGCGATCGCGACATGTCCATGGGTGATAAGCTGTCTGGCGTGTTTTGTGGAATTTGCGAGCCCCTGTCGATATACAAGCGTTTGCAATCGTCGTTCCAATATATCTTCAATTTTAATGCTAAGGATTTCATCCAATTCTGCGCCCTTTTTTGATAATTTCATTTTACTTAATTTTTCCAATAGTTCCTTCGATATGGATTTGGCCGATTCTCCCTTCTTCCCTACATCGGTTAATTCTGCGCGTAATTTTCGTGTACCCCGCCGATATCTTCTTAAAACACTATGAGCTTTCCAGAGCTCTCGCTTGTTTCTCAGCCCATATTCTTTAACGAGGGCCACCTCATCACTCATTCTCGTCGCTTGCCATGGGTGGTTCGGAGACTCATATGTTTTACGATTTTTTCCTGGATATCCCATCAATTATCACCATTATTTTTTCTCTTCTTCTTGTCTGACAACCTTTTTCCTTATAACTCCTACTGTAGCTCCTTTTCGTCCTGTCGATTTTGTTCTTTGCCCTCTCACTTTATGCCCTCTTTCATGTCTGATGCCTCTGTAACTCCTCGTCTTCTTCATCAGGTCTATATCCTCTTTGCACTCCATCGTGAGTTCAGAACCCATTAGATGCATATTTTTGCTGGTTAGGATCTCTCTCCGTCGATTGACCACCCATTCAGGGACGTTTTCTCCAAATTCATCAACCGCCTTCTTCAGTCTATCGACGTCTTCATCTGACAGATACCCCATGATGGCTTTACGATCTGTTTTTGCGTTATGGGCTATTATCCCGGCAGACCTCACGGAAATGCCCTTGATGCCAGTAAGTGCGTAGCATACGCTCTTTTTTCCGTCTAGGTCAGTATTACAAATCCTTATTATATGCCTGATTTTTTCATCTTTGGCCATTTATTCACCTTAGTTCTTGTTTATGCGACGCCGAGGAAGGGATTTGAACCCTTGGGGGACTTGCGTCCCACAAGCTTACTAAGTTGATTTCCCCATTCCAGGCTTGCGCCTTCAGCCGACCTTCAAAAAGGTTGTTGACCGGACTTGGCTACCTCGGCACGCGACAGGGAGAATCCCCCCAGATCGAAGACGCACCACGTATGAGAGTGGGACTTCCACGCCACATCTTTGGGTATATGCCAGGCGCCATTAAAACTCTATCGGTGTCGACTGCAATACCATTTTTGGCACCTAATATATAGGTTGCGTTCATTTTTGCCGTGCCGAGACATACACACTCTCCCTTTAGCGTGAATACGGCTACCTGGCACCCCATCTCGATTTCACTCTGAACGCTAAGCACGCCAGGTACGGCCAGGTCTGCGCCATGGCAGATTGCATCCACTGCGGTATCTCTTATGATTACCTTCGGAAGATGGGTCACCCCATATTCCATTGGCATGACAATTTCTCGAAGAAACTGTTCGGTACCATCCTCTTTCCAAAAGACATGAGCGTCTTTGAGGTCTTGTAATGTTGCAATATGCGCGTCTTCGGTAAATGGGCCAGACATGGTCCTGCGCAGTTCGGCCATATGTGCGCCGACTCCTAACGCTTCTCCCATATCATGGCAGAGTTTACGTATATATGTTCCTGCTTCACACTCAACTTCGAACAGCACTTCGTTATCTTTGATTTCCTGTATTTTTAAATGATGAATCTTCCGTTTGCGTATCTGTCGCTTAACTGCGGATTTCAGGGGAGGCCTCTGATATATGTCTCCCGTAAATTCCCTGCAAACATCTCTAATTCTCTCTTCAGGAACGGTCCTGTGCAGTCTCATAACACATACGTACTTCTTCCTTGCCGTCAATAGGGCGCCAACGGCTTTGGTCGCTCCTCCAAGCATTACTGGGAGTACGCCCGTCACTTTTGGGTCTAAGGTACCGCTGTGGCCTGCTTTATCGAGGTCCAATATTTTCTTTATCCATGCGACCACTTCGTGTGAGGTTGGGCCTGCTGGCTTGTCTATGTTTATTACTCCTTTATTGATATGCTCATCGATTCTGCGTTTTTCTGGATCGCATCCGTACTCGGGATTGGTAGTATCTGATGCCTTTATGAGCATCCGTACCCCTTTTTCACCAAATTGATTCATTTACTGCAAAACACCCCGTCTATCGAAGAAGATATGATTTCTATAACTCCCTTTTTATCCCATTTTGAGGAATTGATGACGAGGTCATAGGGTGATAGGTCCTCGATATCGATTTCATAAGAGTCCATATATCGTTTGGATTCGCAACGTTCCCGCTCCTTTACTTCCTTCGATGCCTGTTCGATGGACATGCCATCACGCTTTGCAATTCGTTCGCAGCGGGATTCTATTGGAGCCTTGAGCCATATTTTGAGGTCTGCATTCTTTACCATCCACCCTGATAACCGCCCCTCTATCAAGACATCACATCCTCCCTCGGCGATTCTGCTCTGTTCTCGATCGATTTTTTTATCTATCTCCGCGTTAGATTCTGCCAGTTTTCCGAATTCAGAAAGTGTCATGCCGCGTTCCTTGGCCATCATTCTGAACATCTCTCCTATGGATATCAATTGGAGTTTAAAACGGTCTCCGATGGCACGCCCCACCGTCGTCTTTCCTGTCCCTGGCAACCCGCTTAACGTTATAATCATGTCTACATTCCTCCCATATTCAGTGCCTTCCGTATCACCTGCCCCATCGATATGGAACAGAGCATATACCAGAATATCCACACGGGTATAAATCGGAGCACCGTGTCGGTAGCCAGGTACAACTCGCCATAGAATGGCAATATGATGGTGGCATTCAGAGATAGGGTGAACATCAGATGATACAACCAGCCGAATATCGGCAGTGATATCAGCATGATATATGCCATCGGCTTGAGTTGTTGTTTCATCATTTCGGCTTGTGCCCTCATTATTTCGTCCTTCTGTTTATCCAGCTTCTTCAACTTGTGCTTGTTTTTTGATAACTGCGCCTCTCTGAGCTCTTTTTGGAATAACTTCATCTGCTCCATCGCCCCCTTATTCTTTTCCCAATCGATGGTATACTTCTGAATGACTGATGTAAATAAACCGGTTATCAGAGATAGGACGAATATCACCATATGGAGCGGCAGTATCGTTAATGGCCCAAATAAGTGATTCGTGGTCTCTCCCAAAAATATACGAAACCCCTCATCCATAAACCCGAGCATGAGGACAAACCCGATTATCAATGCAATTTTGTCCAGCGATTCTTTCAATTTTTCATTCATATCGCGCCCCCTCAAAAATCCTGCACAACTCTTCAAATATCTCGGGTATCTTCCTCCCCCCATCTACTGTAATCAGCAGGCCATCTTTTCTGTAATAATCTATGAGTGGTTTCGTTCGACGTTGATATTCATTCAGTCGATTCTGAATCGTCTCCTTTTTATCATCATCTCTTTGATATAGTGCGCCCTCACATTTATCACATAGGTTCTCATCCTTTGGGGGTTTGAAGTTTATATGATAATCAATGCCGCACGATCTACACGTCCTTCTGCCAGATAATCGCGTAATTAACTCTTCAAAAGACACGTCAAAATAAATGACTGCATCGAGTTTTAGCGCCAACTGGTGTAAAATGCTCACCAGTGCCTCTGCCTGTACGACTGTCCTGGGAAAACCGTCTAAAATAAACCCTTTTGAACAATCTGGAGATGAGAGTTTATCTTTTACAAGTCTTATGATTATTTGATCCGGTACCAGTTCGCCCCTATTCATATAGGACTTTGCCTTCTTTCCCAGTTTTGTTTCATCCATCACGTTTTTTCGTAACATCTCTCCCGAGGATATGTGCGGTATATCATACTTCCGGGATATCATCTCTGCTTGGGTACCCTTGCCAGCACCGGGCGGACCAAGAAATACATATCTCATTTTTCACTCGCCTCCGAGGAGTGTTCGCATCATCGGATGCATTTCACTCATCTGCTCTTTCGCTATTTGCTCGTACATCTTGTAAATGATGCTAACGGTCAGTAAGAGCCCTGTTCCACCGGCATGTCCAATGATACCAGTAAAGCTCGCCAATGCAGCTAACGCGCCGATGAATGCGCCCCCGATTATGGTGATGTTTGGAATATATCGTTTCATGATATTTTCAACGACTCCAATATCTCTCCTGTACCCTGGAATTTGCATGCCAGAGCGTTGAATTCGTTCTGCCACCTTTTTTGGCCCCATGCCAGTGGTTTCGATCCAAAACAGCGCAAAAACTATGGATCCAATGATCATGACCGCTAAATATATGATCACACGAAGAAGTATCTGCCCCGGCTCATGTACCCCCGGTATCAGCTCATGTGGACCGGCAATTGGCGCAAGATAATACATCAGCCCCGATACGGCCACGCCATCTATGAACTCTCCGATCATTGGATTATTACCTAAGATAGGGACATCGCTTTCCCATAGCAACATCCCTCCCATCTGGATATTTGCCACCAGCGCCATCACCAGGATTATCGGTAGAACGCTTGCATAGATCAGCTTAACAGGAAATTTTCCTCGTGCACCACGCACTGCAGAGTGAGCAAGTGGAATCTCGACTCTCATACTCTCGACATACACTACAATGATAAATATCAAGATCGTGCCGAGCAAAGCCATCAATCCGCCGCTCAACAAAAAGAAGAACAGCCCGTCTCCACCGAGTAACCACCCCATATCTATCGTAGTAAATATCTCATGCCATTTTGGGATCAATCCAACTGGAAGTGCTGCACCAGTAAACGGATGAATCGCAAAGGGATCTGGCTCCCAACTAAATAACCCTACAACCATCGCCTGTGATATGCTGGCAACTATAAATAATCCTACACCGGAGCCAATGCCCCATTTCGAGACAATTTCATCCATGAACAAGATCAAAATACCCCCAATTGCCACTTGTATGAATAGTATCCATATGACTGCAGATACACTCACACCCAATGTGCCTGCCAGTTCATAATTGGGTAGCAGAAATCTCCCTAATAGCTGAAGAGCAGCGGTCATCGTAATCATGACTAATACGAGTAGTTTCTGAGCGCCCTGGAATATCGACTGGTCTTTCGGATCACTCAGGTCCAGTTTGATGATATCCGCACCGACGAGTAGCTGCAGTATAATCGATGCCGTAACTATGGGACCGATACCTAACTGCACGATCGAACCAAACTCTCCTGCCATGATCGTTCGATACATCGCAAACAAGTCACGGGAATCTGGATGGAGTCCAAATAATGGAACATTGGTGAGTACGAAATATAGTAGTAGAATGGCAATAGTCCACATCAATTTAGTTTTGAAATGTACGTGCCCTTTTGGTTTTGCCACTGCTGGCAGACGATTAAGAAATGGTTCCAGTCGGTCTTTAATGCTCGCTTCGCTCATATGTTGCACCTATTCAGAAATATACATTTGCCCCCCAGTTTTTCTATTTTCGCCTTGGCAGTTTCGGAAAACTTGCTTGCAGTTATGGTCAGCTTTTTTGTCATCTGTCCACTGCCGAGCACCTTGTCGACATTTATATCGGTCAAACTGATTTGAATTGTCCCGTCCAGTTCTTTTGCCATGCCCTTCGATAACAAAATTTCTGAAATCTGGTCCAGTTCGCCCACGTTGATGGATGCATATTTCGTGACTACCTTGGGTGGTCGTTTGAAGCCATGTTTGCCATAGGCTCGCCCTTCCTGCAGCGCCCTGACAAAGTGATGTTTACATCCGCCAGCATGCCCTCTCCCACCTCTACTTCCGCCACCTCGGCGGTTTTTGTGTGTACCGGCACCAAAGGTTCTGGACCCTCTGTATTTCTTCGTCTTCGATTTGCTCATTTCATCACCGCATTTGCTTAATAAGTGCGTTAATTTCCTCGCCATAAAATCCCAGCGCTCCACCTTGTTGGAACGTCTTTTTGATACCTCTATGTCCTTTGCGAGGAGGATGGAGTCTGAACACCGGTGTGAGCTTTGGAATATCTTTGAGGGATGCATCTCCATCACACACCGCCTTGGCGAACTCCTTGATGGATTTATATTTGGCAGCATCTTTCACATATTTGTCAGTGAGTGGTGTCCCTCCTTCTAATTCGCCTCTTTTATGCAGGATTAAATCGAGAGAGTCTACATCGATGATGCCCCAGGCTACATAGTCCTTCACTTTTTGAATCATGCCTTTGTTGTTGGGAGTTTCGGCAAGCACAGCACAATGGTTAATTCGATTCAGGCGCATCATTTTCAGAGTATCTTTTATATCTGGCCTGGTGTGGACGCTGCTCCGCAATCTGATTACTGCATACATGTTTTACTCCTCTCCTTTTCATTTTATTGTTCGCATAGTAATAGTCCGTTTTAATGCGTTATATGTGGCCTTTGCGAAGTTTATAGTAGTTCTCGTATCGCCTTCAGATCTGGTCCAGACATCTTTAATGCCTGCCAATTCCAGTACTTTTTTGGCAGCTCCACCGGATGCTATTCCAAGCCCCCTTGGAGCTGGTTTGAGTACTATTGTAACACTGCCCGCCTTCCCCTTTACTTCAAACGGGACGGTGTGAGCCAGTCCACAACCACACTCCCATGAGCCACAACCCATTTTGACCTGTATGATATTCCGTTTTGCCATATCGATGGCCTTTTTGATGGCAGGTCCAACCTGTACGTCTTTGCCTTCTGCCAGCCCCATATATCCGCCACCATTTCCAACCGCGACAGTCGCCCTGAATTTCACCCGCCGCCCGGAGTCGGTCATTCGCTGGACCATATTGACGTCCAACACCTCATCCTGTAGGTCTGGCATCAGTGTATCTATGATTTCCGCTTCTTTTATCGAGAGACCGGATGCGAGCGCCGCCTCTATTGATGTAATTTCTCCTTCCTGCACCAGCCACCCAAGTCGCGTCTTGGGTATCCATTCCCCTCCATCATCGAGTTTCATATCTCACCTTTGGCAAGTTCATTCAATATAATTTCTTTGGTCTGATTGAAATGGTCGGCCAAATCCGTCGCCTTCAGACCACGTTTGGCGTATTTAGGATAGGCATCTTTCCGTTTATTAGCGTAATTGGCTATATGCTCACCGCGGATTCGTCCATCATCCGGGAATATTGAAGGGTCATGGGGGATGTCCATCCCCGCGTCGACCATGCCCTTTAGCGCTGCATAGACTTTAGAACCTTTTGACGATGTTTGCAACCCTATATCCAACACTCCCTCTTTGTGCCCTTCTTTCAATGTCCTGAGTCCAAACAACAATCCAGTCAAATATGTCGCTGGGGTGTTTCCTGTTGCACCTTTGTATCCAAACTTTGAGAGTTCACACGAACTCGCGGAGGATAAAATGGCATCTCCCTGTTTACGCGGTACTACGAGTTGAACCCCCACATGCTTCAAACTCTTTCGCACCACAACCCTCGGTTTTTGCGACAGGAGCAACTTAAGTCTCTTTCGATAATCTGTTTTTCCCTCCCTTCTTCGTCTGAATACCATTTAATCATCCTCTTATTGCTTGGACTCAAGATGTGAATTTAAGTGGGCGACGCTTCGGAATTCTCCACCTCTTGCTTTATTGTAAAATTTGCGATACGTGTTAGTGTCTATGGTTTCCTCCTCTCTTAGCGTTCGGAGTCTGCGTCTCAAAGCTCTTATCTTTTTCATCCACTGTTCTTTTCTCGGGGCTCTGGCACCCTTTGCCCCCCTTCGGCTACCGTGCCCTTTTCGATGCCCATATGTGCGTTTCACTTTTTTTGCACGAGCCCTCCCGCGGCTGATACCCTTTTGAGGTTTCGATGTAATGACACCCTCGCTGACCAGCGTGCGAATGTCCTCCCTGGTGATGGCTGCAGCTATATCTTCCAGTCTCTCAGAGGTCATCCATACCCGTGTTTCACCGACTTTCATTATGCTTGCTGCCATTCTTCTTTGATTTGATAAGTTGGCCATTTATTCCCTCTTCACAGGATTTAATATTTTAAGACCGAGTTCTTCTGCCTTTTCCTCTATGTCCAATCGCTTTTTGAGACCTACCGTACTGCCGATTCGGATTACCTGTATCGACGTATCTACCATATCCACCTCGTTAAGATTGTGCACCAGTACTTCTTCGTAGCCCGATGGATGGAATCCTCTTACCTCTTTTGGACTGCCATAGCCTATCTGGACCATTGCCCCTTTTGCGACGATTCCACTGCGTTGTTTGTTGTGAATGCCACTCGGGAACCTCCAACTTGCACCCACACGCTTCTTCTTATGAGAATCGTGGCGCCTGAACGAGGGTTTTTTGCTTTTTTGCTGCCTTCTCACTCTTAGAAGCCGCTCTCTGTTACCACTAAAGCCCATTTTGACAGGTTTTTCGGCCGCGGCCAGTTTTTTCTTTTTCTTCGCAGGTTTTCTGGTTTCCAGCCTCTGGACTGCCTTTTTTACATCCTCTGCAAGAGTGGGACTGATGCCATCCACTGCGGTAATATCTTCTAATGATGCTTTTTGTATATCCCCCACTGAGCTGAATCCAGCCTGAACCAGTGCATTGGTCTTCGCCTTGCCGAGTCCTTTTATCTTGGGCAGCCCCCTAATAATCTCAGTCACCGTGACCACCCGATTACGTAGATGCCGTCTTGAAATACCCTTGGGTCATATCTACGGATTCTGGTTGCCTGCTCTATATTTGCGGCAGTTTGACATACTCCTTCTTTGTCAATTCCCGTGACAATTATTTCATCGCGGCCGATTTGAACCCTGGAATTTCTGACTATTTTTGCCCTTCTTGATTTTCGCTCTCCCAAGAAGTTGCTGATGAGTGTGGCATTTCCCTCTACTTTGACTTGGATTGGAAAGTGAGCATAGACTATTTTTAGTTTACGTTCAAATCCCTCGGTCACACCGATTATCATATTTTGGATGTGCGAGGCAAATGTGCCCATCATCGCCCTCCCTTCTTTTCCGGGGCTTTTAGCCTTGACTATAATTTCTGAATCTTCTTTGGTAATGGTGATGTTAGGATACCACAACTCGCGTTGCAACTCGCCGTTGGCACCAGAGATTTTGATACAATTTCCCTCGATTTGAACGTTCACATCTTTTGGAATCGATATGACCTCTTTGGTTTCTCTCATCTATGTCCCCCTAATATACATATGCCAATAATATTCCGCCAGTTCCCTTTTCTCTGGCGTCGTAATGAGATATAACACCATGAGGCGTTGCAAGTATCAATGTCCCAAAATTCTGGGCGGGCAAATATCTCTTCTCCCATTTTTCAAATTCCGTCTTCTTGACCGAAAATCGAGGTTTTACTACTCCACATTTATTGATCCTGCCGCGTAACTCCACCTTAAATTTACCTGACTTTTTATCATCTATTAACTCGAACTTACCGATATATTCCTGCTCCTGCATGATTTTTAGGATATTACGGGCAAGTTTCGATGCAGGTGCTACCGTACATTCTAGTTTTCCGGTATCGCTTGCATTCTTGATTGAGGACAATATATTTGCAAGAGGATCTACTAATGTCATTTAAACGATCACCATTTTAGCTGTACTTTCTAAATCCCATATCATATGCGACTTCTCTAAAACATTGTCGACATAAATATATATCGTATTTTCGGACCAGTCCTCGGTTTCTCCCACACCGCTTACACTGGTTTGCCCAATATCCAAATTTTACATTTTGTGGTTTTGTCATGTTACCACCGCGCCGAATTTATCTTTGATGAAGGCAGTTGCATCCTCTTTATTCAATCTATGGGCGGATGGAATCTTATGTTGTTTCGCCCATCTACGACGAACTCTGTAACCTGGACGCTCCAATGCGACAGATACATCCATACCAAATATCCCGATTTCAGGGTCATATCGCATGTCGGGAAAATCGGTATGCTCTTCAATGCCAAATGAGAAATTGCCGTTTTCGTCAAACTGTGATAGGTTAAGTTGACCATCTTTTATCGCCAGGGCAGACCGTAAAAACTTCTCCGCCGCTTCTTTCCTGAGCGTTACAACGCATCCAACGGGTCCCCCCCTCTTGATGCCGAATGTCGGCATAGTTTTCTTTGCGACAGTCCTGACTGGCGTCTGCCCGCTTATTTTTGTGAGAATCTGCTCGGCATTGAGCAGCTTTTGTCCACCTTCTCCCAAACTTATATTGATCGTGACCTTGTGTATCTTTGGGGTTTTCATAGGATTCATCATTTGCGCACCTCCAGGTCGATATCGGGCTTCTCGGTGCCGATGACGAAGACATAATCTTTTGTGGTCTCAAATTCTTTGTCACTTTTCACGGTCACCATGTTTGGTCGTGAGCTGCGAACTTCTATCAATTCTTTGATCGTACCGATTTCTCCTGAATGCCTTCCACCAACGACCATTACCAGATTTCCTGGTTTATATTCCAGTCGTTTCACTATCTTTCGTTCTGGTAGTTTGAGCACCACAGAGTCGCCAGAACGATATTCGTTCGAGCCGATGATATTTGAGCCATCATGCAAGTTAAGCTGCACCATTCCCCCCCTGACCACGGTCTTGTTGTTGATTCGACACAGCTTGACGTTCGAATCCTTAATTTTATGGAGGGTGAATCTACCTCTTGGATCGAGTAATACTCTGTAATGCGTCTTAATGGCAGAAATTGAAACTACGTCGAATATTCCAATTGGAAATTTATGGTCTCGTATAACCTTCCCATCTACGATAATCTGTTTACTATCTAACATGTATCGGATTTCCTTGATATTGTCTCCAAGCTTCAGCATGTCGCGTAACACTATGGCAAGTGGTACGCATCGTTTTTTGGAGTGTGGACCAGGAACTGGTTTAACGGCCCATTTGTGCGTTTTTCTGGTTATCGCCCAGCTAGTCGGAGCTGATATTCTCTTTTGATGACCTGCCATAGACTTATCGCTGCCTCCTTAATATCTCCTCACGGCGTTTATCTTTGAGATTTAGTTTGGTTATTTGGATATTGGATGGATGAATCGGACGTGCGACTTCGGAACCATCTGCCTTCTTGACAGTGACGCCATCAATCGTCACCCTCTCACGTCTAAGGTCGACGGTTTGAACCTTTCCTTTTGTACCTGCGTGGTCTCCTCTCATCATTTTAACCACATCGCCTTCGACAACTCGTGCCGTACGTCTGGAGTATTTTTTACGCAGCTCATCGTCCAGTGCTGCCCCCATGAACCCCTGTCGTTTATGTAGTGGCGCTTTTATCCTTTCCCTTCTCTGTTTTCTTGGCTGTATCGATGTCATGACAATACTCCCTTTCTTTTTCCCTTATACTATCATAGTAGCAGCTGAAGCGATTTTTGCAAACCGCTCTGCAGATTCTCTGGCTACGGGTCCTTTAATTTCGGTGCCCTTGGGCTCTCCTTTTTCATCGGTTATCACGGCGGCGTTGTCATCAAATTTCACCCTCATCCGCTCAGGCCTCGTGAACTCTTTCTTCTGCCTGATAACGACGGCATGTAGTATCTGTTTTCTCATCTCAGGCGTTCCCTTTTTTACCGAAACGATGACTATATCACCAATGCCTGCTTTTGGCTGCCGTCGTTTTACGCCTCTATATCCTTTAACCGAGATGACCTGTAAAACCCTTGCGCCGGTATTATCAGCACATTCGAGCAGAGTGCCAGTGTTTATAGAACGCGGAATTCGGGAGGTATGCCCTCTCATTTTGGCATCACCTGGATTATCACAAACTTCTTGGTCTTGCTTAATGGACGGCATTCGGCGATTTTAACGGCGTCTCCGCTCTTTGCATCTATACATGGCGGGTTGTGCGCATGGATCTTTGATCGCCTTTTTTCGTATCTCTCGTACTTCGGAACTCGTTTGACATATTCTCGCTGGATAACTGCGATTTTTTTCATCTTGGAGCTTACGACAGTCCCCTCTAATACTTGTCCTCGTACGGGGAGCACGCCGTGAAATGGACAGGCGGGGTCTTCACACTCTTTTTCGGGTGCAACTACATTCAGTCCGATATCCTTTGCCATTATCTGATCCTCTCATCTTCTTTTTTGAACCCTATTTTCGGGTCGTGCGAGTAGCAATTTACCATTTACTTTAACTTTGGCATCTGAAAGCATAAACACGAATGTTACTCCCTCTTTTGCAGTCTTTTTTATCCGATGGTCTTCTTTTTCAATCATGAACATATTTCGCGTCTCATCTACGATTTTTCCTTTAAGTCCTATCTGATTTGGAGCTGTACTCGCGACAATCTTGGTGGTGAGTCCAATTAATTCGTGATGGATTAAATTTTTAGGAGTGATATCCATTATACGGCACCACCTTGCTCGCGTTGGATGGTCTTGATTCTGGCGATGGTCCGCCGCAATCCCCCGATTCTACCAGGATTTTCAGGCGCACCACCTGCAGATGCGATAGCCCTTTCTCTGATGAGCTCGCTGGTAAGTTTGGCTAGTTGTTCCATCTGTTCATCAGACGTCATTTTTCTAATTTCTTCTGGCTTCAAGACCGCCATTATTCATCCCCTTTTGTAGATTCTCCGTCTTTAATTTCCTTCGTTTTAGGCTTTTTAGGAGATTTAGATTTTATCTCTTCTTTGTATGTTTCACTCTTATCTATTGGTTTGATATCTGCTGATTTTTCATCAGGTGTTTCTTTAACTTTTGCTGTGGATTTCTCAACCTTCGTTTTAGGCTCTTCAACAGATTGTGTTTTTGTCCCTGTCTCACTTGTATCGTCTTTACCTTCTTCTTTGACTTCCTCTTCGATTACTTCTGCAGGCATCTCTCCACTAAGTATGGTGAAGTTATCCGGCATCACGACATCGGGTTGAACAATTCTAACCTGGACACCGAGGACGCCAAGTTTCTTGATTGCTTTCGCGAATCCCTTGTCCACAAGTTCTTCAGCAGGAATCCCTGTGTGTTTGATACGTCCGGCCAAAAATTTCTCTCTGCGTTTTCGGGGACCAGTTAGCTTTCCAGATATTATGATTTCACAGCCAAGCGCGCCAGCATTCATTATGCGTTGTAGCGTTGAGTGTCCTGCTTTTCTAAAATACCATCCGCGCTCCAGTGCGTTTGCGAGCATGTTTGCCATCATCTGCGCATTCAGTTCTGGTTTTACAACCTCCTGTACGTCGATTTGTGGATTATCTAACTGAAATTCCTCATCTAATTTTTTAGTGAAGATACGTACGGTCTTCCCGGCTTTTCCTATAACCATCCCCGGTTTCTCTGCGTAAATGGTAATCTGCGTCCCCATTGGGGTTCTGTTGATTTTCATCCCGCTATAGCCTGCCCTATCCAGCTGTTGTATGAAGTATTCGTTTATTCTTACTTTTTTAAGTCCATCTTGGACGAACTTCCTTTCGATAGCCAAATTACTGCACCCCTTCTAAGACAAGCTCAATTGTGACCGTTTCGGTATTCTTTGGAGTTGCCCTTCCCATCGCCCTGGGCATATTCCCCTTTATCACACGTCCTCTCTTGGCAGCTATATGCCAAATCCTCATCCGTTTTGTATCGAGACCTTTATACTCGGCATTCTTTTCTGCACTGGCGATGAGCAGCAGAATTTCAGAGGCAGCTTTCTTGGGATAGCGTCCAGCATCCCATTTATGCAGACCTTTCTTGTGCCCGACGTTCCTCTTGTATCTCCTGAATGGAACTGCTTTTTTCAGGGCGACGACCTCTCCCATATACTCTTTGGCTCTGGATACGCTCATCCCCTTTATCTCACGGCATATCTCCACTGCGTGTTTTGGAGATATGTGCACCTCATAACACATGGCCTTAGCCGTTGTTTCAGGCAATCCATCTTTTGAATACTTGATTCTTGACACTTGAATAACCTCTCACTTCAATGGCACATATCTGCTTGATCGAGTTGCACCAACACCTGCACTCCCGTGTATAACCCGTTTTCGAGTAAGCGCAAACTCGCCGAGATAGTGTCCAATCATCTCTGGTTGAATCTGCACGCGGTTAAACTGTTTTCCGTCATGTAATTCGAATTGCATGCCCACCATCTTCGGTAATATGATTGTATCTCGCAGATGCGTTCTGATTGGCGATTTTCCTTTTTTGATGGATTCTAATAATTTTTTATGCGCCTCAGAAATTCCTCGCTTGATGGTTCTGCGCGCTCGTGCTGGCAACAGGTTGGCAACATCTTCCAGGTCCATCTCTTTTAACTCGTCGATTGTATATCCACGATATTTGAATTCTTTCTTTCGTCTCGGTAATTTGTTTGTTTTGCCCTTTGCCATCTTTCCACCTCTATCGTTTTCCTGTCCTTCGTGCCGCGATGGATCCTACCTTTCTTCCAGGCGGAGCGCGCCTGCTCACGGTCTTCGGCCTTCCTGGATGCTGCCACCCACCTCCTCCAAATGGATGGTCGACGACGTTCATCGCAACACCTCTTACCCGTGGATATTTGGCAGCTCTGGATTTCATCTTATGGTACTTTTTACCGGCCTTGACGAACGGCTTATCGGTTCGACCTCCGCCTGCAACGACGCCGATAGTTGCCCTGCATTTTGGGTTCAGCCATTTCATCTTGCCGCTTGGTAGTTGAATAATTGTTTTGCCCACATCGTGTGTTATCAAGGTCCCATGTGTCCCAGATGATCTTGCAAAGTGTCCTCCATCTCCTGGGCGGGATTCGATGTTACAGACTAAGCTCCCCTCTGGAATCTCTGCCAAAGGCAACGTGTTGCCGGGTTTGATCTCTGCGGATATGCCGCATGATATTTCATCTCCTGTCGCTATGCCTTCGGGTATCAATACATACCGTTCCTCATCGTTTTCGAGCCTAATTCTGGCGATTGGAGCACTTCTGGCTGGATCGTGCTCTATGTCGATCACCACTCCTTTTACTATCTCATTCTCATCGATTTTTATGTGTTTGAGATCGGATTTGTATTTGTGAGATGGGGCCCGATATGTTGGGGTCCCCTTCCCCCTCTGTTGTGATATTATGCGCTTTCCCATTTTAGAACACTCCCAGTCGTGTTGAAATCTCTTCGGCAGAATCTTCATGGGACAATGTAACTATGGCTTTTTTCTGCCCCTTCGGAGTCATCATCGTTTTTATATCGGTAATTGTGACCTCGTACATATTTTCAATCTCTCTCTTTATTTGATCTTTCGTCGCATCGACGTCGACCAAGAATTGGAGCTTATTATTCGCATCTATCTGGATGGTCGCTTTTTCCGTTGTATGGAGATGTTTAATGGTCATTAAATGCCTCCTCTAATTTGGAAAGTGCAGACCTGCTCCAGACCGTCAAACGACCCGCATGCGTGCCAGGGGCAAGCAGCTCTGCATTCAAATCCTTTACGGTCGTTACATCTATGCCGGATAGATTGCGTGCAGCCCTACTCACTTCTTTATTCTCAGAGGTTACAATCAAAATGCTCTTCCTATGTTTGTACTTTCTGCCTCGGCGTTTTCCTTTGCCAGCCCGTATCGATTTTCCATTTTTGGCTCTGAGCACGTCATCCCATAGATTGATGTTCTGTAAAAATTCGCGCACTTCACTTGTCCTGGACAATGACTCCATCGAATCCTCGACGACCAGTGGCAGTTTTGCATCGAATTTATGTCCTCTGCTTGCGACCAGATCTGGGTCTGCCGTTGCCGCAATAGCGGACCTTATTGCCTTTCTTCTCTCTTTCTTGTTGACCTTCTCCGAGAGGATTTTATCTGTTTTTGGGGGGTGAGCCCTGCGTCCTCCAACAGCCTGAGGCACTCTGGCGACCCGACTCCCGCCCTTTATTCGCGGCGCACGTGAAACTCCTCTACCGGTACCCCATCCTTCTGCAGACGTCCTCATACCAGCATATGGGTCGGCTCCATATGGTTGTAATCTATTTGCCTGCGCAGCGATAACGGCTCTTTTAATCAGGTCAGGCCTGTATACTTCTTCGAAAACCGAGGGGAGCTCGATTTTTTCTTTGATTTTTCCAGATAAATCCATGACCTGTGCCCATAACATATCTATCACCCTTGTTTGGACCTCACGCTGATGTAGTTGATTTCAGGTCCTCCTTTTGGTGCCATCCTTGACCTGATGGATGGTCTTATCCGAATCAAGCGCTTGACAGGACCTGGGATGCTTCCTTTGAGAAGTATGAACTCATTTCTAACCACGCCGTAATTCAATAATCCGCCATCCGGCACGATTTCGCTTGCGTCGGATCCGATTTTTAGAATTCGCTTATTAAATTCGGTTCGTTGATGATATCCAGTTTGACCGAGTTGCGGCACTCGCCAGCTTACCCTAGCCGGATGCCATGGCCCTAGAGTGCCCAAATGTCTGGTCTTTCCCGCTCTTGCATGTTTACGTTTCCGCATTTTGATTCCCCACCTCTTTACAGGTCCCTGGGTGCCTTTTCCCTTTGTGACGGCAGATGTATCTACAAGTTCGCCCTCTTTGAATATGTCTGATATGTTGAAATCTTTTCCAAGGATATTCTTTGCATACTCAAAGCGAGCCATGATGTCCCCGCCACCTATGCGGCACTCCATCAGCTCGGGTTTCTTCTTGGGGATACCTGTCACTTTTGACGGATGCGTGTGATATAATATTCTAACATCGTCTATCATGTCTTGTGAAATCAGTTTCTCGATGCGCTTTAATGCAGCATCTGTATCATGCTTTTCTGGTAATGGTGATGCTCTGCTCAAATTTTCATCTAGGTCTTTTGCCCATGCGTCCGTTACGGATTTGGCACCATATGGCGTATTGGCGTAAACTCTAATCGCCGCTACTTTCACGGCAGGGGTTTCGATAATCGTAACCGGCACCGTGATTTGCATGCCTTCTGTGAGGCTGTTTGGCCGATCATCTATCATTACTATGTGGGTCATCCCGGCCTTGTAGCCGACGAAGCCCTGTGCTTTAGGCTCTCCTGCCGCTTCTGGCCATGACCTGAAGACGGGTACCTGGCTTTTTGCCCGCTTTCTTGGACTGAATGCCAGAGACCCACGTCTTGGGCGATGTGTTCTTGCCATTTGTACTTCTCACCACTTTAATGTCAATCGACAATCTGAAAATAAAGCGAGACAGACCATAAAACTCGAATCCCTCTAAAAGATTCTGATGTCAATTCAACGCGTCATCGTCAGATTCAATACGGCGGGCACAAAATACTTGTGTCCATCTCGTATTTCCACATAAATTGGAGTATTGTTATATAAATCTTGTCTTAGGCTGTTTTACAAAGCTTCATCCCAGGAATTTTCTTAAACTTGCTGCTCTTAAAACATGCCCTCCTATATCTTCAATCTTATTCTTCTTTAATGAATTTGCAATGTAGTTTGTCAGTTCTCTATGCTCTTCATCTATTTGAACATCTAATGGAAAATCTTTAACCTTTGCTTCGATACCTTTTGGCAAAAAAACAGCATTCGGATTAAAATATTTAAGAGAATCCATCAAATCGTCTTCGAAATTTACATAAACGTCTCTGATGAATTGAATGTCATCTTCATCCAGAGCATTCAAACCCAGGATTTCTGGTGGCAGGCCCATAGAATAAAGGGCGGCTGTGAATGTTATCGCCCTTGGCAATGTAATTCCCCCTACATCACGTGAATAACCGAATAGCCCTATATGCAACTTCCTTTTTCTCCTACTCGGAACATATCTCGCAACCTTATTGATAATTGGTGCCAGTACTACGATCTGTTTTTGGTATTCTCGAGAATATTTTTCAATTATCTCCAGGCACTTCTCCTCATCCACTTCCTGAGGCAGACGTGTTTTTCTCTCTCGCAGTTTTTTTACAGCCTCTTCAACCTCTTGAGGGGGATTGTCATATTTGAATGCCGATTGAATCGTAAACGTATGAGCGCTTGGATATTCTTCCATAACTCTTTCAACTGTCTGGGGTTTGAGATTGCCCCTGAAAGGAGCCGAGCCAACGCCTATAATTGGATAAATTTTGACATCGATGTCCTCTGATAATCCTTGCAATCTCTGAAGCGCAATTTTATTCAAAAGAACAGCACTAACTAACCCATAGTTCATCGTTGGGTCTGACCTTGCCAGGAAGACTCTTTGATATTCACTATCCTTATCTTGCAAATATTCTCCAACTATGTTGTGGGCGTCAAGCATGTGGACCATGTCCTCAAAAAGAGGTATGACATTTATTCTTTCAGGCTCGAAGTTCCCAATCCACTCGGCGATCGTTATATCCCCATCTCTAAATGGCTTGTTCTGTTTTCCCACGACAAAATCGTGATAATATCTATAAATTCTATCAATACACATAGATGAGCTCGTCATTGGCAGGATGACTTCGAATACTGGTGGCATCTCATCTCCGTAAAATAATTTAGCAGCGTCAAATGATCTGGGTATGCTTTCCAATGTTTCCAATAAAATTTTTGCCTCGCCCCTTTCTATGGTCGGATTTGGAACCCTTAGAGTAATGAACGTATCCCTGCCCAATCTTTTTTCTCTAAAAAATGGCTCGTATTTTGTCAGTAATTTTTTGACTACAAAACTATCGACTTCCTTGCCCTCACAATCCCACATCTGTTCATCACAGCCCAAATGGGAAAATGCATAGTATGCTTCCTGTATCTCATCTTCTCCGCCGAGCTGGGTGTGCTCTGCAAAAAACGGGGAGTTCACATTATCGGGATGTTGCGTACTCATGCACTTTGGTATTTTTGTCATCTGAATCACTTCCTAATTGGTTTATCTTTATATATCAATTTTTAAGTGTTGAAGCGAATTTCGCTTTTGTTTCAATTTAGGAGCCCATCTAACTTAATATCATATCATAGATTGGGGTGATATGCTATATTAATCATGTTATCTAATATAATTGAGAAGTATTGGTATGCAAAAATTTGAGTTTCTGGATTTTGCGACAGCTGACGTTTGCTTTAGAACAAATTTATGGTATGAGCATTAGAGAATCTTATAAATACTTATAGCATTAATAATGATTATGTGGTTATACTATGACTGGACTAACTACCATCCCCGTTGATAAAGAGACTCGAGATAGGTTAAAAACATTTGGGCTAAAGGGAGAGACTTACGACGACATAATCAATCGCATGATGGAGCAGATTGAGTACGAGAAATTCATGGAGCGTCTGTATAGACGCCTTGAGGAGAAGGATAAGTTCATTCCTCTGGCTGAGGTCTAATGGTGTTCGAAGTAAGAGTACATCCCGAGGCAGCGAGGTTTATCCGGAAATTGGACTCAAAAGCTCAGCAACGAATAAAAAATGCCCTATTCCTTCTTGAAGAAGATCCCTTTTGCAGTCGCTCTAAGGTCGATATCAAGAAGTTGAGGGGTACAAAAGGAAGACAGAACCTTTTCAGACTTCGTATTGGTGAATATAGGGCAATCTATTCCATAGAAGGAAAGATAGTTTGGGTTACAGATGTTTTTAGACGGGAAAAAGGCTATACAGGAATCTAGATCGGTCATCAGTGAGCATGGACGTTATGATGGCTCACCATACTCCGAGAAGGCATTCCGATAACTATTATTAATTAAGTGACAAATGAGAAGATGCGTCAGTATGAAAAAATTTGAATTTCTGGATTTTGCGACAGCTGATGTCTGCTTTAGAGCATATGGCGCAACTCTCGATGAAGTATTTGCCAATGCTGCCCTTGCGATGTTCGAGACGATGGTGGAAACCAAGGGCGTTGTGCCCAAGATTACAAAAGATGTCGAGGTCAATGGTGAAGATTTAGTATCGCTGATGTTCAATTGGCTCAACGAATTGCTCTTTTACGTCGATGCCGAGGGTCTGGTGTTTTCCAGATTCAACGTCAAAGTAGATGAAAGACGGATGACGCTCAGCGCAAAAGCCACAGGCGAGCAGATAGATTTCCAAAGGCACGAGACGAAAACCGATGTAAAGGCATGCACATATCACGATATGACTATCGAGAAGCGCAATGGAAAATGGGTGGCGCAGGTGATTTTAGATGTGTGATGTGGCGCAACCGAAAAAGAAAAATGCCCCAGCTGGAGTTTATCCTTGACGAGTGGATTTACATAGGGCGCGAATATCACGAGGGGGCACTTCGAGAAGTGGTGGAGTCGTTTAGGTAAGTATAATTAATTACAAAAGGTCTACAAACTCTTCTACAGTTAAGCCAGAATCTTTGACCAAATCTCTGAGGGTGCCCCTCTTAAGCTCTTTGTGTTTTGGGACAGAAAGAGTAACGATAGAGCCAGCTTTTTCCATAATAATATGGTTTTTCTTATATCGGGCCACGCTCCAGCCAGCTTTTCTGAAAGCTTTTACTGCTTTCATCCCAGATATGACATTTAATTTTACCATAAAAGCAATTCTATCGATGGCATATGTGGTTGACGTTAAATAAAACTATGTTGACAATGTTGGGGGGGTTATTTACAACTTCAAACAGCTACTTCTACCACGTTCTCGTTTATGCTAACGGCTTTTGCTCTTTGATTTAAGACTTCTATACAGCCTTGAATTGCCTCTTTGATGTTCTCCAACGCCTCTTCTATCGTCTCACCCTGTGAGTGGCAACCTGGCAGGGCAGGACAACTAACGTTGTATCCTCCATCTTCCTTATCTTCTCTGATTACGACTTTAAATTCCATCTTCTCCTCCGGCCGATCCACATTATGTGACATATATCAATATGTTGCGTTTGTTATAAAGATTATCGACAAGTAAAATCAAATAAAAAATATATCAGTCCAAAATTGGCGTTGTCAAAATTATAGTTAAAAAGGGCAGAATATTAACCCTTCACAACACCCATCGGCACTAATTTTGCCACCGTCTTGCTGATGCCTGCCACTTCGCAAACCCTGACAACCTCATGAATGTCCTTATACACGCCAGGCGCCTCTTCTGCAAGCGCCTTCCAGCTGGATGATTTCACATATATGCCCCTCTCTGCCAGATTTGCCCTCACCTTTTCGCCCCTGAATTGTTTCAGCGCCCCGTGCCTCGACATGAGGCGCCCTGCACCATGGCACACGCTGGAGAACGTCTCTTCCTCTGCCTTTTTCGTTCCCACCAGAACATAGCTCGCTGAGCCCATATCTCCTGGAACGAGCACTGGCTGGCCAACATCGCGATAATCCCTGGGTAGGTCATCTGCCTCAGGACCCAGGCACCGAGTTCCGCCCTTGCGATGCACGAAAACTTTTGTCTTCTTCCCATCTATTACATGCTCCTCTAATTTGCCGATGTTGTGCGCCACGTCATAGACGACCTCTATGTCCATGTCCTCTTGACTCATGCCGAGAACCTTTGCCATGCTCTCCCTTACCCAGTGGTTTATCATCTGTCTGTTGCACCATGCAAAATTGGCGGCGCAGGACATAGCGGCAAAATAATCATCACATTCCTTCGTTCCAGCAGGGGCGTAAACCAACTCACGATCTGGCAATTTCGCAATCTCATTCCTGAATTTGGTATTCAGAATTTGCAGATAATCTGTGCAGACTTGATGTCCAAATCCTCTGGAGCCGGTGTGAATCATGATACAGACCTGTCCTTCGCGTGTTATGCCAAATGTTTTTGCGATCTCTTGTAAATAGATTTTTTCCACTTTCTGAATCTCCAAAAAGTGATTTCCTGCGCCCAGTGACCCCAATTGCGGAGCGCCCCTCTGCATAGCCTTCGATGACACCTTTTCTGAGTTGGCAGAGTTCATGCTGCCATTTTCCTCTAAATGTTCCAAGTCTTTTTTTGTCCCATAGCCGCGCTCAACTGCCCATTGTGCTCCCCTCTCTAACGCCCCGCAGAGTTCTTGTGTTGTCAATCTGATTTTACCTCCTTTGCCGACACCAGAGGGGATGTTTTGAAATATCTTCGTCACCAGATTCTCCAGGTGCGGCCTTATATCCTCTGCCTCTAAATTCGAGCTCAACAGCCTGACACCACAGTTGATATCAAAGCCGATTCCTCCTGGAGAAAGCCCACCGGTTTCGAAATCCAGGGCTGCGACCCCTCCAATAGGAAATCCATAACCAAAATGCATATCTGGCAATGCGATGGAATGTTTGTGGATTCCTGGAAGGCAGGCGACATTTGCGATCTGCTTTATTGCACTCTCTTCGACCAGGTTTAGCAATGTATTTGATAAAAAGAGCCATGCTGGTACGTTCATCCCTTCGATGGCGTCCTGGGGCAGTTCCAACAGATACTCGTCAATCTTCTTCAATTTGTTTTTAAAATCCATATCATCACCTGGAATGTCGACGCCGAGGGCGAGATTTGAACTCACGTGGCGCGTAAGCGCCACCGGTTTGCTTTAACCTTTCTATCTCAAGTTACTTTTTCGTCGGGTTGTTCAAGACCGGCGCCTTAGGCCTCTCTGAGATTCGCCTGCGAATCGAGGCAGGTTAAATCTTGGATTTGACCTGGCTTGGCTACCTCGGCCGAAGGGTTATGTCTCACTCCCTTTTCAAGAGGAAATGAACTTAGCACATATTAAGCATTATCCTAAAAATCATCGATATTCTCATATCGCATGAGGAGAATGACGTACTGGGCTCGTAGTATAGCTTGGATAGTACAGGGGCCTCCGGAGCCTCTAACCCGGGTTCAAATCCCGGCGGGTCCGTTCTGATAGTTCACAGCATATATATCGCAAAAATATGTGAATCCTCGGCGTTAATCCTCTAATACAATCTCGATGTTAATGTTTTTTGGTACCTGAATTCGCATCAATTGCCGCAATGCCCTTTCATCTGCGTCTATATCTATCAGGCGCTTGTGCACCCTCATTTCCCAATGATCCCATGTTGCACTACCCTCTCCATCAGGACTCTTTCTACACGGCACCACTAATTTTTTTGTCGGGAGCGGAATTGGACCTGAAATGTTCACGCCGGTTCGTTCGGCGATATTCTTGAGTTGATCACAAAGCACGTCTAATTCGGCTGGACTCGTCCCTGATAATCGTATCCTTGCTCTCTGTGACATTTTACTTCTCCTGACAGTATATACTTTGTTTTATAAAAAGAAAGGGGGGAGAAAGAGCTATCGCGCTTTGATGTCGATGCACATGCCAGCTGCGACCGTCATCCCCATGTCCCGTATTGCAAATCGTCCTAACTGTGGTATCTCCTTAACCTTCTCTATAACCAGTGGACGCGTTGGCTTGATTTGCACGATGGCAGCATCTCCTGTTTTCAGGAAGTCTGGGTTCTCTTCCTTGACCTGCCCTGTCTTGGGGTCGAGCTTCTTCTTGAGTTCGATGATTGTGCAGGCTACTTGTGCAGTGTGGCAGTGGAATACTGGCGTATAACCAACGGTAATTGCACTCGGGTGTTGAAGTATCACTATTTGTGCTGTAAACTCGTTTGCCACTGTTGGAGGTTTATCCGGGTGTCCGCAGACGTCACCACGTCTGATACTATCCTTGTCGATGCCCCTTACATTGAATCCAATGTTATCTCCAGGAACTGCTTCTGGAATCTCATCGTGATGCATTTCGATCGATTTGACCTCTCCACTGACGTTTGCGGGCTGGAAAATCACCTTATCTCCCTTCTTCATCTTGCCAGTTTCAACACGTCCTACTGGCACGGTGCCGATACCGGAGATAGTGTAGATATCCTGGACAGGCACACGTAATGGGAGCTTGGTTGGTTTCTCTGGCATTTTCAACGTATCTAGCGCCTCTAATATCGTGCTTTCTTTGTACCATGGCGTATTTTTACTCTTTTTGGAGATGTTGTCTCCTTTCAGCGCAGAGGTTGGCACGAATATGGTCTCTTCGGGCTTGTACCCGACCAGCCTAAGCAGTTTTGAAACGTCGTCTTTCACCTGCTTATATACGTTTTCGTCATAGTTGGCGCCATCTATCTTGTTTATTGATATGATTAATTGGTTGATCCCGAGCGTTCGCGCCAAGAATACGTGTTCTTTGGTCTGAGCTTGGACCCCATCAGGACCGCTGACTACCAGAAGTGCTGCATCAGCCTGTGATGCGCCGGTGATCATATTCTTGACAAAATCCCTGTGACCTGGACAATCCACGATGGTAAAATAATATTTGGCAGTGTCAAATCGTTTGTGAGCGATATCAATAGTGATACCTCTCTCTCTCTCTTCTTTTAATGAGTCCATGACCCATGCAAATTCGAACGTTGCCTTTCCCTTTGATTCTGCTTCTTTTTTATACTGTTCAATTACATGCGCTGGTACAGCGCCTGTCTCGAACAACAATCGACCGACCAGGGTTGACTTCCCGTGATCAACGTGTCCGATGACCGCTAAATTTAGGTGTGGTTTATCTACCATCTTCTTATCGCTCCTTTTTTCCTCTAATATAGTGCTATCACTTATTTTGTGCGATTATATATGTTTTTCTTTGACTTATGTTATCAGTTCTCGTTATTACAACACTTTTTCGTATCCTTCTATAATATAACAAAAGGATATCGTTTTGAATCGTCTTTAAAATTCATCTCTTTCATAATTTTTGTCGCCCTTTTTTTTGTCTTTTTTGGTCTCCTTACCTCGTTTTTCATTTTCTTCATCAATGCCGTCACCAATGCCTATCAAATCCTTCAACGTTTCCATTATCGTTTCTATTATACCCTTTGCCATCTCTTTAGTTCATCTCCTTTTTTCCTCTAATATAGTGCTATCACTTATTTTGTGCGATTATATATGTTTTTCTTTGACTTATACAATTCGGTTCTATCTCGGTTCAACCTGATGATACTTTATCTTTTTTTATTCGCGTGGTTTTAGTCCTTTTCTCTGGCGTATTTGACGAATTATCTCCTCTTGTATGCTTTGTGGAAGAACCTGGAAACCCGCATGTTCCGTGTTCCACAATGCCCTTCCTTCGGTTGCAGATCGAAGCTCTCCTGCAAACCCAAATAATTCTGCTACTGGCGCCTTACCGGTAATCACGGTTGTATCTCCTTCCTGCCGCATGTCGAGAATCTGTCCCCTCCGACCCTGAATTTCTCTGGTGGCGCTGCCCATCAAATCCGATGGGACATGTATGTACACATCTTGTATCGGCTCAAGGATCGATGGATTTGCCATCCTGATTGCTTCATGAATTGCCTGCCTGGTAGCCGGGATAACCTGTGCAGGTCCTCGGTGTATTGCATCCTCGTGGAGTTTCACATCTACTAATTTGACCTTTATCCCCTGGCACGGTTCTCTCGTAAGTGGACCATTTGCCATAGCTTCTTCGAATCCCTCTATGATAAGTTCCATGGTTTCTCGTAAATATTGAATTCCTTTCGTCATATCGATAAGTATGTTAGATCCATGGATTGCAACGATCTTCTTGGCCTGGTCTTTGTGCATCCCCCCATCAATCAACAATTGACGTCGTTCAAGCTCCTGCATTTTCATGGAAACTTCGCCAGTTTTTATCAAGTTGGTGACATCGTCCTCCAGAGGTTCGACCTCGAGGTAGAATCTATTGTGTCTGTTGGGCGATACGCCTTCTACCGGACCGGCAAGATTTTGTACAGTCTCTCTATAAACCACAATCGGCGGAGATGTTGTAATTGGTATGTTGTAATCTCGCTCAATTCGATAGGCGATAATTTCCAGATGCAGTTCACCCATCCCAGATATGAGATGCTCTCCAGTCTCTTCGTCGATCTCGACTTTGAGGGTGGGATCTTCTTTTGAAACTTGACGGAGCACTTCGATCAGTTTGGGTAGGTCCTTCATATGCTTCGCTTCGACGGCGACGGTGACTACTGGTTCACTCGCATGTTTGATGCTCTCAAATGGAATAATTCCCCTAATCGACGTCACAGTAGACCCAACTATCGCATCCTTCAAGCCAGTAACAGCAGCGATATTTCCTGCGGGAATGCGCTCTATTTCCTGGCGCTCAGCCCCCATGAATATTCCAACCTGTAAAAGCCTGTTGGTGCGTGTTGTACCCGAGATGTGTAGCTCCTGTCCTCGTTTTAGCGTTCCGCTGAACAACCGTCCAGTCACGACTTCTCCTGCATGCGGGTCTATAGTGATATCTGTGACCATTAATGCGATAGGGCCGTTTGGGTCGCATCTCTCCATTGTCAATCCTATCTCGCTCGATTTATCGCCTTTCCATATCGCTGCTATTCTGTATTTTTGCGCAACGAGCGGGTTGGGCAGGTGATGAATGACCATGTCTAAGACGACCTTATGAAGTGGACATTTCTCTGCAAGTTCCTTCATCTTATTTGATTGGCAATATTCGTATATCTCATTAAAGCCTATCCCGCTCTTTTTCGTATAGTGGACGCTAATCGCCCAATTATACAGCGCAGAACCAAATGCAACCGTTCCATCTGTAACGTCGACCCTCCATCCCTGACTGTATCGCTCTGGATTCATCCCTTTGATCAGTTTATTGACGTGGGTTATGAGATTGCCGAGTCGAATCTGCATCTCCTGTTTGTCGACTTTGAGTTCGTTGATGAGCCGGTCCACTTTGTTTATGAATAAAATCGGTTTGACGTTCTCCTTGAGGGCTTGGCGCAGCACCGTTTCGGTTTGGGGCATCGTCCCTTCAACTGCATCTACGACCACAAGTGCGCCATCCACTGCCCTCATCGCCCTGGTAACATCGCCGCCGAAGTCAACGTGACCTGGCGTGTCGATAAGATTGATGAGATATTCTTCCCCCCCTACTTCATGGACCATCGAGACGTTTGCGGCATTGATAGTAATGCCTCTTGCCTGCTCTTGTTCATCAAAATCCATGAATAATTGTATGCCTGCCAACTCCATCGAGATCATTCCTGCGCCGGCTAAAAGGTTATCCGATAAGGTCGTCTTGCCATGGTCAATGTGAGCGACAATGCCGATATTCCTTATTTTTTCTGGCTGGTCCATCAGGGATACGACCTGCTCAACCATCTTTTTGCTTCTAGTCATATATCTTACCGTGCGGCTTTTGCAATTCTTTCTTTCTCTTCTTTCTTGCTGATTGCATAGCTCTTTACGTCATACTTTGCCACTGCTATAATCTCGGATGCAAGACACTCCTCTATACTCCTTTTGCTCCTGAATGCCGCCTTTTGGGCGCCCCGAGCTATAAACTTCAGCGCCTGATCAACTCTTCGCTGTGAGGAGGCGTCTACTGCTTTTGGGACCGACATCCCGCCATATCTTAATTTTATCGTCTCTTCCTTCGGTCCAGCGTTTTCCACAGCCCTTACGAGCCACTGAATTGGGCTCTCTTTGGTCTTGTCATGGATTATGTCGAATGCATCCCTTACTATGGTATATGCTTTATGTTTTTTCCCGGTGTTATGTCCCTTTTGCATCATCTTGGTTATCAGTCGTTCTATTATTGATATCTCTGACTTACTGCCTTGCTGACTTGATATTTTGCCACCAGTATGGACTGATACTGCTTTGATATTCACATACTCTCGTATCCCTGGGTCGTCAATTTTAATGTCTGAGACATCCCATTTTTCGAATATCTTGCTCAATCTCTCACCTCATTGGTTTTTCTTTGCGCCCGCGCACCATTTCGGATAGGGATACGTTATTAACCTCTGTGACTTTCCACCTGACCCCCGGAATGTCCCCCATGGCACCGCCCATCCGACCGCCGATGCCATCGACCGTAACCTCATCGTGCTCGTCGATGAAATTAATCGCACCATCGCCTGGACAAAAAGCAGTTATTTGTCGCCCATTTTTGATTAATTGTATCCGCACACATTTTCGAATGGCGGAGTTTGGTTGTTTAGCTTCCACGCCAACCTTTTCAAGCACTATGCCTCTAGCCTGTGGCGCCCCCTTCAACGGGTCTGCCTTTCTGTTTAGGTCAAGTGCCTGCCGTTTGTAATATATGTCGCTCCATCGGTATTTTTTGCGTTCATTTTTTAGTTTACGCGCCGCATATGTTCCTTTGCCCATATATATATCCCTCACTAAATTACTTAGTCTACTCACTGAATCACTATATCATCTATGCCATGGTGTCTTTCTGCCAATATTCTCGCCTTTTGTATATTCCTGCCATTTCGTCCTATCACTATCCCTTTATCATTGGGAAGTATTTCTACATAAGCCAAACGCTTGCCATCTTCATTTCTTATGCTCATTTTCTGGATAGTGGCGGGTAGAAATGAATTCCTGATAAATTCATCGGCGTCTTCTGAATATTCGACAATTTCGATGTGTTTTCCTATTGCCTTTTTTACCCTATTTATATTGCACCCTTTTTTACCGATGGCAATTCCCATTTCACCCTTTTTGATGACAAAAATCACCCGAGTATTATCTTCATCAATTACACAATCTCGTGTTACCGCGCCTGTCAGGCTTTCCAATAGTGCGATATAGCGCATTCCTTCACTGGTGAGTTTGACTTTGCTCATTTCAACACCGACTAAATCAAGAGTTATATGCTAATATGATATCCGACTCGCCAGGATTTATTATTGCCAGGGCAGATATTATATATGGCTTGCCGCAGGCGAGCCCGAGGTCCACACTCTTTCCAGCATAATTAAGGACCGGAACCTCACTCTCTTCTATTTTCATCCTAACTTCGCGTGGAGAGTTAGAGGCGAGAATTATCAACTGCGCCTTTCCATTTTTAGCGGCGTCGATTGTCCTGTTTGCACCTATGATGACCTCTCCGGTCTTTATAGCACTTCGTAATGCTCTGTTTAGATCGATTTTCATCTCTTCTCTCTTCTACTTTTTCGCTTTATAAGTCAGCGCAATGCCCCCCGTCCCCAACTGTATGGGCTGCCCTACGATGACGTTTTCGGTCACTCCTGTCAGTTCGTCGACATCTCCTCTCACAGCCGCATCTAATAGGTGGTTTACTGTCATCTCAAAAGCAGCTCGTGATAATACACTCGCCTTTTCTCCTGATATCCCATGGCGTCCGATCTGTTTGACTTCGCCGTCCACGGTCATCCTATCAGCCACGAGCATAACGTGTCGTACATCTACTTCCAGGCCTTGTTCACGCAAAGTATCCATCGCCTCTGATATAATGGCGTTGCGCGCAGCCTCTATTCCCAATACCTCTTCAATTTCGTTGATGTTATTCGTTTTAGTTCTGGTAGCGTCTACGCCCTCGAATTGAAGTATTTTCTTCAATGCGGTACCTTCGGTATATAGTACATATTCGTCGTTTTCTTTCCTGACCACGACACGGTGGATGCCCTCTATGCCTTTGAGTGTAATATTTTTAATCTTTTCTACTAATTGTAACAGCTCTCGATATGAGACCTTCTTTGGGCGTATCAAAAGTTTTCGATTGTTTTGGTGTACTTCTATTTTGGCTGTATCCCTGATCTTCTGGGCGACATCGTCAACGGCAATCTTTCGTTGGCTTAATATTTTCTCGTTTAGATCGCATACTATTTGCATTTCTGTCAGGTCGATCGTAAGGTCGCCTAAATGCATTAAGGTGGTTTTCTGTATTTCCCATGCGAGAGCTCGAACTCTATCCCTATCAGCGTATCCTGGCTCAAGTTTGATAGTCATAATGGGGGTGCTCGGATTTTTCCTTGCATCTACTATCTCGATAAGGCGCGGCAGACCCAGCGTGACATTGATTTCAGCGACACCTGCGTAGTGAAATGTTCTCATGGTCATCTGAGTACCAGGTTCACCTATCGATTGTGCCGCAATAACGCCAACCGCTTCACATGGCTCGACTTTGGCACGCTCATATGCATCTATAACGGTATTTACAATATCGTCTAATTGACTTTTGGTTATCTCTGCTTGGTTCAGGTCGCATCTAAGCTCTTCTATTATGCTTGCCGGAAGGGCAAGGCCGTCAAGTTTGGAGTCGATCATCTTCGGCGTAACCATGACATCTTTCTTTGTTGCCTCGCTCTCGGAGGGCTTCGCAGTTGGTTCCTCTAAAAGTCCCATCACTTTATTAGCGGCAGCCTTTGAGATGCCAGCTTTTACAAGCTCTTCGACTGACGCCTTTTTCAATTTCCTCAATGTGAATCCCGCGTTTAAGAGTGCCTCTGCTGTTTTTTGGGGTACATCCCTCTTTAGAAGGGCATTAAGGGTATCTTTCTTAGCTAACTTTCCACCTCCTCTCCCGTGATGTTTTCAATAATCTTGCGCACGTTTACGGATTTGCCGTAGTCGCTTTTTGTCGGATCTACTCCATCTTCTCCATATTCAAACTGTATGATCAGTCCCGTGGTGTCTCTGACACTTCCATCGTATTTGACATCCAGGTCCTGCAGAGCATTGATCAACCGCCGCTGTAGATAACCAGATTGAGATGTTCTGACGGCAGTATCTACCAGCCCTTCTCTACCTCCAATTGCGTGGAAGAAAAATTCGGTAGGGCTCAGTCCCTTCTTATAACTGGACGTTACGAAACCACGGGCGGCCGCTCTTAGGTCACCTATCTCAAAATGGGGAAGTGTCCTTTCCTCATATCCTCTTGTGATTCGTTCACCCCTAATGGATTGCTGGCCAACACATGCTGCCATTTGGGTCAGGTTGAGCATAGATCCACGAGATCCCGAAATTGCCATTACTACCGCAGAGTTGTTCTGGCCGAGGTGTTTACCTGCGATACTACCAGCAAGGTCTCTTGCCTTGCCCAGCTCCTGCATTATTTTCATCTCTATGGTTTCATCGAGTGTCCTACCTGGTAGTGGCTCGAGCTCTCCTGCCCTATATGCTTCAATAAGGCGATCAACTCGCTCCTCTACATCCCCCATAACATTGTAAATCTGATTTTGTGTCTCACGCGGAATATCTTCATCGTCAATTCCAAAGCTAAAACCAAAGTGCATGATGGCTCTAATGGCTAACTGTGTCACATCCTCTAAAAATTTCCGTGCCTCAATTACGTCATATTTCTTGCAAATTCTATCGAGAATCTTCCCGTTAAAAGCACCTATGCCATTTTCGTCGATGGTTCCGCATAACAATTCTCCATTGCGAATCCTCACATATGCGCCTTTTTCGCACTTCGCTTTTTTACACACCTCACAATTCTCGCACATTTTTGCTTTGTAGGTGATATTCAAATCCTCCGGGAGTACGCAGGAGAATATCTGCTTGCCTGTCCAGTATGGTTGTCCATTCATGGTTTCGGCAGGCATCGTCAAATCCTTGGCGTCTGATTTTCTTAACATATTCAGGGCAGTGCTCTTATCGAAGAGCTTCCGTCCCATAGATAACATGAATATGCCGGATATGTGGTCATGAATACCGCCGATAATGGGTCCACCAAATCTCGGAGAAAGCATGTTTTCCTCTACTTTCATCAATATCCTTGCATCTGCTCGCGCCTCCTCGGTCTGTGGCACGTGTAGGTTCATCTCATCTCCATCAAAGTCTGCATTGTATGGCGGGCATACAGCGGGGTTTATCCTAAACGTCTTATCTGGCATTATCTTGATACTGTGCGCCATTATACTCATTCGATGTAGTGACGGCTGCCTGTTAAACAAAACAATATCACCTTCCTTTAACTGTCGATCTACGCTCCATCCTGGCTCGAGCATCTCTGCCAGTTCTTCGCAGTTATGCTCGGTTATCTTAACACGACGACCGTCACCCCTCTTTACATAATTGGCGCCAGGATGGTTGTCAGGACCTCTGCGCACGTATTCTTTGCATTCTTTTATATTTTGCGGAGTTACGTTCATCGTGATAGTCATTTCTTGAGCAATTTTCAATGGAACCCCCACTTCATCGATGTTAAGGTTTGGATCTGGCGATATTACGGTCCTTGCAGAGAAGTTTACCCTTTTTCCAGAGAGACTACCTCTGAATCGTCCCTCTTTTCCCTTCAGCCTTTGGGATAGTGTCTTCAGAGGACGTCCACTTCGATGGCGTGCAGGTGGAACACCGGAAACCTCGTTATCCATGAAGGTCGTCACATGATATTGGAGCAGTTCCCATAGGTCTTCAATAATCAGTTGGGGCGCCCCTGCTCCCGTATTCTCCTGAAATCGCTGGTTGATCCGTATGATGTCGACCAATTTATGTGTCAAATCGTCTTCAGAGCGTTGTCCGCTTTCTAAGGTTATGGACGGGCGTGTATTTACCGGAGGTACTGGCAATACCGTCAAAATCATCCACTCAGGCCTGGCATTGTTTGGGTCCATTCCAAATACTTCGATATCTTCGTCCGGGATGCGCTCAAATCGATCACGTACATCTGCTGGCATTAGTTTATGCTCCTCTTCGATATACATAGTCGGTTTTTCAAATGCGATTTCCTTTTGCCTCTCCTCACAATATGGGCACACGCGAATCTTGGTGGCGCTTTTGAATGCCTCTTTCACCATGTCATCTGTTAACTGTCCCAGTTTGTTCAAAGATTTTATCTTGTCAAGATATTGCTTCTTTGTCATCTCATCAAACAGCAGATGGCCACATTTGCGGCACGTTGCTCGCAAGATTTTTAAAATCCATTTTGCAAATCCAACGTGAATCACAGGGGCAACGAGTTCGATATGCCCAAAGTGACCTGGACACTCTCCTATCCGTCCTCCACACGTCTTACATCGCAATCCAGGGTCAATAACTCCAAGACGCTGATCCATCAGCCCCATATCAATGGGAAATCCATCATCGTCGTACGTATCTGCAGTGATGATCTTGGTGGCACTCATCCTTCGGATTTCTTTGGGTGAAAGGAGGCCAAACTTGATTCTTCGTATTTTCTTAATACTCGCCATTTTTACCTCTTTTAAACCGCATCCTCTAATTCCAGTCTTGGAGCAATTCCAAGGGACTTCATCTCGTCGAGCAACAATTTGAACGCGTAACTCATCTCTACAGAGTATATATCGGTGTCCGCTCCACAACTTGCACAGTACGCCACATTTCGGCGCTTGTCATATGTTGCCACCATTCCACAGTGGTTGCACACCAACTCGGCCACTCTATCCGATTCATCGAGTAATCGCTCCTTAAGGGCCATCGCAGCCCCGTGACCGATCAGGACATCTCTCTCCATTTCTCCGAATCTAAGTCCTCCTTCTCTGGCTCGCCCCTCAGTAGGTTGTCTGGTAAGGACCTGTATGGGTCCTCTTGATCTGGCATGCAGCTTACCCGAGACCATGTGATATAGTTTTTGATATTGTATGACGCCGATGAATATGTCTGCTTGAATTTGTTTCCCGGTGGTGCCATCGTACATGACTTCCTTTCCAGTGTGAGTGAAATTAAATTTCTTGAGTGCTGCACGCAATTTGTCCTCTGGTTCTCCTGAGAAAGCGGTTGCATCGATGCGTTTTCCTTCCAGGGAGCCGACCTTCCCCCCAAGCATCTCAAGAACATGACCGACGGTCATTCTGGAGGGTATGGCATGAGGATTGATGATCAGATCCGGTACGATTCCGTGCTCGGTAAACGGCATGTCTTCATGTGGCACGATGAGCCCAATAACGCCTTTTTGTCCGTGTCGTGAGGCGAATTTATCTCCCAATTCTGGAATTCGCTGGTCCCTGATGCGGACCTTTGCCAGCTTAGCGCCATTTTCCGATTCGGTAAGAATAACGGTATCCACACAACCCCTCTCGTTTGAGCGCACTGTTATGGATGCCTCTCTTCGTTTTTGTGGCGTCAGTCCTCCAAGGTCCATCGCCTCCTCTAAAAACCTGGGAGGGCTTGTCTTTCCTATCAAAGCGTCATTCGGTCCCACGATGGTTTCTGGGTTTACAAGTCCGTCTTCATCCAGATGGGCATAAACTTCACTGCCTCTGGCACCCCTTATCTCTGCATCTGGAACCTCGAATTTGTCTTCATGGCCACCAGGATAACGCCGTTCCTCGCATTCATATGTTCTAAAGAAGTGACTTCTTCCGAGTCCTCTTTCTATTGAGCCTTTATTGATGACGAGTGCATCCTCGATGTTATATCCTTCGTATGAAAGTACGGCGACGACGAAGTTCTGACCACCAGGACGCTCGTCAAAACCAATGATATCTGCTGTTTGGGTTGTTACTATTGATAATTGTGGATAATGCAACATATGCGCTCTTGTATCCGGTCGGAGCTTCATATTTGCGGCTGACACCCCGAGTGTTTGCTTTATCATTCCAGCACCCATGGTATTACGCGGGGATGCGTTATGCTCAGGATATGGTATCACTCCAGTACAGATGCCCAATATCAGTGAAGGGTCTATCTCAAGGTGTGTGTGTTTCTCTGTGAGATCCTCTTCATTTATTGCGATAAGCGTATTTTCTTCCTCTTCTGCATCCAGATATTCTATCAAACCCTGATTGACAAGATCTTCAAATATTAGACTCCCCTCTTCCAGTTGGCGGATGGAGTCATCCGTCAATAATGGTTTGCCATTTTCCACGATAATAAGCGGACGTCTTGCCCGTCCACGGTCTATACTTATTATCACTTCATGGGTTTTCTGGTGATGCGTAACGTTTAGCTGTTTTGAAATAGTCCCCTCTCGTCGTTTCGTTCTTATATCTTTTATCAGTTTAACCGGGTCGTCATGAGTTCCGACAAGTGCTCCCCCTATAGATACATTGGCATTCTGTATGCTCATCTGGTTTTCATCGGAATTTCTTGTTGGTGGCAGTACTCCAAGCTCATATAGATATGTCTGTAATTTATCCTCGTCATCCACGCCAGTCGATAATTCCACCATCTGGGCGAAGTTCTTGACCAAACCGCAATTAGGGCCTTCTGGCGTCTCGGAAGGACATATCCTGCCCCACTGCGTTGGATGCAGGTCCCTCGCCTCAAAATGGGGTTGTGCCCTGGACAGTGGTGATATAACTCTTCGCAGGTGTGATATCATCGCCGTGTAGTCTATCTGGTCGAGAAGTTGTGAGACTCCTGTTCGCCCGCCAACCCAATTACCAGTGGCTAGCGGGTGCATTAGCCTTTCTGAGAGGACGTCTGCCCTGACCACCGTTTTAATAGTCAACTCTCGACTCCTCATGCTCGATCGCTCTAATTGGTACTTGATGTCCCTCGTTAATCGATTAAATGAAACCCTAAACAGATCCTCCAATAAATCCCCAGCAAGTTTGAGTCGTTTGTTGGAGTAGTGGTCCTTGTCATCCTCGCCCCTGCGTTTTAAAGTCAGCTCAAAACACGCCTCTGCCATTCGTCCGAGGAAACGTGCCTTTTCAAGTCTATCTTTTTCTTCATTGCCTATATGTGGAAGCAGATATCTATCGATCACATAGTTCGCTCGCTTTTTCCGATATTCCTTTGCCTGACCTGGTGCCACCCGTTTGCCGAGCATTTCCATAATGTCTTCGGTGTTGTTTGCTTCTGCCTCTTCCAGATTTTCCAGCACAAATTTCGTTATTTCTGGGTCATTTGACACGGCGTTCACAATCTCTTGGTCAGTCTCTAAACCAAGCGCCCTCATCATCATGATGAAGTTAAGTCGTCCTGATATTGATGGAAATGATATTTCAAGTATGGAGTTACGTCCCCTTTCTACGATGACCAGTGTTCTGTATCCTCTTCGTTGGGAGAACACTTTGGCCACTTCGATCTTGTCACCGTATCGATCATCGTATTCCACGAGAATCTTATTTGGTGCAAGGTCCTCCATGCTTATTATAACTCGTTCAGTACCATGGACGATAAAATAGCCACCAGGGTCTAACGGGTCTTCTCCAACCTGGGTCATCTCTTCGGGTGTGAGTCCCTCCAGATTACATTTGCTTGACCGTAACATTGTGGGAAGAGAACCGATCTCTTCTTCGACTTCATCCACCACCTCACGCTCTCCAGCCCCATAATAGTCCTTGATGATGGACATTTTGAGATGAATTGGCGCGGCATATGTGATATTTCTGAGTCTTGCCTCGGTTGGATATAGCAATTCACGCGAACCGTCTGCCTCTTTGACCATGGGATGCGTGACTCGGATTTTGCCGAGTTTAATATATACTTTGTATCTGCCTCGTGAGTCTTCTTTCTCGATATCGGTTTCTATTACTCCCTGCTCATCGATGATCTTCTGCAGACCTTTATCAACGAAGTTATTGAATGAATTAATATGGTGTTGAACTATTTTCTCTCTTGTGAAATACGCCTTCGATAAAATTTTTCGGTCTAACACGCTAGCTCTCCTATTTAATCGATCACCAATCGGTATGCTATTGCCTTACCAGCGGTGTGACTGTTCCTCATAATTTTTATGACATCACCCACACTTGCGCCTATCTCTTTAATGACTGTGTCTGAGATTTTTATTTTTGGTAGCTCCCCAACAGATATATGATGTTTTGCTAAGAGGGACTTTACGTCTCTTTCTGATAACACCATATGTTCCGGGACTATCTCATGGTCAATTACGCTGATTTTTTTCATATCACAATGCCTCACAATCCATGTGGGATGTTCTAACTCTGCCTTGATCTTTTGGTACAGCGATTGGGCGTGTCACAGTTCAAAGATGCACCATGCACCACTTCAAAGAAGTGGTGGACCTGCAATTCCTATGAAGTTTCAGGTGATGGAACATCTGGTGGAGTTGTTCAACACCGACTAAATCAAAAGATTTAGACGGGCTCGAAGGGATTTGAACCCTTGGCCACCTGGTTTCTTTCTGTCTCAGATCGAAAATCCCCCTCTCTTGTGAGGGTGAGGGATGCAATCATATATCTCCGAGATTTTAACCTGTCTTATCTGACGTAGATAAAAGCCAGGCGCTCTGCCTAACTGAGCTACGAGCCCCAATGTAGAACTTACGTTCGATTGATGGCGTGTAATTCCAACATAAGTTACTAAGTTTATCACTTCAGACAGGCAATCACCATTGTTGACCAACTATATTATGGAAACCAATTGGCCGCTTCGATTATGCAATGCATTTATCTCATTTAAGCCTTTCTTTTATCTAATATGTCATACTTAAAACTTGTGGTCTTATGCAGTACTTCCGAAGGTCAAATTACACCAACCAACACGTCCAAAAGGAAGCCCCAACACCCCTCCAGCATTCATGCCACAAAAGCTGTACCAGTCACTTCTTTCTTTCCTTTTCCACTGCTCGGATTGCCCTTTTTCGATGGAAGTAACTCTCTTAACATGGTTTCAAGGAACGTAGTTTCAAGGCTTACAAACCCAGTGTCTAATCTAATGCCCATCTAACACCCATCACGAACAAGGCGGAAAACATCCCAGCCAATAATGTAACCATGAGTTCGGTCTTAAGTATGTAATGAGTGAATATCATGATAATAAGAGCACCTGTAAGAGCACCTAAGGGATAGTTCCGCGCTTTACTGAAAATCCCCTCAATTGAACTATAAATTGTGTTTTTGTCTGTCATTTTCCTCCCCGGTCTTAGTTTGTGTTCATCAACCGAAGATTTTACACCCATTTTTTCAGAGATTTTTTTATATTCCGTCAACCTTAACTTCTACAAAATCCTCTTATCTAATATATTGTACTTAAAACTTGTGGTCTTATCAGTAGTTCCGAAGGTCAAATTCCCCAACTATAGTAAGAATCTATTTATGAGGAGGTTTGTATATAAATAGTTATACACAATTTGACCTATACTGTAAGGATAAGGAGATAAACCAATGACAGAAACGAGTAAAGGACAAAAATGATGGAAAAAGCAGAGGAAATTCAGGAATTTTGGGCTTATGATTTAGGACAGGTTTCAAACTCAGATATAACATTGTTAGATAATGTCCAGTTTATATATGAATTGTCTTTAGCTCAACTAGAATTAAAATCTTTGGACGTTGATTTTGAGGCGACAAATGGGCTAAGAGAGTTTAAGATTGCTAATAAATCGGCTAAATTGGAAGAAAAAATAAGAAAACGGACTGCCTATTGTAAATCTATCAATAAAAAGTATACTGATTATTTTCAAATAATACAGAGGAATAGAACACGATCAGTAAATCAATATTTGACTCATTGGATTTATCCATATAAGGGCAAGTTCCATCCTCAGATGATAAGAGCACTCCTGAACATTATTGGACTTGAGCAAGGAGATACGGTCCTTGATCCCTTTATAGGAAGTGGAACAACTGCCTTAGAGGCTCAACTTTTGGGTATAAACTGTGTTGGTATTGATATATCTCCTCTTTGTGTGCTTCAAAGCAAAGTTAAAGTTGAATCTATAGATGTTTTGGCAGATATTATAAATTGGAAAGAAAGAATAAGAGACAAAATAGGAGCCCCTTTGTTTAATACTGAAAATAAAACCCTTGATGAAACTATTGAGGTTATTCCAGAGGAAAAAGTAAGAAATTTTTATAGGATGGCAAGGTTAGTTGCTATAAGTGACAATGCCAGACGCGGAAGAAATTTTTCTAACGCCTTCCTCAAAAATTTAGAAATGATGGTTTCCTCAGTTACTGATTATCATCAGATAGTAAAGGAGCTTGACCTAAAATTAGGCGAAATGGATATAAAAGTTGGTGATTCTAGAAAATTACCTTTAGATGCTGAAAGTATTGATGGCATAATAACCTCCCCCCCTTATTCTATTGCTTTAGATTATGTCGTAAATGATGCCCACGCCTTAAAATCATTGGGATATAATCTACCTGAAATTAGGGAAGAGTTTATCGGTGTCAGAGGAAAAGGACAAGACAAAGTTAATCTTTATAATGAGGATATGAAGCAGTCTTATAATGAGATGTATAGGATATTAAAACCCCAAAAATTTGCTGTCATTGTTATCGGGAATGCGACTTATCAAGGAAGACAAGTTAAAACGGTTGAGTTTACCATAGATTATATGGAAAAGATAGGATTTAAACTAGTCAGGAATATTAATAAAATTATCTTTGGGCTATATAATGTGATGAAGAGAGAAAATATTTTAATTTTTCAAAAAACAGGAGAAATTAATCATGAAAGACGAAAAATACATTTCCAAACTTGAAAATGTAATCAAGCAAATGCTTGTGCCCTTGAAAGAAATCCCGTTTAATTTGGTAATTGAATCACTGACAGGTAAAAAAGTAATTCCTTTCGATTCCAATGACCCGGAGGACAATCAACTTCTGGATATTTTGAAAGATGTTACTCTGATTGCCGGCAGAAAGATAAATGAGAGTGGAATAATCAGGGCAAGGGCAAACGAGGTAGGGAACGATATTGAAGGTTTTATAAAATCAGCAATGGAAGGTCATAATCTAAGTCCTGATATCCCTTCAGGTGCAAGCGGAAGGAAGAAAGCGATGGGTTATCCAGATATTATCTTCTATTACAAGGGCAGTGTTAACTTAAGGACTACCTGAAACGTAAAACAGGTAGGTGCTATGCGTTTTGAAATCGTCATTTCTGCTTAAGTTAACAGCACCATTACAAGGATAAGCCCTATTATTTGGAGTGTAAACATATAATCAAGAGAATGTTGAGACGACTCAGAGGAGTTTCTATTTTTCTCCATCTGAGGATTTCAAAGTTGTTTATGATACCCACCATTTTATTGTTTCATATGAGATGTATATTGCAGGTAGGGAAGGTAACAAAAACATTTACAAATGCAGACATTGGAAAATTCTTTCGTTAGAGTCTTTATCACTTGATGTTAAATATGAATTCAATTCAGATAATAAGCGATTATATTCAGGAGTAAATGGAACAATTCTTTTGGCAGAAGGGAAAGTATAAATGTGCAATAATGGCTTTTTCAAATAATTATTCATCAACAGCCTTGAGGGGGGTACTTCCACTTTGCAGTAAATTCTCTCTAAATCCCTCATAAAAACTCTAAATTAACAATACATCTCATATCGTAATTATCTGACATCCATCCCCTTCTACTATTATCGTGTGCTCTGCCTGTGAAATCAAGCCACCAGCGTCTTCTTTGAGCACTGGATATGGGTGTACAATGCTCATTGCTTCCAGTTGTTTTAATATAAAGTCCAGACGCGTCTGTGGCAACCATCGTTTTGCAAATGGAAGTGTTTTGTACTCTTCGATATCCTTCAATAGCTTTCTGGCAGCGGGCAATCGCACGGATTTCAGTTTTTTTAGGCGATATATCTCAGTGGACACTCCTTCAGACACATGCCCGGCACCATTTGTCGCAAATGGTTCGATTGCGATCACATCTCCTTCTCGGAGGACGATACCATGTTCAACCCGCCTATTTGGAATTGACGGAGGCATGTGCTGCATATATCTATCAAGTCTATGGCCGGCAAGATTCGCCACCGGCTTGTATCCAAATTCGTTTATGCTCTCTTCGATCACAGCGCCTATCTCTGCAGTACTGACGCCTGCGCGAATCATTTGAATGGCATTTTTCAATGCGACCTCAGTCGCCTCTACCAGCTCTGGATTATCACTTAGGTCGACCGTCACGGCAGTATCGGCGATATAGCCATCTACATGTACGCCGATGTCGAGCTTGACCATATCCTCTCCAAACACGGATTTGTCATTATATGATGGGGTTGCATGCGCTGCTTCATCATTTCGCGAGATGTTGCATGGAAACGCAGGCCGTCCGCCATGTTCCCTGATGGAGTTCTCCACGAATTCTGCCACCTCCAGCAGGGATGCATCGACCTTTACCCTATTTACTACTGCACTTCTCACTTCTGCCAGGATTTTGCCTGCCTGCTTATATTTGTCCAAAATTTCACCATCCATCATATCACCAGTTGTTTTGGAAATTTCGTGAGGTTCTGATGGCCCCTATTGGTGACGACGACCAGGTCTTCTATCCTGACCCCGCCGAACTTTGGGTCGTATAGTCCTGGCTCAACTGTGATTACGTTGCCCGCCCTCAGCTCAGAGCCACCCTCGCTCAAAGAGGGATTTTCATGAATATCCAGGCCAATCCCATGGCCAGTAGAATGAATAAATCCTATTTTCGCATTGGCTCTGTCTGTGCCATACCCTCGTTCCTCAAACAAATCGCACACGGCATTGTGAACATCTTCTCCAGTTACGCCAGCCCTGATGGTGTTAAACGCAACTTCCTGTGCATCCAAAACAGTTCGATACATCTCTTTTATCTCTGGGGCAGGGGTACCTCTCAAGAATGTACGCGACATGTCCGCATAATAGCGTTCTTTTTTATGATATGGAAAAATATCTATAAGAATTGGCGCATCTTGCAATAATGCTCCCGAGCCGACGCAGTGGGGATTGCTGCTTTGCTCACCGCATGATACAATAGGGTCCTCCATCCTGCATTGGTTGTCAACCAGTTCATGTTCGATGATGGTTTTCACCTGCTCAGAGGTGATGTTCAATTTATCAGACGTTACATCTGCTCCCTTGATAACGTTCAAGGCAGCGCGCATCGCCTTTTCACACGCGCGCTGTGTGCGCGTGATGCATTCGATTTCCACTTCACTCTTGACTTCTCTGTCTCTATCGAGCTCCTCGGCCAGATGTATGCCAACTCCTTTCTTTTTCAGTTCTCCAGCGACATAAAATGAAAAATCGTTCGGCACGTTTATACTCGAAATGCCTTCTTCATGCAGGATTTTGTACAGCAGTTCGTAACGCGCCTTTTTTGGACCATACTTTTTGACCATCTCCTTAAACCCATAATCAGCAGTGGACCTTATGTCCAGGATTTTCGACTCTTTCTTGGCCCGTTCCACTTCCATCTGGGAGAGTACGATGAACTCCTTTTTATCGCCCTTTATATAGACCATGGAACTTGATGTCAGAAACTTTGTAAAATAATACATATTGGCGTTATGAATGCTGTTTCCGGTAATCAGCAGTGCCTTCCTCATGACCATCATTCAGGCTTAATGTACCTATTGTCTTATGAAAGTTTAGCAAAAGTTTAATGTGCTCGTGGAGGAGGATAATACATTATGAAGAAATTATTGGTGGCTCTGGTTATTTTGGCTATCGTCACAACTGCTGCGGGGTGCATCGAACCAAAAGAGGCGGGCGCTGCCAGAGTGGATGAGGGCGCACTTGTAAGGGCTGAATGGATTCAGGAAGGTGATGTACAGAAACAGACCATGGAAATTTTAAATACAACTTTTCTCACGCTTGAGATAAACACTGCGATGCTGACTTATAAGGACAAGGAGCTACAAGATAGAATAGAACGCCATACGGCCGGATTATCAGATGCGACGTCTTATATGATGACCGTGCGAGTGGTATTTCCCCTCGATATTGTTCCGCCGTCCGATATGGTTCTTGATGCGATGGAGGGACAATTCCTGGAGTCCATGAGGGAGAACGCCCCTGATGTGCAGCAAACTGAGGTTAAAACGATTAAAATCGATGCAGGATACGTGGCATACGCTAAAATATACGAGGGCACAGTCCATTATGAGGGTGGCTCTGTGAGGATAAGGGGAATCTTGGCCATATGGAATGATGGAGAATCTACTATTGTGGCCGGAGCGGTCGTCCCATTGGAGGATATTACCTTTTTGGGAATTCCTATCGTCAAAATAGATGGCGAGGCAGAGTTTAAGGAAGTTATCACACTGATTCAGAGTGTTGCGTAGTGAGTTTAGGTGGTTTCACGTCCCGAGGATACTGATAATGATCAGATAGATGAAGTCTCCGTAGACTACTGCCGTTATAAATCCTAATGTCAGCGGAATCATGAAGGGCAGACCCGGCGTTATCCATATCCTTTCCGGTATTTTGCCCTCCTTTGCAAATCGCTGGAGAGTTTCCACGACCTCCTCGTCTATCGCGATGCCTCTGCGACTGAATTTACGGATGACTCTGCCCCCTTCTTCGACGTAATTTTCCATCAGCCTGATATGTCGTCGGTTTTTCAATTCCGATATCTTGGATTTATATCCTAGGAATAGATATGCTGGCTTTTCCATCATTTCATCACGGTTCAAGTGAACCAAATTGTAGATGAATACGAAGAATGGAACTACGCTCGTCAGTATGAGGGCGTTCCCGAAAGTGCTGAACGCAAATAGATTAAGTGGCGGAATGCCAGCCAATGGAATTGAATGTTCAAACAATCTGATGGGATGGAACGTTGGGACCACTATCGCGAGTGAGATGATGGCCTTGGCATCCGCTCCACCAAATGCGCCCATTTTAAAAAGTACGTATGCGAATGCAGAAATCAGCATCACAGAAAGCCCAAAATTGAGAAGCGAGATGAAGCCGTGATCGATGAAATCGAGAAGTGCTAAAACCGCTCCGACTCCAATCATTGGAAGCCATACTAAATTTGAGACGCGTCTATTCTTTAGATCAGAATAGCAAGCATAGAGCAGAAAGGGAATGCACACGAGTATTCTCATCACGCCGATATCCAACATTCCACTCACTAAAATTCTCCATTAAAGGTCTCTCGCTCATTTATGATTTTATGGCTTCTTTGAGTCTGGCATCGTACTTTTCTAGAATATCCTTACTCGGTGTTATGTTCATGACACTCAAATAACTGGGGTCATTGTAGCTATACAGTTCTATTCCAATTATGTTGATATCGCGGGATGCTATGAATTTCGCCCCCGTTTCGACCAATGTGTCGTAGATACTTTCCCCTGGATGTCCCGTCATTATTATATTATTACCCCGAGATGTCATGCGAATAATCGTTTCGGCAAGTTTATATTTGCTTACCGTTGTATGTGGCATTTTTTTTGGCTCATCTATTACGAGCGTGGTAGTTTTCTCCGAGTTCAATAGCTTCATTTCTAACCTGAAGAGCTCCCCGACGTTGAAGATGACTTGTGATATGCCAAAGTCACCCAATCTCTCCGCCAAACCGAGCGCCATATATGTTTTTCCTGAATACTCAGGTCCACATATAAATATTATATTGCCAGCCATATAGATTAATTGTATCCTGCACAATACTTAAAAAGGTTGCTAAATCATGGCTTGGCGATATAATCGTTTAATCTTTCATAATTTTCCATATCGCTACCAACCCTCCACCCACGATGATCGATATCATCGCAACCGCGATAAATAGTCTGTCATGGCTGCCTACCGCACGCACGTCTATTTCGAGTATTGTATCATGTTGAATATCGATGCGTTCGATGTGAGGTCCAGCAAATATGGTGTAGTTGCCGAACGCCAATCCAACGAACGTGACGTCATCGCTGGTGACCGATGATATGACTACACCGTCTTTCTGGAGTACTATATCCATCGGGGACCCTGTGACGACTCGCAGGTTTGCATATTCTTTAATAAGAATGACCCCGCCATCAGAGTACGGTAACGTGTCCATGACGTCTAATATGCTGAGCAACGTTGGTGCAATGTCACTCTGCCTGCCAGACTCAACTACGCCCACCCGTACATTTGGGCCAGATATTATCAAGGGAATCCGCTGAGCTTCGAGCGTGTCCGCATATTTATCCGAGGCATGTCCGCCACGTGCACCCTGTCTTGGAAACGCCATTCCATGGTCGGCGGTTATGATGAGCACAATATCCTTCTCGATACATGTTTGATACAGCTCGTACAAGTCCCTATCCAACTCTTCGATCACCTTCACATATCGCTCTGAGCCGAGATAATGGCCTGCCAAGTCCACTGCACCCACGTTCACAGTGAGCAGAAACTTCTGAGTGGGATGGTTTTCAGCCATATAGCGTATGATTGCATTCGAAGCATCGATGGCCCACCCATTATATGCAGCGTATCTCTCAACTCCCTCTTTGCCATCCAGATAGTTAGGGAGCCTTTTCTGCCATGTTTGCATCAATTCATGCAAACCAGCTGGCACATGTGGACGGGCTTCCATGTCTATGGATGGATTTCGAATCGAGGCGGATGCATCAAAGAGGATGGCATCCTGTTTAGCGCGCATCTCTTTGAAGTCACCCTTCTGCATCACGGCAAGGCAGAGATAGTCATGGACGCGCAAAACGTCAAATATCGTCGCCCAACCGCGCCCGACCAGCTCGGTATCCGCGCGCGAGTAGCCGGTGACGAGGACGGAATGTCCAGGGGCAGTGCTGGTCTGGGGTGCTCTGATATCCAGGACACGCGCTCCACCGTCTGCGATCAGCATGATGTTGCTTACATTTGCCCGATTAAGGGCACTTCCATCCAATGCATATGGGGTGAATTCTGGATAGATGTATGATGAGCCCATGCCATCGACGATCAATAAAACAGCGCCTCTTGTGACTGCAGGGGAATCGACGTCGACAATTGTGGCAGATGCTACGGATAATAGCGTGCATATGGTCAGCAGGAATAATATCACTTTAATCGTTTGCACGTAAATGAGTTGATTTTAGATATATAAATACGTGACCAAAGGTGGCAGTTATATTTCGATAGATATGTTTCGGGAAATAAATCCAATATGTTGCCGAGCTGAATTTTGTGTAACGTAGATCCAGTCCAGTTTTTTGCTTGTGAATCCGGCTGTTAATTCATCTAAATACGATAGCATATTAGATATATCATAAAGGAAAAATCAATAAGCTCGTTCAAACTAGAGCCTGAAGAGAGTAAAGAATTGCTGATACTTGATGAGAATAATCCAATTATTCCTATAGATAAAAAGTATGTGGAAGCTGATATTGAAATTTATGGTACAAAAAGAGATATCATAAAAAAGGTGCCTGTGAAATTATATATAGGCGCTTCTTATGGCCATAGATTTCCCACAGGAATATGAGGATTTTTGAGTTTTAATCAGGATTACATAAAGCTATTATTTTAAGAATGAGATAAGACCTATGATAACATGTTGAGGGATGTAAATGATTAAAGTGGCGATAAATGGGTATGGAACGATTGGCAAAAGGATAGCAGATGCGGTAAAAGCTCAAGACGACATGGAGGTCGTGGGCGTCGCAAAGACACGACCCAATTTTGAAGCCAAGCTGGCTATCGAGAGGGGATATGACTTGTATGCGGCAATTCCAGAAAAGTGCGACGATTTCGAAATGGCAGGAATCGATATCGTTGGAACGATCTACGATATGCTGGGTGAAGCAGATATTGTCGTCGACTGCACACCCGAAGGGATGGGAGCCAAAAACAAGCCAATGTATGAGGAAGCAGAAATCAAAGCGATCTTCGAAGGAGGGGAGAAGCACGATGTTGCGGGATTTTCATTCAATGCCGAATGTAATTATGCAGGCGCTATCGGGCGGGATTTCGTCAGAGTAGTTTCGTGTAACACCACCGGCCTCTGCAGGGTCATTCATCCTCTAAATGAGGCGTTCGGCATAAAAAAGGTGCGAGCAGTCTTGGTTCGACGTGCTACAGACCCTGGAGACGTCAAAAAAGGACCTATCAACGCCATCATGCCTGACCCTGTAAAACTGCCGTCCCATCATGGACCGGATGTTAACACCGTGTTACCTGAAATCGACATCACGACGATGGCAATCAAAGTCTCCACGACGTTGATGCACTTGCATACGTTGAATATCGTGTTCGACAGCATTCCAGCGGTAGACGACGTAAAAGCGGTGTTGCAAAAAAGACCGCGAATTCGATTTGTAAGCGCGGCAGATGGACTGACTTCGACTGCCTCCATCATCGAGATGGGGAGAGATATGGGCAGGCCCAGATATGATGTATGGGAGAACTGCATCTGGGAGGATTCCATTGATGTCGAAGGGGGAGAGCTCTATTTTTTCCAGGCAATTCACCAGGAGTCAACCGTAATACCGGAAAATGTGGATGCGATTCGTGCGATGACGAATCTGGAAAAGAGTGCAGAGAAATCAATGCAGAAAACTAATACGGCGATGGGTCTCGGATGAGAATACAGGTGGTTGCACACTGTTTGCTGAATCCAATGGTGCGAGTGAGCAAGGGCGTCGAATTTGAGCTGGATGCGCCCGTGATCCAGCTACCGTGTCCTGAAACCATTTATTTTGGACTGAAGCGCTGGGAAGTGACTAAAAATCAGCTGGACTTTCCTGAATACCATAGATTTTGCCACCGCTTATTTAAGCCATATGCAGACATGATTCAATTATTGGCTGAAAAAGGTGCAGAGATCGAGATGATAGGGATGCCGAAGAGTCCATCTTGCGGAGCAGAGACGACCAGCATGGGATATCGTGGGGGCAAGATAGCATCATGCAGACATGAACACGTGAGTGGCAAGGGCATATTCTTCGAGATAGTTGAACAGGAATTGAGGCAGAGAGGAGTCAAGGTCACGTTCAAGGATGTGCAAAAGCCATGATGGAAACGCGTGCAGAGATATATGTATCTGGAAGAGTGCAAATGATCGGCTTCAGGGCATTCACCGTGCGTCATGCAACGATCCTTGGCCTGACAGGATACGTCTGCAATTTATCGGATGGTCGCGTTCATGTGGTCGTTGAGGGAGAAAAAGACAGAGTAAATGAACTGATTGCATTGCTCCGAAGGGGACCACCTGGTGCATACGTTCAAGATGTAAAAGTCAAGATGGGCACTCCAACGGGCGAGTTCACAACTTTCGGCACGAGGTATTAATATGCGATGCGCCGAATAACCTCATCCAGCGTCAGCATCTCCTGTTCAGCAGTCTCCATATTTTTAAGGGTAACCTTCCCGGCCCGTAATTCTTTTGGTCCAATTATGACTGCATAGGTGGCTCCAATGGCATCGGCGTGGGATAACTGGACTGTGAAATTCCTGCCCATCAGGTCTACGTTCGTGGGGATGTGTTCTCTCAATCGTTGCGCAATTTTTTGTGCTTCGGAGCTCGCCCTGTCGGTGGATATGACTACGACTGTCTTTTGAGTGGGCACCCGTATAGTGCCCAGCGCCTCGATGACCCTGTCAAAGCCTATGGCAAAGCCAGTAGACGGCGTATCCCTGCCACCGAACAGATGTGCCAGTCGATAGGTGCCTCCTCCGCAGATCTGGTTCTGCGCACCAAGGTTCTCCGCGTAGATTTCAAAGACCATATCCGTGTAATAGTCCAGCCCTCGTGCAATGCCGAAATCGATCGAGTACTCAATCCCAAGTGCATTTAACGTGTCCAAAACACTTTCGAGATGAGCCAGGCCAGGAAGGTCGCCGACTATCTCGCGCGCCTTGCTGATTGCATCTCCTCCTTTTAAACTGATCAGGTTGAGAATGGGCTCTTTTATATTCTGGGCGCCGACCTGTTCTAAGAGTCCAACAAGCCCTTGGCTATCTTTCTTGTCGATATGCCTCATGACCATACTCCGCGTTTCCGCATCCAGTGAACCCATGAGTGCTCTAAGTACGCTTAGTTGTCCAATGCGCAAATCTCCCTTAAGATCGATCGCATCAAGCACAGAGGATGCGAGTGCGATGACCTCGGCGTCTGCTTCAGGACGGTCACTGCCGATTAATTCGGCCCCCAAATGCCAGAATTCTCTAAGGCGCCCTTTTTGCGGCCGTTCATATCGAAAACAGTTTCCGAAATAATAGAGTTTCAGGGGTTTTGGCGTCACCTGTAGCTTGTCAACATACATCCGCAGGACCGATGCGGTCAGCTCTGGTCTGAGGGCCAATGCCCGTCCACCCTTGTCCTCGAAATCATATATTTCGTCTACGATGGTTGCCCCTGATTTAATCGTGAATAGTTCCAGGTGCTCAAAGGTGGGCGTTTGGACCTCTCGATATCCCCAGTTTTCTACTGTCTGGCGCATTTTACTCTCGATAAAGCGCCTTTTTGTCATCTCTTCTGGCAAAAAATCGCGCGTGCCTCTCGGTTTCTGTATTTTCATTTTTTGCCCCCATCCCGAATGAACATATACATATGTATATATCATTTAATACTTCTTCTAAAAAGATATTGGGTAGCATATGGGAGAAAAATGAGGCAATCTGTCGACGAATATTTCATGGAGATATCATCGGTAGTGGCAAAGAGGTCGACGTGTCTGAGAAATCAGGTGGGCGCCGTAATGGTAAGGGACAACCGCATCCTCTCAACAGGGTATAATGGAGCTCCGCATGGCCTGGCGCACTGTTTGGATATTGGATGCATAAGGGAGCAAAACGGCATCTCATCAGGAGAGCGGCACGAACTCTGTCGGGCTGTTCATGCTGAACAAAATGCAATTATACAAGCCGCCATCCATGGCGTGAGTACGGAAAACGCGACAATGTATACTACACATCAGCCGTGCATACTCTGCGCTAAAATGATCATCAATGCGAAGATTGGGAGGGTTGTATACCTTGGAGACTATCCTGATACGGAAGCGCTGGAGTTTCTAAGACAAGCCAACGTGGAAGTCGTTAAATTTGGTTAGGTCGAGGCTGTTGTCGACATCTTTTTTGTGTCATGAATCGTCGTTGTCCAATTGTTTATTATAAAATTACCAATTGATAGCTCCGTTGGAGCGATATTGGGGAAGTGGTATAGGTGAGAAGAGAAATAGTCATTCAATGGGATAGAAATTCGATAAAACACATTTCTAAACACAATGTAACCGATAAGGAGGTTAATAAAGCCGTAAACGGCAAAATCTTGATGAGAAAAATATCGAGGAAGGGCGTATCATTGGTGGAAATACTGGGACAGGTAGAGGGAAGAACGTTGTTCATCGTTTTAAAACTGCATGGAGATAGATACAAAGTCGTGACCGCAAGAGACGCAAATGACAGCGAAAAAAGGTTATATAAGAAAAGGAGAAAGTAATGTGCTATGAGAAAAGTTAAGATCAAATCCATGGAGAACATAGAAGCACTGCAAGAGGGGGAGTGGGTAGAAGTTCCCGAAGGATTACATGCCAAATTTTATTATGAAGTGAGCAAGAAGGGCGACAAACTTACGATTACCATGCCTAAAGGAGTGTCCAATAAACTAAAGGGCGAGCTGTTCGCTTCTTTTGACGATGATAAAATTGTGATCGAAAAGGCGTAAATTGTAGATAGATTCATAAAAATCGTTTTTATTTACCAGTGCTGGAGTTTTTAAAGCAAGCCAACGTGGAAGTCGTGAAGTTTGGTTAGGTCGAGGCTATTATAAAAGCCCAGCTTGTTCTCTCACGCTTTTGCTTTTCGGGGCTTTTCCATGTTCTTTTATGTGAGCCATGATCCACGCACAAAGCTCTCTTGCTTCACTCTCTCCCTGCTTCTCCAATATGGTTTTAAGGGCACCCTTGTACATCGTTCTCTGTCTGGAAAAACCTCGGCAGTCAATAATCTTCTCCTCTGCCAAACCATCAATCATCCGAATTAACTCGCTGACCGTCTCATCCTTATCAGTAACTACTCCAGTCTTATCGGCACCAATAATCTTCTTGATTATACTAATGAATTTATCTATCATTTGAGCACCTTTACTTTTTTTAACTCATAGCTATGTGGAATATAATCGTATATCTTATACATATACTAAAATATAAGCATATCTATATAGATTTGATATCATCAAATATTTCTCCTTTTTGACAAACGACGAACTTTATTTTATCCCTCGTTCAGACCACCAACGTGTCTCGCACTTTTGTATAAAAATCCCTATCCGTCCTGACGAATAGTGCAGGTTCTCTTGCCTTGATAAATCTGGTGATGTCCTCTTTTGTGATGGTTTGACGATGCTGTCCGTCTATGACGATCGTGGCGTTCTTGTCTATGCGCAACAACTCAAGTGTTATTTCACTATCTCCTGGGATGACCCATGGTCTGGCAGATAATTTATAGGGGGCGAGGGGCACGATCACAAAGGCATCTACACGCGGGTCGATGATAGGTCCGCCAGCGCTCATGGCATATGCAGTCGAACCAGTGGGTGTTGCCACTACAACACCATCAGCTCTTGTGGTTTCGATCTCTTTCCCATCGATTAAAACTCTGAAGTGCAGTATTTTGGCAGGTCTTGAAGTGATAACTGCCACCTCATTGGTCGCAGGAGGAAGCTTTTCATCATTCACGTGCACGGCAAGTCGCGCACGCTTCTGTATCTCGAATCCATCGAGTACCCGTTCGATCACTTCTTTGGCGCTTGCTGGAACGACATCGGCCAGAAATCCCACGTCTCCCATATTGATGCCGAGGATGGGCGTTGGTCTGGGGAGTAGCTGGATGGTGCGCAGTATGGTTCCATCTCCCCCAACCGTGATAATCATATCTACGTCCATTTTGGATAGGGGAACTGCACATTCACGTTTGCCTATTTCGGCTGCAGCTCGCGGCTCCAGAACTATCTTGACCGAATCCTGGAAGGAGTTCACGATAGCATTGACCATCTGAATCGCCTCCACCGTGTCGCATCGTGAAACAACGCCTATTTTCTTTGGTTTCACCTACATCACCCCTGTAATCTGGTAATCAACTCTTTGTGTATCCCCTCGTTAGCAGCTACGATATTAACCCTTCTTTTGACATCGAGTGGCGAGTTCAGTATGGCGCCGTTATCGTCCGTCACGATTCCGCCCGCTTCTTCTATAATCAGTTTTCCTGCTGCCACATCTGTGATGCGCAAGCGCCTTCTGACGTCGACAAATCCGTCCAACCTATTGGATGCCACATAACATAATTCGAGCGAGGCGCTTCCCATCAGTCGAATCCTTTTATTATTTTTATTCATGAAATCCATCAACGGTGTACACCCGTTAACCGACACGCAATATTCATCTAAATTGGTCTTGTCGGCTACACGGAGCTCTTTTCCATTCATGAACGCTCCCTTGGCTCTTTCTGCGCTGTATTCATCCCCTGTCACCAGGTCCTTAACATATCCATAATATACCTGAGAGAGATCGGAGCCACCAACGGCTATGGAAATTGAATAGAAGGGTATGCCATGAATGGCGTTATATGTCCCATCCACCGGGTCTAATATGATGGTGAACTCGGGACGCTCACCTAAGACGATGCTTCCCACCTCTTCGCTTACCAGCCTGATCGACCGTCCATCTTCCTTTAAAACGCAAAGTGCCGCCTTCTCAGCGATGTCGTCTATCCTGGCGGTGGGCGTGCCATTTGCCCCTTCGTAAAGTATGACTCCTCCATCTGCAATATTGGTAAGGTCTTTGATAGCATCGCCAACTGCATCTGCGATATCCCTGCATAATCTTTTCATGGTGCTATTGTATGTCATTGACATACATTTAAATTGTGGCATATATATTAAGATGTTACCTAGATTTAATAGGAGGGATACGTTAATGAAAGAACAAACAGAGGTCAGAACGCTCAAACAGGGGAGGTATGTCGTTATAGATGATGAGCCGTGTACAATCCTTAACATCGCCACTTCCAAGACAGGTAAACACGGGTCTGCAAAGGCACGAATAGATGCAGTTGGCATATTCGACAATCAAAAAAGGTCGATAGTACAGCCAATCAGTGCCAAGATATACGTGCCTATAGTTGAGCGTAAGAAAGCACAGATATTATCTTTTTCTGGAAAAGATTCCGCACAGCTAATGTGCATGGATGACTACTCCACGTTTGAGCTTAAGGTCCAAGAGGAGTTGCAGGGCAAATTGAGTGTGGGGCAGGAAATCACATATCTTGAAAGCATGGGAAACAGAAAAATAGATATGCGGTGATGCGATTGTTTACCTGTCCTGTTTTTGCAGATGCCAATGCTGGCTATGACGACTCGGAATTTGTTATATTCGGGGTACCTTTCGATGGCACATCATGTTTTCGCCCTGGCGCCAGATCAGCGCCTGCAGCAATGCGAGCGGCATCTTACAATTTTGAGACATATAGTTCAGAGCATGACGTGGACCTATGCGAGGTGCCATTCTGCGACCTGGGCGATATTGAAGTGAGCACCAATATAGACGAGACGCTTGCACTCGTACGGTCGGCAGTGGAAAAAATCATAGGAGATGATAAGGTGCCTATCATGATGGGCGGTGAGCATACACTGACACATCCGTGCATTCAGGCAATCGATGATGTTGGGGTCATGGTACTGGATGCGCATCTCGACCAGAGAGATGAATACAGCGGAAGTAAACAGAGCCATGCATGTGTCTCGCGGCGCATCCTTGAGGAATGTGGCGTAGAAAACTACGTCTCCATTGGGATTCGAAGCGGAGCGAGGGAAGAATATGATTTCGTCAGGCAAAATCGCGTTAGATTTTACACAGCAGAACAGGTTCAATCGGAGGGCATCGATATGGTGGTACAGGAGACGCTCGATTATTTAAGTACAGATAGGATATATCTCTCAATAGACATCGATGCCATCGATCCTGCATACGCGCCGGCGGCTGGGACGCCCGAACCCTTTGGGTTAACGCCCTCTGACGTTAGATTCGTCATTAAAAGCATAGCATCTCGCGCAGTTGGATTTGATATGGTTGAGATTGCACCTGCTTATGACCACGGGCAAACCGCCTTGCTGGGTGCAAAACTAATTCGGGAATTCATTGTAGCAAAAAAGAGGGGTGAATAAGGTGTTGCAAAAGCCAATCAAACAAATACGACTTGATTCGGGTATGACGGTAGCTCAACTAATTGAAGAGATGAGGGGGGCTGCGTTTGGTGCGGGCAGACTGGCAGAAGCCGTTGACATTTATGAAGCGATGCTATGCGACGACGGGACGAAGTTTTTAGGATTCGCAGGGGCAATGGTGCCTGCAGGAATGCGGCAGATAGTCGTGGATTTGATAAAAGAGCGGCAGATAGACGTTCTCGTCACTACGGGCGCAAATATCGTTCACGATTTGATAGAAGCATTTGGAGGGCGCCACTACAAAGGAGTGGAGCAGGTAGATGACCTTGAATTGAGACGCAGGCATATCAATCGCATATTCGACGTTTTTCTTCCGGAACGTCACTTTACCGTTTTTGAGGATAGGCTTTTGGATATTTTTGCAGACATCGATAGGGACGGCATGAGTATCAGGGAGTTGCTGACGGAGATAGGATTGAGAGTCGATGACCCCAATTCGATAACAGGTGTGGCCGCAGAAAAAAATGTCCCGATATTCTGTCCCGCAATCGCGGATTCTGCCATAGGGTTGCAGGCATGGTTATACACCCAGACCAAGAGACTTGATGTTGATACATTCAAGGATATGCGCGAATTCATGGACATCTGCTATAGCGCGAAGAAGACGGGCGCGATGTTCGTTGGCGGTGGCGTTCCCAAGAACTTCATACTCCAGTCCATGATCGTCACGCCGAGAGGGGGATTTGATTATGCGATACAGCTCACCATGGACCGCGCGGAGATGGGTGGGTTATCAGGGGCGACGCTGGACGAAGCAAAGTCATGGGGCAAGATCGGTGAATATGCTCGTGCTGTTACAGTTTATGCCGATGCAACGATAGCTTTGCCCATCATCATAGCTGCTGTAAAAGAGCGATTGAATAGATGAAGATATTTCAGAAACGCATTAAGGGGATAGCAAAGGACACTCTGCAATTTATACTTGAATCGTGCAAGTCCACACACCCAAATGAATTTGTCGGATTGCTGCAGGCAAGAGAAGATATCATCACTGATGTGATCATATTACCGGGCACCATCTCATCAGAGGTCAGCGCAGTTATGATGCTATACATGATGCCTTTAACTCTAGATAGTGTGGGGTCTGTTCACAGCCACCCATCTTCAAACATAATCCCTTCAACGGATGATCTGGTGATGTTCGAGCGTGGGAACAATTATAATATTATCGCAGGACACCCATACACTGGACAGAGCTGGGCATGCTACAACTCTGCTGGAAAAAGAATAGAATTGCCGGTATTGGATATTGAAATCGAGGATGACATATCGATTTTAGATGAGGATTGAATGATAAAAGTGCTTGCAACTGGAACCTTTGAGATATTGCACCCCGGCCACCTTACATATCTCAAAAAGGCAAAGGAACTCGGGGATGAGTTAATTGTCATCGTTGCCAGAGACTCGAATATTAAACATAAACGAAAGCCAATGATCCCCGAGAAACAGCGATTGGAGATGGTGAAATCGCTCAAACCGGTTGATAAAGCAATTCTTGGCAGTGAGACCGACATCTTCGCGCCACTGAAGGATATAAAACCTGACATCATCGCGCTGGGACATGATCAACATTTTGACGTTGATATGCTGGTAACACAATTGCGCCACAGAGGTATAATGGCGGCAGTGGTGCGCATAGGGGAATTTAATTCGTGCAAACTATGCAGCAGTGGCGGGATTATGGAAGAGGTCCGTAGAAGATTTGTGGATAAATCTTGATGGATTCTTCCCAATAATGAGTATTTTTTAATTTGGATTTTATATAATGTCCTTAATTGCTTGGCAACCCTTGAGATACTTTATCAACGATACTCTTTAAAAATTCCTTTCCCATGGATTTTGGAATTTCTCTATTCTCTTTTTTAGCAGTCTCCAACCATAGATCAATAGCTACTCTAATTTCTTTTAACGCTTCTTCTTCAGTCTCTCCAAAAGCTGAACAGCCGGGAAGTTCTGGAGCTATTGCAATATGGCCTCCATCTTCCTCGCTATAAAATATCTCTATGGTGTATTTATGACTCCCCATCTATTCCTCTACTAAGTTATATTTCTCAATAATCTTTATGAATTGCCTGACTTGATAAGGTTTTGCCCTCCCTTTAACATTCTGAAGGTTTAACATCTCCCTTATTCCATTCCTTACAAGTATCCTGTGGCTGCCTTTACCACCTTTAAAATTAAAGCCAAATAATTCTGCTGCCCTGCAAAGCTCCTCAAATCTGACATTTTTTGGATTTTCTTTGAGCTCTTTGTATATTCCTTTCTTGTCCATTGAGATTACTCATAGATATTCCTTGTATAATTACTTTTAAAACCTTTCGCCATATGGAATATAACGTTCCGAGCATATACGACGTTTTGCGATAGCAAAATGTCCCGAAGGGCAAGGGCGTTAGCCTGTAGCGTATATGCTGTGTTATCGGAAGTTTTGCGACAATCATACAATTTCAAATAATGTTTTTTGTTTTTCTGGCTCAACTTGTTTATTCCTTTTTATCTCTGCAAATTTACCACTTAATCTTTTTAATATAACATTATAATATTCCTTTGATATTTCCATTGTAATAAAATTTCGTTTTAGTCTTTTGGCTACTGCAGCAGTTGTTCCCGTACCACCGAAAGGGTCTAAAACTAAATCGCCTTCTTTAGAACTTGTTTTTATTATTAGCTCTAACAAATCTTCAGGCATCTGACAGGGATGCTTTCCTATCCGTTCTTTAAAAGTGCCACAAACCCTTGAAAATTGCCAAACATCATCAGGGATTTTTCCAATTGGATTTGCCCGTCTATCTTTATAAATAAGTTGCCTCGCAGAAGGAATTCTTATATTTTTATCATTAAATGTAAATCGTTCTTTGTCTTTAGTGAAATATAGAATATGAGTATGCGCACGATTAAATTTTTTTCTCTGATTTTGCCCAAAAGTGTAGTACCAGATAATCCAATTTCTAAAATAGAAGCCTGTCCTTTTTAAAATTACATTTATCTCTGCTGCGAATTCATCACCAATTGCAATGTATATTGTCCCATTGTTTTTAAGTAATCTATAAGTTTCTTTTATCCATTTTTCTGACCAGTTATAGTACTCTTCATAAGACATGTTGTCATTATGAACATCGTATTTTATCCCTATATTGAAAGGCGGATCTGCAAATACTAAATCTATAGACTTATCTGGTAATGTTCTCATAATTTCTATACAATCGCCCAAATATACTTTGTTTACTTCCATTGTTATTCTCCAAGATTAAATAACTGACATGGTTTTGTCTTGAATTGTATTTTTGTTGGGTCTGGAGTTCCACCTTTTCTTTGCATTGTGATTTTTCCAATAAGTTTTGTAACTAACATCCAATCAGCAGATAACCCACCTCTTCCCTTGATTATATCGCTTATTATCATAATTTGATTTCTCTTAAAGAATTTAATAATTTTATCCTGAATTCTTTCTGGCATTTCGTTCAAGAACAGGCGTCGTTTATCTCTAAATTTTTTAATACTTATTTTCCCTGAGTATTTTTTATGGGCTATTTCTCCTGTAAAAAGTTTAAGCCAAAATGTAATCTCATCATCAAATTTCCACATTTCTTGATAGTCTGCAACAGTTCTTTTGTCAATTTGATTATAATCAGCATCAGAATTTGCTTTCTTGAGTGACATATTTTCAATTTTAAGTATATTCCCAATCTTTATAATAATTCTTATCTGAGCGTCTGCCTTTTTAAATCTCACAAACTGCTCGTACTCTTTTTCATTAACTTCAAACTTACTTAAATCATTCTTCTTTATTCTGGTAGGAACTTGAATTGCTTTTACAGAATCAAGTTTTTTAATATCGTAATTCATTATTTTGAGCCATTCCTGTGCCTCTTTATCTTTTCTCCAAGAATTAAACTTTCTACAAATTGCCTTTTCGTTTGCAAACCCGCCTTTTGCAATTTTTGAGCCAAGTTCTGTTTTATCCATATTTTACCTCTTTAAGCAAAATTTCCGATAACTCTTTATATCTGAACTCAAGTTCGCATATCATTCCATCTTGGTCACATTACTCAGTTCCATGTTTCCATCCAGACATATATTCTATTTGCTCGGCGCTCATTCGGTCAATCTGAATCCCCATTGATTCCAATTTCAGGTGCGCCACCTGCTCATCGATGTCTTCAGGGACGCCGTATACCTTGTTTTGGAGGTCTTTTCCATACTCCACGATATATCTGACACATAAAGCCTGGTTTGCGAAGCTCATGTCCATAACCTCGACAGGATGCCCATCACCTGCTGCCAGATTAACAAGCCGCCCCCCTCCCAGGACATAAAGTCTCTTCTCATCCAAATCATACTCTTCAATATTGGCTCTAACTCTTCTGACGCTCTTTGCAATCTTGCTGAGTTGAGCCATATCAATCTCCACGTTAAAATGACCGGCGTTTACCAGTATTGTGCCATCCTTCATAAGCTTAAAATGCTCCTTTATGATGGCATCTTTGTTGCCGGTGGTAGTGATGAAAAAGTCACCGATCTTCGCGGCTTGAATCATTGGCATTACCCTATAGCCGTCCATTTTTGCTTCCAAGGCTCGAATCGGATCGACCTCGGTTATTATCACGTTTGCGCCATGGCCATCCGCTCTCATCGCAACGCCTTTACCGCACCACCCATAACCTGCGACCACGACATTCTTTCCAGCTACCAGCAGGTTCGTCGTCCTGATTATTCCGTCCCATGTCGATTGCCCGGTGCCATATCGGTTATCAAAAAGAAACTTGGTTTTAGCATCGTTGACAGCTATCACTGGAAATTTAAGCGCATCATCAGCCTGCATAGCCTTTAAGCGACGGACGCCTGTGGTGGTCTCCTCACATGCCCCAATGATGTCTGGGAGCAGTTCCTTGCGGTCAGTATGGAGCCTGAATATCAGGTCAGCGCCATCGTCTATCGTAATATCTGGTTTATTATCCAGAACAGCGTCGATTGCCCGATAGTATTCTCTGGTGTTACAGTCGTGTTTTGCATAGCATGGTACATCCTTCTGACGCAATGCAAGTGCCACATCATCCTGCGTGCTTAATGGATTGCAACCCGTGATTGCGACCTCTGCGCCACCTGCCGCCAGAGTCTCTACTAACACAGCGGTTTTGGCTTCGACATGAAGCGCCATTCCAATCGTATGCCCCTCAAGCGGGAGCTCTGCTTCAAACTGTTTTCGTATGCGCCCTAAGACGGGCATATGTTTTTTTGCCCACTCGATTCTGAGGCGACCCTCTTCTGCTGATGGAGATTTACTTTTCATGCTTCTTGATCTCCTCTTCAATTTCCGAAATAACGTCTATGTTATGTATCTTCTTTTTTCCGCCCTCTTTTATAGATATAACATAGAACACTTTGCCACCGTATTTTTCAGTAAATTTCTTATGAGTGGCTTCTTGAATCGAATGTTCTTTAAAGATTTGAGGTATGTGTGAAACATCTCCAGCAGGTTTAATCTGAAGTCCGATATACTTGTCTCCTATCTTGATGAAAAAATCTACGTTGTACAATCTGTCCCACTCATCGGGGGCAGGCTGAATCTTCACATTCAACTTCTTTTGCAATTGACCATAGATGGTATCAATCTCGGTCATATATCCGTCAAATGTCCTGTCTATTACCATGTTAAACATATATTCAATACAATCTTCCTCTGTGATTTCTTCAACTTCGGCGGAGATCACTTCGGTAATTTTAATGTATAATTTCCGACCTAATTCTTCTATGTGTTCTTTGGTTCTGACATTTCGAAAATAATACTCGCTCCACTCCTTGATGGTCTTTGGAGAACATTTTCTGATCTCCTCGGAAACCGCTCCAACGTTGCGTTTGAAATTCAACTGAAAACGATTCATCGCACTATTTAAAATCCATTCCTTTGCCATTATTTTACCATCCTGTAGGTTAAAAATTGAGACTTGTATTTGTAATCTAATGTAGTATCCACATCAACAAGATCATTTTTAATAAGGTGTGCATTGATAAATGTCTTGTTTCTTAGATAGAGATAGCATAACAGATGATCTTTTTCATCGTATTTGGTGGCGTCAAATTTCAAGAATACTTTTTGCCCTTTCGTTTTCTGCTGTAAAAACTGTATTGCGTCTCTATTTTTTTCTGGTATCTCATTCACCCCCAATAATCTGACTTTTAATCCATTATTCAGTATCAATATCTCAGGACTGATTACATCTTTCACAGCGTAATATGTTTCTCTTCCAGGATGAGAATTATCTATTTTTGACCCAAATCTCAATTTCCTCGGGTCAATTTTCTTATCAAACTTTATCGGGTCCTTGAAAATATATGGGAGTTCTTTAATCTTTTCTTTGAAGTCTATTCTTGGTTCCTCTTGCCTGATTATCTCAAAAGTTACATCTTGAAAAATAGTGCTTTGGTTTATTCCAAGTTTTTCTTTTATGATTGGCAGAAAATCTTCATTTATTTCGTATCCGATGGAGTTTCTGTTCAGATTTTTAGCAGCCAAAGATGTCGTCCCGCTTCCAAGAAATGGGTCAAGGACTGTATCACCAACAAAACTAAACATTTTAATAAGTCGTTTCGGTAGCTCTTCAGGAAACATCGCAAGATGCTTATCCTGCTTTTCACCTGGAAAATTCCAGTGTCCAGTAAAGTATTGATTCCATTCTTCTTGCGTTAATCTCGATTCCTCTTTAATCTCTTTGCTACCCTTAGGAGGACTCCCATGTTTTTTGAAAATTAAAATAAATTCGTAATCCAGTTTGAGAATACCATTTCTTGGATAGGGAAAAGAACCCATTACAGTAGCCCCACCAGTCGTATGGCAAGTAGTAACCTTTTGCCAGATGATGGCTCCCATATAATCGAAGCCAGCACTTTCGCAGAACTTGATGATTTCGGTCCTTATCGGGATAACTTTATACCTTCCATAATAGACAGAGCGAGCAAACTGGTCGCCTATATTAACACACAAACGACAGCCTTTATGCAAAACCCTATGGCATTCACTCCAGACCAGATTGAGATTATTGATATACTCTTCATAACTATCATTGAAACCTATCTGTTTTCCATTTCCATAATCCTTCAGTTGCCAATACGGTGGAGAGGTAATGATAAGATGGACTGATTCGTCCTCTACCTCCTTCATACATCTTGAATCACCAATGATTATTTTTTGCTGGGTTTTCATACCATCATCTCATCCTTAATCCACCTTGATGTTACTAATATTACGCGCAACTTGAGATTAAATTCTCTGCAGCCTTTTCAGCCTTTTCCATGATATCCTCTTCATCCAATGCCTTGACTACATAGTTTTCCATCAAAACCTTTCCGTCCACTATGGTCGTGCCGACATCGCTGCCTTTTGCACAGTAAACCAGATGTGACGTGAGACTATGCTTAGGCGTCAGGTGCGGCTTATGAATATCGACGATGATGATATCCGCCTTCTTGCCCTTGGCAATGGTTCCACCGTCAATACCAAGTGCATGTGCGCCGTTGATGGTAGCCATTTTCAACACCTCCTGTGCGGGAATCACAGTTGGGTCGAGTTTGTGGACCTTGTGGAGCAGCGCAGCCATTTTCATCTCGTGGAACATATCAAGGGTGTTGTTAGAGGCGCACCCATCCGTTCCTATTCCTACTACAATCCCATTGTTGATACACTCTGGAATCGGGGCGATTCCCGATGCGAGTTTCATGTTGCTGGTGGGATTGTGTGCTATTTTAACATCGCTCTTCTTCAGGATTTTGATATCATCATCTGAAAGCCAGACGCAGTGCGCAGCCAGCACATCTGGACCGAGAAAACCGATATTGTCCAGCAGTCGTACGGAGCACATGCCATATTTGGCCATCATTTCATCCGTCTCCATCTTCGTCTCTGCAAGATGGATGTGAATGCAGACACCATCTTTATATGCTCGCTCCCTTACACGTGTCAAAAAATCTGGCGAGCAGGTATTCGGCGCATGAGGTCCATATCTAGCCACAATTCGTCCATCTGCCGCACCATTCCACTTTTTGATGAATTTTCTGCCGATTTCCAGCTCTCTTTCCCCCTTCTCTTCATCGCCGAGTTCGATCATGCCGTATGACAGCACACCCCTGAGTCCGGACTCTTCTACTGCCATGGCGGTTCCATCCATCTTGATATACATATCTGCGAATGTTGTCGTGCCGGACCTGATCATCTCGAGGCAGCCGAGCAAGGTACCAATGTGCACATCAGCATCGGTCAGCTTTGCTTCTATTGGCCATATGTGCTCTGTGAGCCACTGCTTCAATGGAAGGTCGTCCGCATAGCCCCTGAACAGAGTCATGCCAAGATGTGTATGGGTGTTGACCAGACCTGGCATCACGATTCCGCCACTGGCATCTATCACCTGGTCTGCCACGCCACTCTTGCCGATATTTGCGATTACCCCATTTTCAATGGATATGGGCTCCTTGACAAATCCCTTCGGAGTCATGACAAGTCCATTTTTGATTAATATGTCGGTCATACACAGTCCACACTCGTTTATGGTTTAGGATTATATATAACAAAACTTCATATGTAATTAATGGTGTACATAAAATACGGAGGTACTATAAACTTGAAAATCGCGTTGCCAAACAAAGGACGGTTGTACGAGCCTTGCACTCGATTATTGGAGCGTGCAGGGCTGCACATCATCGACGGGTCGATGAGAAAACTGTTTGCGAAAACAGTAAACCCTGATATTAACTTGCTATTCGCACGCGCTCCTGATATTCCGGAATATGTGCAAGATGGTGCAGCAGACCTTGGGGTTACTGGATTTGATTTGATTACTGAAGCAGGCGTAGATGTTGAAGTCCTGCTTGATCTGAAATTTGGAAAAGCGGAGCTAGTGTTGGCCGTGCCAAACGATTCCAAGATCAAAACGGTGATGGACTTAAAAGGTAAACGAGTCGCAACCGAATTCCCAAATATCACCAACAGGTTCTTCGATGAACGCAAAATCGACGTCGATATAATAGAAGTGTCTGGAGCCACGGAGATGACGCCACATGTCGGCATCGCCGATGCCATAGTAGATTTAACGAGTTCTGGCACGAGTCTGGTGATGAATCGATTGGAGGCGATAGGGCATGTGCTCTCGACATCTGCTAGGCTGATCGCAAATAAAAATAGCCTGAAGCAGAATTTGGAAAAGATAAACGAAGTTAAGACTGCACTGGAGAGTGTTGTCCGTGCCGAAGGTAAGCGATACCTTATGATGAACGTGCCTCAAGAGGCATTGGAGAGGGTAAAGAAGAGGATACCGGGATTATCTGGTCCTACTGTACTGCGCGTAGAATCTGCCACGCCCATGATGGCAGTTCATGCTGTTGTCGACGAGGATGACATATTCACCACCATAAACGAGCTTAAGCGACTGGGTGCAAAGGATATTTTAGTGGTCCCGATTGAAAGGATGGTACTGTGAGTTTTGAGATAATCCCTGCCGTAGACATCAAGGACGGCAAATGCGTCCAGCTCGTGCAGGGCGTGCCTGGCACTGAGACGATTTCGCTGGACGACCCTGTCGGGGTCGCCATGCGCTGGGTCAAAGAGGGTGCAAACGTCCTGCATTTAGTGGACCTAAATGGTGCGATAGAAGGAAGGCGAAAAAACACCCACCTAATTTGTCAGGTCAGAGAGAGATGTCCTGTGACGATTCAAGTTGGAGGTGGCATCAGGTCCTATGATGATGCTGTGGTCCTTCTCGATATGGGAGTTGACAGAATCATCTTGGGAACCGCAGCAGTAGAAAATCACATGCTCGTCAAAAAACTGGCAGATGAGTATGGAAGTGAACATATCATGGTCTCTCTGGATGTAAAGGATGGCGATGTCATGGTGGAGGGATGGAAAAAGAGTTCTGGAGTCAAACCGATTGACATAGGTATGAAGTTCCAGAAATTGGGCGCAGGCTTCATCTTCTTTACAAACATAAACGTCGAGGGATTATTGTCTGGAGTGGACCCAGAACCGATTGACGAGTTGGTTCATGCGGTGGACATCCCAGTAATCGCATCCGGGGGTGTCGCATCTCTGGACGACCTGATCGCCATCAAAGGGGTGGGTGCTGCTGGTGCAGTGGTTGGAACTGCACTATATAAAGGCAACTTCACGCTAAAAGAAGCGATGAGAGTGGTACGATGAGGATATCCAAAACAAAAAGAAAGACGAATGAAACCGACATCGAAATTTCCTTGAACATAGATGGAAAAGGGAATTATGATATAAACACGGGTATACGATTCTTTGATCATCTGCTTTCGAGTTTTGCTAAACATGGGTTATTTGACCTGAATGTCAGGGCGTCCGGGGATAATGAGCATCACATCGTGGAAGATGTGGCAATTTCACTTGGAGCGGCGTTCAGGGATGCTTTGAAAGAGAAGAGAAGTATAAGACGTTTCGGTTCCGCCATAATTCCCATGGACGATGTCCTATTATTAGTTTCAGTAGATATAAGTGGCAGAAGTCACTGCAATTTTGACGTCAACTTTAGTAAGAAGAGTATAGAGGGCATGAGCATCGAGATGATATCCCATTTTATCGAAACTTTCGTCTCAGAGTTCAAGATAAACCTTCATGCGAAACTTTTGGATGGAAAGAACGACCACCACAAGAGCGAGGCGCTATTTAAGGCACTGGCACTGGCGCTGGACGATGCTACGAAGATCGACACCCGAAGAGAGGATGTACCGAGCACGAAAGGATTGTTGTGAGCATCCTCAAATAGCCTTATATGTCGGCGCACATCATGTCCTTAAAGAATAAGATGACCAAAAAAATACTCGTAACGACGGCATGGCCATATGCCAATGGTCCCCTGCATCTGGGACACCTTGCAGGCTCGTATCTGCCTGCCGATATATTCGCCAGATACAACAGGATGGTCGGAAACGAGACGCTGATGGTTTCCGGGACAGATGAGCATGGAACGCCCATATCTGTGCAGGCAGAGAGGGAAAACCGCGCGCCCAGGGATATAGCTGATAAATATCACGGAATAATCAAACGCTCTCTTGGGGATATTGGATGTTCATATGACCTGTTTACCAGAACGACGACTGAGAATCACCACAACACCGTACGGGATTTCTTTCTGACGCTGCTCGACCACGGTTTTATTTACGAGAAAACCATGAGTTTGCCTTACTGTCCAAAGTGTAATAAGTTCTTGCCAGATCGATATGTAGAGGGGACATGTCCTAAATGCGGCGCAAAAGAGGCAAGAGGGGACCAGTGCGATGAATGTGGCAGGACACTTGACCCTACTGAGTTAATCGATCCATACTGCAAGCACTGTCATACTATGCCCGGGATGAGAGAAAGTAAGCATTACTTCTTAAAACTTTCCGCATTTCAAGACAAGCTTATAGCATGGATCGAGACCAAAAAGGGCCAATGGAGACCTAACGTCTATAATTTCACGATCAACTGGTTAAAGGAAGGATTGCTGGATAGGCCTATCACACGCGACCTTGAGTGGGGAGTTCCGATACCAATCGAAGGGGCCGAAGGTAAAGTAATCTATGTGTGGTTTGAGGCGGTGATAGGTTATCTTTCTGCGACTAAACAGTACTTTGCCGAAAGAGGTAAGCCCTACGCATGGAAGGACTGGTGGAAAGACCCAAATACGGAGACATATTATTTCATCGGAAAGGACAACATCCCCTTCCACACCATCATATGGCCTGCGATGTTGTTGGGCTATGGCGAATGCTTGAACCTCCCAAGCGATGTGCCAGCAAACGAGTTTCTGAATCTCGAAGGGGGCAAATTTTCGACCAGCAAGGGCTATGCGGTCTGGTTAGATGAATATCTGGAGCATTTTGATCCAGACCCCCTGCGGTATTACTTGTCCATCAACATGCCGGAGTCAAAGGATGCGGATTTCACATGGGATGAATTTCGGCGCAGGAATAACGAGGAACTAGTAGCCACTTTCGGAAATTTTGCCCATCGCGTTCTGACGTTCATCGATAAGTTTTATGATGGCATCATACCAGAGGCGGCTGACCTTGATGAACAGGACATGTCCGTATTAGCTGATATTGACATGGCAGTGGACGAGGTCGGCACCCATATTCAAAAGTGCGAGTTCAAAAGGGGGATGACGAGGATAATGAATTTAGCATCGCTCGGCAACCAATACTTCAACGAAAAAGCTCCCTGGAAGGACAAGGAATCATGTGGAAATACGCTTTATGTAAGCGCATGTATTGCACGGGCACTGTCCATTCTAATAACTCCCTTCTTGCCATTCTCGGCGCAAAAACTCTGGAATATGTTGGGATATGATAGTTCGGTGCATGAGCAGGAATGGAGGTCTGCGAAAGGAAACATCAAATCCCAGCGCATAAGGGATGTGAAGCCTCTGTTTAAGCTCATTGAGGAGGGGGACATTAGAGAACGGAAAGCCAAACTGGGCAAAATGTGACCTGGGATAAAAACGGATTTGTAAAAACATGCGGGCATTTTAAAAGTATGTCTGTTTATTTACGCACAATTTGTAATGTTATGGGAATGAGATGATAAAGGAAAAAGAGCTCGTGAAACCTATCGTTTGGCACTTATGTAATCAATTTAGCCTTAAATCAAAAATTTTGATCCATGAAGAAACAGAACTTGGAGAGGGTAGAGTCGATTTAATTATTATATATACTCAGCCTTTCGATTGGAAGGAAGGTTCTATAGTTGTTGAAATAGAAAGTAGCGGATATAAAGCTTATTGTGATGAGAAACATGGCATATTTCAGTTAGGTGGATTCCCTGCAACACAAAAATATTTAGGAATACCTCCTCCTTCCTCTTACGACATGGAAATAATAAAAAAGAAATGTAGAAAAAGATGCTTTGGTCTTCTTATAGTTAGAAGCAATGGGGTCGAAGAAATATGTAGTCCAGTACAAAGTGGAGAATTTTCATTAGGTCGTGCTAGCTCTAATCGATGGGGAAGTTTGATAAAAAGTAGAGATGCAATCAGATGGATTAAGGATAGAAAAATTAAATGGAAAGGACGTCGAATAAGGCATCCTACATGGAAAGAAGAACTGAAAGATTATTGTTCGATTTAAAAAAAAGTAAAATAAATTTTTAAAAATAGGGAAAAAACGTAATTTCTTCTCTTTTTATAATAATGATTATAAAAACAAAAAGGTTTTTATAGGGAGTGTGGTAACTAAGTTTGGTGACCAAATGAATAAAAAGTTAACAGTTTTAGTTGCAATGATCATGCTATCTGGTATGCTCATAACCGGCTGTGTAGAGATGCCGACCGAAGAACCAGAGGTCTTGATATTGGCAACGACGACGAGTCTCTATGATACAGGACTGCTTGTCCATCTTGAGCCCATATTTGAAGATAAACACAATGTAGATTTACAGATAATTTCCGCAGGAACAGGCATAGCCATTCGACATGGGGAGGATGGAGATGTAGATGTGTTACTTGTTCATGATAGAGCAAGAGAAGATGCATTTGTGGAGGCTGGATATGGAGTTAATCGGAGATGCATAGCCTATAACTACTTCCTTATTATAGGGTCTAAAGACGACCCGGCAGGCATCCGAGGAATGAGCCCGGAAGATGCAGTTACAAGGATAATGGAAGCAGGCATAAAGGACCCACAAATCCGGTTTGTTTCCAGAGGAGATGACTCAGGGACACATGCCCGAGAGATAGCGATATGGGTAAGCGCTGGCCATGACTACGAAATGGTCAGAATGTCGGGACCATGGTACGTAGAGGCTGGGGCAGGCATGGGAGCAACACTCAGGATGGCAAATGAGAAATCAGCCTACACACTGGTTGACATCGGAACATTTCTGGCATTTGCAGGCGATGTGGATTTAGTTCCACTCGTTGAGGTGGGGGAGCTCTTGTTCAATCCCTATGGAGTGATTGCGGTGAATCCGGAGTTACACCCACATGTGAACTTCGAGATGGCAAACAACTTCATAAACTTCCTCATGTCGCCGGAGATCCAGCAAAAAATCGGTGAATTTGGCGTCGTGGATGGAAGACCCTTGTTTTTCCCATTAGCCAGCGACTGCCAGAGGAAAGGATGCCCAACATGGGAATTATGCAAAACATCAGCATCATAAAGGGAATTCAGGAGACTGAATTGGTGTGAGTGAAATTATAGAAGCATTCATACAAGCGATAGAGCTTATAATCACACTCGACCCCGAGGTTATGGGGATAGCAAAGAGGAGTATACTCATCTCCTCTCTTTCTACTTTTTTTGCGGCTTTAATATGCATACCAATTGGTGGCCTCATACATTTTCATGATTTTGCTGGCAAAAGAAGTTTGATAGGCATTATTCAAACACTCTTCAGTTTACCAACTGTTATTGTGGGCCTTTTTGTCTTTTTAATGCTGTCAAGAGCAGGTCCGCTTGGCATATTTGGTTTACTTTTTACACCTTATGGCATGGTATTAGGACAGATGGTATTGATATCTCCAATTATACTTGGCTTTACAATCTCATCTCTTAGTGGTGTTGGCATAGAAATAAAGGACACTGCCCTCTCACTCGGTGCAACTAAATTTCAAACCATCGTTACTATCATAAAAGAGGCAAGATTTGCTGTTATATCCACTATAGTGCTTGGCTTTGGCAGGGCAATATCAGAAGTTGGAGTTGCCCTGATGATTGGCGGGAATATAAGAGAATTCACAAGAGTATTCACTACTGCCATTGCTATGGAAACGGCAAAAGGTGAGGTTGTAATTGCAATATCACTCGGAATTATTCTTATGTTACTGGCATTGATGGTCAATTTGGTTATGAACATAATACAATACAGAGGTAATTAAATGTCTCTGATAGAAGTTAAGAGCTTATGTAAGAGCTTTGGAAATAAAGAGATATTAAAAGACATCAATTTTGAAGTTAAAAAAGGTGAGACTCTTGCACTGATAGGCCCCACTGGCTCTGGCAAGACCACAATATTGCGTTTATTAAATCTACTTGATACTCCCACCAGTGGAAAAATATTTTTTGATGGAATCGATACCGTAGATCAGCCTGAAGGAATCAAACTGAGTATTCGCAGAAAAATGGCAATGGTGTTTCAAAAGCCAATAGCGTTTAATGCAAGTGTGTATGATAATGTGGCGTATGGTTTGAAGGTGAGGGGGGAGGATGGCATCGATGAAAAAGTTGCAAATGTATTAGAGATGGTATCTCTTTCTGGTTTTGAGAATAGAAATGCTCGGACTCTTTCAGGAGGGGAGATGCAAAGAGTGGCATTAGCACGAGACCTTATAATCGAGCCCGATGTGCTGTTACTGGATGAGCCAACCGCGAATCTCGACCCAAAAAGCGCAGATATAATCGAGGGGATGATATCGCGCATCAGATATGAGCACGACGTCACCATAATAATGGCCACTCATGACATGTCCCAGGGCCAACGCCTTGCGGATAGGATGGGGGTACTCATGGAGGGAAAACTCGTTCAAATCGATACGCCGGAAGAGGTATTCCGCAAGCCAGAATCCGAGTTCGTCGCAAACTTCGTTGGCGTTGAGAATCTGTTCGCTGGGAGGGCAAGAGAAGAGGGCGGCGTTACAAAAGTATTTACAGATAACATTGAGTTGATTTCCAGTACGAAGAGAACTGGCGAGGTCTTTGCAGTTGTCAGACCAGAGGACATCATCGTATCGAAGAAGAAAATCATGTCGAGCGCGAGGAACGTTTTAGCTGGCAGAATAATCGATATATTTGACTGTGGATCAATTATGCGATTGGTCGTAAATGCGGGGGAGCCATTCGTCGTATTCATAACGAGACAGTCCTTCTTGGACCTGAATCTCGACATTGGGTCGGAAGTATTTTTATCTTTTAAGGCGCCGAGTGTGCACGTGTTTGGACGGCTCAGATGATGTATCAGTCGAGTATTATCTCTCCAGTCACGCTGATATAAATCTGAAGACCTTCGATGAGCATTCGGTTCTTTATTTTATCCTTCTTTTGTTTTTCTATCTGCGTGATTAACTCCAGCGTATCGGCTTGTATCTTGATGCCATTCTCGTCCGCTTGACGGAATACCTTCTTTGGTATTTCCAACACATCCGTGCCCTCTGGGATGTTGATTTGAACCGGTGCCAATAGTTCTTTCCATTCTTTAAGCGTCTCTCTCGCACGTTCGATATTGGCATGGGCCCTTTTTTCGATGGTGCTTATGTTGGCGCGAGTGGTGCCCAATCGGTGGGCCACTTCTTTTTGGGTTAGTCCTTTTTCACGCAACTTCAGAACTCGAATTTGTTGGGCGGTTAAAAACGATTTATCTGACATAAAATGAAGTGGCAGGACTCGACCCTCGAAGTACTTATCGACTAGATAGAATCTGCCGATTTTTCGTCCTTTGGGCCTTTTTTCTACGGGTGTCGCATCAACACCTTTCTGCTAAGGTGTTTAGTTGTGTCATTCTCTGGTTTTTAACCCAGGCTTATACACAACGACTATCATCCGTAGATAATAGTTTAGCTTTCGTCGTAGACTTCATCCTGCCAGACATCAATACTCTATATAGTTATAAATAAATTTTGGTAAAGATTCTGGTACATGATTTGATAATAAAAAGGTAAATATATGCATCTCATATAATTTGGCTGTGAGATTATATGATATCCATATCCATAGATGCTGATGACGGCTATCCGGATATAGCGAAGTTTGATATTAGTACAGCAGATCACATTGTATCTTTGATGGGTATGGGCAGGGATGATGTTACGATTTCCTGTACTCATGGGAAGATAACAATTTGGTTTGGAAAAAAGGCGACCATCGATTTGATCAAACGGATTATCACTGGCGTTTCCAGCATAGATTCTTCAGTGGAATGTGAAAAAGAGGTCATCTGTAGCTTTGAGGGGATTCAGGACTATCAGGTGAGGGGATACACTCTGGTTTCATATGCAAAGACGAGGGAAGGATATCGTGCGATATTTAACATACCATTCTCAAAAAGAGAGGCATTAGAACATTTTGCGCTATCTATTTTCGCACAGCTCCGAAAAGGAGACGTCAAGAACACTATGTTCTGGGATGGAAGCGTCGCAAAGATCATGCTGCTTTTTGACGAGCTGCGCGATGTGGTTGGGTGGCACATCAAGAAGATAGACTTCAAAAAAGATGCGTATAGCGTCCAACCAGGCGAGTGATCGATTGATTCAAGTAGGCATAGCCGGAATCCCTGTGGATAGAAAGGGGAAGGGGATAGAAGAAGGAATTCGGTATCTTTCTGAAATTGGATTGGACGCAATGGAGATTCAATTTGTCAGGGGGGTCTTCATGAATAGCGAGTCCGCCGAAAAGGTCGGTCGTCTGGCTGAAAAATTGGAAATCAGATTATCAGTCCATTCTCCCTATTACATCAATCTCGCTTCAACGGAAATTGCAACGATCGAAAAAAGCAAGGAATATATCATCAAATCAGCCAAGCGTGCAAAAGAGGCAGGTGCAGGTATCGTAGTGGTTCATCCTGCTTATTACTCGAACGATACCTTCGAACTTGTTCGAAGAGCCTGCGAGGAGGTGTCAAGTGTGGTCGATAATGATGTAAAAATCGGGCTTGAAACTGCTGGCAGGCAGCGGCAGTTTGGCACCGTTGATGAAATAGCGAAGCTCGTGGCAACGGTAAAGGGCACTGTGCCAGTGCTCGATTTTGCCCACATTCATGCAAGGGGCAACGGTTCATTGAACCAGAAAGAAGACTATGAAGCGGTCTTTGATAGATTTGAGGGGAATAAATTTCATATTCATTTTACCGGTGTAAAATATGCGAAGGGGAATGAAATAAAGCACACTCCCATAAACGATGACCCAAATTTTAAGCATTTAGTAGAGGCATTAATCGAACGAAAATATCATGCGACCGTGATATGTGAATCACCTTTATTAGAGAGTGATGCATTGAAGATGAAGGAGATTATCACCAGTGTCCAATGACAAAAATACCACAAAGCGGGATACCAAGTTAACGATGAATTTGATAGGGGCGCATATTATCAAGATAGCAGGCGAGATTCATGATGACCAGGTAGATGCCCTGATAAGTCATATTCTCGCCGCCAAGAAGATATTTGTGATGGGTGCTGGCAGGTCAGGGCTGGTCGGAAGAGCGTTCGCCATGCGATTAATGCATTTGGACTTGCCTGTATATGTGGTGGGCGAGAGCGTTACCCCTGCGGTGGAGAAGGGGGATCTTTTAATCACAATTTCTGGCTCAGGTGAGACAAAATCGGTCGTCGAACTCGCCCTTGTTGGGAAACAATGTGGAGCCAAACTGGTGACGATAACTTCGAATATCAGCTCGCCATTGGCGAAGAAATCTGACGTAGTAATTGAAGTAAAAGGGCGAAGCAAAATGGACAGCGTCGACTATTTCGAACGCCAGGTGCGTGGAGAATATCAACCACTGGTGCCGCTGGGAACAATTTTCGAGACGACGAGCCTTGTATTTTTGGATGGCCTGATATCTGAATTGATGACCGTCACCAAAAGAGATGAGAAATATCTTCAATCCCGACATGCGAGCTTGGAGTAGACTTATGAAAAAAATAAGAAATTTGCTGGAAAAATTGTCAAATGCACACGGAATTCCGGGACATGAGAATGACGTTCGCGCGATAGTCCAGATGGAACTGGAATCATATGTTGACGAAATTAAAATTGACTCACTTGGAAACCTCATCGCGACAAAAAATGGCAAAAAGCCATCCGTCATGCTCGCCGCACATATGGATGAAATTGGCATGATGGCTAACTATGTGGATAAAGGTGGATTTATTCGCTTCGTAAAGGTTGGTGGTTGGTTTGACCAGACGTTGCTCAATCAGCGCGTGATTTTACATACTGAAAAGGGGGCTCTAACCGGAGTGATTGGGTCCAAACCGCCGCACAGAATGAAAGAAAAAGAGAAAGATACGGTGGTCAAGGCAGACGATATGTTCATCGATATCGGCGCCACCAGCATAAAAAATGCTGAGGAATTGGGCGCGACGGTAGGGACGCCGATAACCATCGATAGAGAGTTCAGAACGCTTGCAAATGACAAGGTCACTGGGAAGGCATTCGATGATAGGGTGGGACTGGTAGTCATGCTCGATGCTTTGAAGCGGACAAAATCGAATGCCACCATATATGCCGTCGGTACGGTCCAAGAAGAGGTCGGGCTAAAAGGCGCAAGGACTTCTGCGTTCGGATTAAATCCAGATGTGGCACTGGCAACAGAAGTTACCATCGCCGGCGATCATCCGAACATCAAGAAGCGGGAATCCGCGATCGAAATGGGTAAGGGTCCCTCTATTACGGTGATGGATGCGGCAGGAAGGGGCATCATCACGCCGAACACAATCCTTAAATGGCTAAAAGAGACCGCAGAGAGAAACAAGATTCAATACCAGCTGGACGTCTCTGATGGCGGAACGACCGATGCGACAGCAATTCAATTAACAAGGGTTGGCATCCCAACGGGCACCGTCAGCGTACCAGTGCGATATATTCATTCACCTGTTGAAGTGGTCAACTTGAAGGACATCGACATGTGTGCAAAGCTGGTCGCACATTCGATCGAGAACGTGGACAGCTACTTTTAGGGACCCCTCTAATACCCCTCTAAATATATGTAAGAACGAAATAACGCTGAAGTGAGAATGATTATGCCAATTCAGCTATAGCGAATCTATGCATGACCTTGTTAACTTTTATCTTGACCTCATCGCCTACTTTCGTATTAGGGACGAATACGACAAATCCCTCGATGCGGGCGATTCCGTCTCCTTCTCTAGCTATGTCTTCTATCTTTACGTCGTACGTTTCCCCCTCTGTTACGGGGGCACTCGGCTCTCTTCTATACAAAATTTACACCTCTATGGTTAGCATTATGATGCTACGATAGTTTATAAAGGTTTGGCTGGATGGCTTTGTTAACGTTTTGCGTGACGTAAGCGAACCACATACACCGTGTTGTCCGAGTGCGTTAGCATCGAGCAATCCAAAGGATTGGTAGAGTCGTGGACGAAGGGCGTTTTTAATGGTAAATCATTTCATTCTACAAGAATCAATTAGCTCCTCAGTAATCACAAAACTTTCATCTACAGCGGAAAGGAGCTCATCATGTATAGAACTTCGAGAATAATATAATTGAACCAGAACACCAGCATCTTTTGCTGCCTCAACAGCAGGAACGAAGTCGCCATCTCCAGTTACAAGGATTGCGGTACCTATTAATCTTCCCCAACTCATTCTGACGAGATCTACCGTAAGTAAGATATCAACTCGTTTCTGTACTAATTCTCCCCCAGCCCAGCCTAATTTACCTAATCTTACCTCGAACCGAGGGAGTCTTCGTAATGTGTAGATAAATTTGTCCATCGTGGAAAATCTTCGTTTTTCCTCATCGGTTGGTGGACTACTTTGGTAAGGCATGCAAGTATAATAATACGTTCTTTTGGACGACCAAAATCTGTGTCTAAAATCCTAGCAAAATAGCCACCATCAATCAGTACTGCGACGCGATCCATCAAAATCACAATATTTTATTTTTGACTGTCATCCCCGAAGGAACGACAGCGATTATTTTACTATTATTTAATATGAGCTCGACCATATTTATATTTACCGATGAAAGACCGCTAAATTCGCCCGAAGTCCACGATTTCACTTAACGTTCTGCGGATATACGAAGTTCGCCGAAGGCAATTTGGGCGAAGCCTTTTATCCGCTGTTGTATGACCGAAGCCCGTAAGGGGCGCAGCGTTGGGCTTAGAGCGCTAGTCACGTTCTAACCTTTTATAAACCCTGTTCCTTGTATCGACCTTTAATATAATGATCCTGCTCTCTGGTTGATCTACCTTATACAATATCCTATATCTGCCAATTCTAATTCTGTATAGATCTTGTTCGCCCCTGATTTTTCTGTACGGATACGAAAATGGATTTTCCTTCAGTCTCTCGAAAACGCCCCTTATTTTGTTCTTGTAACCTTTATCTAAAGACTCTACAAAATCTGCTGCTTGTTTGGTAAAAATGATTTCATAGATAATCAATCCTAAAACATTTCCTCAAATCTCACGTACTCCCCTGATTTAACTTCTTCTCTGAGTCTCTCTATTTCTTCTAATTCCTCCTCGCTTAACTCTTCAAATCCAAGAAAATTATCTATTTTTGCATTTATTTCCATTAACAGTTTTTCGATATGATCTATCTTCTCCATCATTGCCTCCGTCATGCGATCACCTTATTACACTATTTACAATCCTCTATCCAAGATTTCTTTCCTTAGCCACCAAGTCCAATATCATATAACATATTGTGGATATATGAAGTTGCCGAAGGCAATTTGGGGAAATCTTTGATTTTCCTTTTATCCGCTGTTAGGCGACCCGAAGGGCGAGCCACGATAGTGGCGTAGCGTTTTGCTTGGCCGTTTTCATATACCCACCTCATCAGCAGGCACTCGAGGAAGCTTCTCCCTCATACCGCCACTTCCAAAGAAGTCAGGCTGATAGATTCAATGAGAGGAATATCCTCCTTATTTTCTAATCTATCCTCTATATGAAGAAGACGAATTGCGTCTTTAATGTTTTCTAAAGCCTCCTCATAACTATCACCCTGAGTATAACATCCCTGAAGCTCAGGACAGAAAGCAAAGTATCCGTCTGCATCTTTTTCAGTCACCACAGATAGCCGATAGCACTTCATCTTTAATACCTTTCCTTTTAGAGCATAACGACGACCAAGCAAAATGTCGCCTAACTCCTTATATATTCAAACTATTTACTACCACTTTTTGCTCAGGTTCAAAGCACGCACCACTTCACCAAAACGCCATCATCCAGCTTTTCGATGCTTAACAAATCCAATTTTACTGGTTTGGTAAAGCCGAGTCCATCTACAAGCGTTGGCGCATCCTTGCCACCAATAATCATATTCCCGATATAAACATAAATCTCATCGACCAATCTTTCTGAAATCAACCCCCAGTTAAGCGTTGCGCCTCCTTCAACCATCAACCGATTGATACCTCTACTTTTCAATTCACTGAGCAATTCTGGCAGTGAAACTTGCCTATCGCCAACTGTGATAATCTCTGCCTTTCCCCTCAGCGCCTCAACTCTTTTGGGGGGTGCAGACTTGGACACAGCGATAATTGTTGGACTGCCTTTTCTGGAGATAATCTCTGCATCTACAGGCGTCCTCGCCATGCTGTCCACAACTATTCGAATTGGATTCTTCTCTCCTGACTTCATAGTTAAACTAGGGTTATCTGCCAGAACGGTGCCTATGCCGACCATTATGGCGTCAGCACCTGCTCTAAGTTCATCAACCCGCCTCATATCCGCATCGCTCGATATTCTTATTTGCCTGCGCTCATATGTGGATATCTTTCCATCCGCGCTCATCGCTGCATTGATGAAGACGAATGGTCGTTTATGTTTCATTTTCTACTCTCCGATCTCTCATAATAAAATAAGTATTCCTGGGCATACCCGGCGTATTTTCCAAAATATCCTCTTGCCAACTCACGGATTTTCTCATCGGACACCACCTTGTTTTGAAAATATTCGCGTCGCATGAATCTTCTTATGTGGACATCAATTGGAAATGCCTCCAACTTGTCCAATGAAAACAAGAGGACACAATCGGCGACTTTATGTCCTACTCCCTCGACTCCCATCAGCGTCTTCTTGGCACTCTGATAATCGAGATTTTTCAATTGACTTAATTGTAGCCTGTCATCATAAACTTTCTTAGCTACGCCTCTGATCCACCTCTCTCTGAACCCTAATTTACATTTTTTTAGTTCACTCTGGCTTGCTTTATATATTCTCTCCGGGCATGGAAATCCATATGCACCACCGATATCATCTCCAAATTGCGTGCATAGATTTTGAATCATGCTCTCGATTTGTGGTATTCTATTGTTGATGGAACAGATGTAAGAAACCAGACATTCCCAGGAGTCCTGCCTGATCAACCGCAAACCATTGTATCTGGCGATAATTTTTTTCATCAATTTGTCTTTACCAATGTGCTTGTATATGTTTTCCAGGTCATCGTCCAGTCTAAAATAATTTATAATGTCTTTTTTTGATAGGTCGGATTCGATGACCAACATATCGCCTCTTTGTCTTGCCCTGACGATCGAATTCAGGACGATGCCCGTCCATTCCTCTTTATTTTCCCGCCATCTAAAAACTTGACCACATCGCAACGTATGGTCAAGATCGAAAGTCGGGACAGGTATTTGATATGTCTTCATTCCGATGACTTTTTATCGCTTTTGAACCATTAACATATTGGTGCTCTGGAATGTTTGCTGAAAGAGAATTGGCATGGAGGATTTTGCAGAGGAATTTACCCCCTTTTAACGAGGCATCACATTAGAGAGAGCAGAGGCATACCTGCTGGATGGAACGCACATTGGGAAGGTCAGGGATATTAGAAGGGTGAGATGATGCATATATCGATAATTGGTGGAAGCGTCGGCGGTCTTAGTTCTGCTATTGCACTGAAAGAAAACGATGGCTACGATGTCACCATCTATGAGACACATGAGGAGATAGGCCATCTACTCCAATGTGCTGAAGGATATCTAGCTACTTATGAGCTCGAAGTGCCACCGAGAAATGTCATAGATTGCACCATTCATAGCTGCATCGTTCGGACATGGCAGAACGGAGTTAGAAAGGATAGGACGATATCATCTGAAAAAGAGCGAACGTGGATAATTGACCGGCCGAAATATGAGCAGTTACTCGCAAACCGATGTGAAAAACTTGGCGTCGACATACAGACAGCCAGAAGAGCTACCGTCAGAGAGCTGAAAAGGAAATCAGAATACGTCATAGATGCCAGTGGTTGCTATTCCCAGACATCGAAAGAATATGGATTTAGATATGAAGACGTGAGCAGGGCACTCCAATACACGATAGAAGGTGATTTTTCAGAATACTATGAGGGCAAGACAATAGTGATGGGATACGAACCGCACTATATTGGATTTTACTGGATATTTCCTAAGTCACCGAAAAAAGCGAACGTTGGCATTGGACGGGTTGACTCCGGCGATCTACATGCTGAGTTAAAAAGGATATTAGAAATGGAAAACATTGAGGGGGACATCATCAACAAGACAGGAGGTAACATTCCATGTAAGCCCCTGAAGAGATTCACCTATGATAACATTCTCTTGGTTGGAGATGCTGCAGGATTAGCCAATTCATTTACGGGAGAGGGGACGAACAACGCGATCATAAGCGGGAGGATCGCAGCTAGATGTATCCTTAAGCATAGCATCGATGGATACAGGGACATGGTGATGGCAAAAATCGGTGGTCGACTGTACGTCGGTCGGTTAATGCGAAATATAATGAAAAATCAGTATCAAATGTTTTGTGATGGGCCTGAGAAATTGGATATAAGCTTTGAGATGCTTGACAGCCCATACAGGCTCTATAGAGCAATGCTGACAAGACCAGGTTTGCTTATCAGAACGATCATGGTATCATTGCGAACGATATGACGACAGCATTTGATTCTCTGGACACAAGAATTCAAGAGGCACTTAGGGAAAGAGGTTTTTTAGTGTCCACTGAGCCGCAGGAGCGGACCATTCCTCTTGATGTATTTTCATCTCATATGCCGTCCATCTCTGACCGCAGCTCCCTCATCGTAGCAACACGCTCTGCGAATGCGTTGTGCTGGTGAATGCTTTCCTCGTTAATCTGTTTAATCGATACGATGGAGTCATCTGGTATGTCCGAGAATTCCTGTACGACCTTTTGTGCCATTATTCTCACACAGTCTTCGACAAATCTCGGATTTTTATGCGCCGTCTCGACCACGAATATCTCGTCCGAGCGCTTTAATAACTCATATATCTGCGAGCTCATCGAACTTTTTATTATGTCGATTAACCTCTCGATGCTGACTTTGTGTAAGTCCCCAACCTCGATGAAGATGGAGCCGCGTCCCCTCTGATTGTGCGTTGCCATCGGAATATTCTTCAGGAACTTCTTTATTGCCGTTTTCGAAACGTTCAATTTCGACAGTTCTTCTTCAGCTTTCTCGTGCATGATCTGCTGTACACAAGGACAGGCGGTCATCCCAGCCGCCTCGACGCCTATTGTTTTTCTCGTCCTTTTTTCTGACTTATTAGCAGTCGCCCCCACAAAAATATTCACAACTTCCTGGCACTGAGTTTTTGTCTTCGGTGTTTTGTGCTTGATGACATATTCGCTTGACATCTTGACCTCAGCACGGGATGCGTATTCATGTCTTTCAAGGAGACGGCGTGCGATCACTTCACAGAGTTCTTCGGTCATGTATACAGGAGCAGCTATACACTCTTCCAGTACCTCGTCGATTACTTCAAAATTTCGTGACAGATTTGCCCCTTTCCTGTTGGATGGCAGGTCCACGAATATATCGAACGTCGCGATCAAGATGATCGGTCTTTCTTTATCCCTTGCAACCTCTACGAGTTTCTTTACGTCGGTGACACCAACTCGTGTCAGGTTGATCCGAATATCAGGGCAGTTCGCCTGTACATCTGGTAAACGCATGTGCAGCCTCTTCATAATCTGTTGATGTATACCTCTTTAAGTCATTTTATGGGTTATAATTATATGCTTCGAAAGGAATGGTCTTATAAATTGGCACATACATAGAGTATCAGGTGGTAGTTATGAACAAAAGCAAACAGAGGGATCGTTTTTTACAGCATTAAATCGATTCGCAAGGATATGCACAAAACTGTTCGGATATTTGATACCACGCTTAGAGATGGGGAGCAGACGCCAGGCGTTTCATTCACAGCCGATGATAAACTAATCCTCGCGCATCAACTGGATAAACTGGGCGTTGACATAATCGAGGCGGGTTTTCCCACGTCGTCAAAAGGTGAAAAAGATGCAGTGAAAAAAATCACAGGTGCCCGCTTGGATTCGCAGATATGTGGATTGGCCAGGGTGACGAAGGCGGATATTGAGGCGTGTCTAGATTGCGACGTGGACGTGGTTCATACTTTTGTACCCACATCGGATGTCCAGATAAAATATACGATTGGGAAGAGCAGAGAAGAGGTAATACAGCTGTCAGTGGAGGCTGTCGAATATATCAAAGCGCATGGGGCCAAATGCCTCTTTTCAGCAATGGATGCTACCAGAACGGATATGAAATATCTGCTCGACGTGTATCAAAGTGTCGAGAAAGCTGGTGCGGACATCATCAACGTCCCTGACACCGTTGGCGTGATGATACCCTCCCTCATGTATCGATTCATCGAAGATATCCGTAGTATCATGAACACGCCCATCGATGTACACTGCCACAATGACTTTGGGCTGGGGGTGGCGAATACTCTTGCCGCCGTTGAAGCAGGAGCGCAACAGGTTCATGTGACCATCAACGGTCTTGGCGAGAGGGCGGGAAACGCCTCCTTGGAAGAAACGGTTATGAGCCTTCATTCCATCTATGGCATCAAGACGAACATCAGGACCAAGTATCTGGTCGAAACGTCACGGCTGGTGGAGCGTCTGTCTGGAATTCACATACCGCCAAACACGCCCGTTGTCGGAGATAACGCTTTTTCTCATGAATCTGGCATTCACACACATGGCGTGCTCAGGATGGCAGAGACGTTTGAACCAGGAGTGATGACGCCCGAAATGGTCGGGCACAAACGCAGAATTGTAGTTGGCAAGCACGCTGGAAAGCACGCCGTGAAGAAAATATTGCACGAGATCGGATTGGAACCGACAGATGCCCAGCTTGATGAAATACTGCAACGGCTCAAAGACTTGGGTGACAAAGGAAAACGCGTGACAGATGCAGATCTTTATGCCATCGCTGAGGCAATCATGGGCGAAATAGCCAAAGGAGAGCAAACGATCATATTGGAGGAAGTTTTGGTCACGACCGGCAGTAAGATCGCACCTACTGCCGTGATAAAGGCAAAAGTTCACGGAAAGCAAAAAATAGGAAGGCAGACTGGCGTTGGACCCGTCGATGCTGCGCTGAAGGCGGTGCAAACCATTCTCGGAAAGAAAGACAAAATAAAGTTGCGAGATTTTAGGCTGGAGGCCATTACCGGCGGCTCTGACGCGCTGGCCGAAGTGACGATCGGCGTAGAGGACGAAAAGGGGAATATCGTCACCGCGAGAGCTGCACGCGAGGATATCGTCATGGCTTCTGTTGAGGCATTGGTAAGCGCGATAAACGGGCTGATGCTACGGAAACGATGACCATTAAATTACGGCAGAAAGAAATGTAGTGATAGTTGATACGCATGGAAGGATTGTCATCCCGAAGCGTGTTCGAAAGATCTTTAAGACAAACAGGTTTGAGATAGGCGTGAAGAAGGAAAAGATAGAGTTGAAACCCATAAAAAGTTTGGATGAGCTGTTTGGAAGTCTACCAGAACTAGATCTAAAGTTGATTAAGAGAGAGCACGAAGAGGAAGCCAGAAATGAACATTTTGATTGATAGTTTTGCATGGTTGGAGCTCTTTCAAGGCTCTGTCACGGGAAGAAAAGTACTGCATATTCTTAAAGAAAATGCTGGACAAATTTATACATCTGTCTTAAACCTCTATGAGATTAGATATAGAGTAGAAGAGATCAGGGATGCAAAAACAGCCGATGAATTTGTTAAGACCGTTGAAAATCATGCGAAAAGCTTAGATGTACCAGAAAGATCGCCATTGAAGCTTCAAGAATTAAATCGAAAATGAAAAGGATGGGCGCAGTAGATTGCGTTGTTATAGCCTCAGCAAGGGTTCACGGTCTAACGGTTTTAACAGGCGATCCACATTTTGATGACATCAAGGACGTGCTCAGCTTGAGGGAATAAATGCTAGAGTTTCAATCTTTTATTAAGGACATTTCGCCTAACTACTTATACCCAAACTCAATTTTATCACTCGAAGGATTATATTCATCCAGCGCCCTCTTTCTGGCCAAGCGCCGTCCGAATTTGGTTCTGTAGTTGTTGAAACTTTTCCTGGATTTTTTGCTCTTGCTTTTCAAGCGTCTTGAGTCGTACGCTCAGGACCTCTTTTTTCTCCGCCAGGTCTTCTGTTACAGCCGTCTTTTCAGATTTAATCAACAACTGGCCGATTCCCTTGTAAACTACTGCATCTTTTTCCAGCTTTTCCAGCTCTTCCTGTGCTTGCTCGGTTTCACGCAACATCAGCTCCATCTTGGTTTTTTGCCCGATTATGACCTGTGCCTGATGCTGTATCTGTTGCAACTGTGCTAATTGATGTTGAACTTGTTGTGGTAATTCATTATTCATTTTATCACGCCGTTTTCCATTTCGCCATGTCATATGCGACTTTAACCAGTCTCAACCAAGTGTTCAGTGCGGCTCGAAATGAGACTATATCGTCTGAATTTATATGGAGTTTGACCATATCGTTTCTCAGTTCAAGATTGACCTCCACTCGTTGGGATGGCGCATCTTTTAATTCCGGGAGCAATGAACGATATACATTATCGACGTGTTTGCCCAAATCGAACTCAAATTGAGAATACATCCGTCTCATTCGGCCTTTATCCTTTTTATTATTGTGCCCCTTTCTTTCAAGAGCACTCTATGCCCACAGTATGGGCAACGAACTCCCCCATACTCATGATCGATTTCTACTGTTCGTTTACATTTAGCGCACTTATATGCCATTATCTATCCCTCTTTTTCTGCTTTAATGGGTATGACTTTTGAAGGCCCCATAGATGTTTGTGGGATATAGGCGCCACCAGAAAACGTTATTTCACATTTTGGGCATCGCCAGATACCTGTGCCCACCCGTGATACGGACATGCGATCACACCGTGGACACTTGTGCGGCGCCCGCATCAATTCCTCAATATCGGCTACCATCTTCCTGACTTTTCGTCCATATCTAGGGCCAAAACGACCGGCAGATCTGGTCTTTTGCCCCTTCTTTCCCACCTTTTTTGCCATTGATTTTACTCCAAAATTTTCTTTCTAAAATTTCTTCCCAAATTTTCTTTCTAAAATTTCTTCCCAAATTTTCTTTCTAAAATTTCTTCCCAAATTTTCTTTCTAAAATTTCTTCCCAAATTTTCTTTCTAAAATTTCTTCCCAAAACTTCTTTACTTCAAGAATCTCTTTCGTATGTCTTTTGCCGTTTTACATGCCATCTCTACTATATGGTACACCTCATCTGGCGAGAGCGTACCAGCTCCACTCTTTTGCATACCTGCAAGACTCCCATCCTTGTTGGATATCACCGTCAACTTCGTAGATGCGGCTTGTTCCTCGTCTAAGTTTGGATCAAGTATAAATTTTTTACCTATCTTCATCACAGTAACGGCAACGGGCAGGTCGCTAACTGGCAATGGAACGTCTTTGCCCAATCCATATCGCTCATTTGGCAATTTTGCGTTCAGCAATGCGGATATCGCACCCAATGAAGCGGCATCTATCAAATTGCCATCATAATCGATAACTTGTACGTCGATAAAGACCATCCAGACTTTAACGCCCTCTTCGATGCATAGTTTTGATAGCTCTAACGCACCGGATTCACGAATGCCGCGATCTACAACTCGTGCCAATTCTATTGCGTCATCTCGTGGAGGTCCTGCCTCAAACGTGGGTGAGGCAAGTGGCGACAGCTCTACATTCGTGATTAGCACGCCCTTGTCCGGCGTATCTGGAAAAGGCTCTCCTGGCTGGAGCTTTATGCCGACAAGAACCTTGGTGTCTCCAATTTTGACGTATGCAGACCCTTCAGCTGTATTCACAACTCCGTTTTCAATCGATATGTCCCTGTATTGGTCAGGGGCACGTCCATCTTCGCGCTCTCCTTTTTCCGATAGGGCGTAAATGTAATCTTTTTTTATTTCTGAAATGATATCTTCATCCATCGTTTTCACCTTTTATGTCATACCGTATATTTCGCGATCAACGCTTGTCGCTGCATCTCGTAGATCTCTTTGCAACCCTTCTTGGCCAGCTCAAGTGCTTGCTTAAATTCGTCTTGTGTTAAACGTCCATCCATCTGTAATAACGTGATTTTGTCGTTTTGAACGTCCATCGCGATCGGAATGTCTGCCTCTCCATGGTTATCTTCTTCTTTCTTCAAATCGAGGACGATATGTCCTCCAACTTTCCCAGCGGCGCAAGCCGACACCAACCCCCTCATTGGAATTCCTGCATCTGCCAGTGCGACCGATGCAGCGTTGATGCCAGCAGTTCTCGTTCCAGCATCTGCCTGCAATATCTCTATAAAGATGTCTATCACGGACCTTGAAAAATGTTCTTTGATGATAATTGGTTCGATTGCTTCTCTGCTTACTTTTGATATCTCGACCGATCTGCGGTCTGGCCCAGGTCTTTTTCGATCCTCTACCGAGAATGATGCCATATTATACCTGACTCTGATGATGGCCTTTGTAGCATCCTCGAGGCGGCGCGGATGAACTTCTCGCGGCCCATATACTGCGGCCATCACTTTGTTTCCACCAGCCTCCATATAACACGAGCCATCTGCCCTTTTCAAAACGCCTACTTCTATTTTAATAGGCCTGAGCTCGTCTAATTTTCTTCCATCGAGTCGCTGCCCCCCATTTTTTATAAATTCTATCGTTTTATCGCTCATTTTACTCCCTCTCTACTTTGTAGTTGGTTCTCTATCACTGATAAATTCATTAATCCGATCCGTCAATCCAGATGTGTGCGATTCGCACTCAATTTTCAACAGCGCCTTAATGGTATAGTCCACATCCTCTTCTCTACCTTCAATCCAGATTCGTCCGTTTTGACCAACGAATATATCACAATTCAGCTTGCTTTTCAACAGACTTATCATCGACCCTTTTCGTCCGATTACTCTTGGAATCTTGGCATGTGATATCTCAATCACCCTTCCACTATCAAGTTTTCTGAACGACTCTCCCACCATGGTCAATTCCACTTTCATGGTTACATCCACGTCTTTTACCCCCACAACGACCAAATCTCCAATCCCTAAGTATTGGCTCATCTGGTCGGCGTCTATTCGCTCAGGGTACTCTGAAACGTGTAAAAGCGCTTTATATGGTGAGCTAATATTCACCAACCAATTTGAAAAACGGATATCTACTATTTTACCGATGACGATATCGCCACTATGCGGCATGTATTTACCTGTGAGTGGAATTACCTGGATTCGATCTTTTTTATTCACAAAACCAAATATGGCAGCGAAGACATGTCCGTCTTTAACATAAGTGCCCTCTCCTGCCTGTTTAACGTCACTTGAGAGCAAATCTCCTGGAATCGCCAAATTTTTATTCATGTAATCATGACCTCTAATGTTCAATCAAGTATGCCTATATCTATCTTAATAGTTTGGTTTCAGCCTCTCCTTTTGTAAGGCGGTTCACAAGGTTATAGAAATTGTCTTGCATTCCTGCCGGAATCTTGACAACGGTGATCCACGACCCGTCGTCTTGCCATTCCTGCTTTTGTAACGATCCAAAACTCGCAATTTCACCGTATGATTTGGCAGCGTATTGTGAGGGAATCTTGACCGCGATGTTCACTTCCTCAAAGCGGATGGGGATTATAGGCCTAATCTTTTTCATGACCTCCTTTACCATTTCATCCACGCTCTTAAACGGATCGATGTGCACACCAGCCTCTTCCATCGCCTTTTCGATTCTAGCAGGTGGATGAGGTGCACCCGTCTGGGGATTGATGGCATTTTGAGCAATCACATCGATCACCCGTTTGCGCTTATCCTCCTGCATGCGCTTTCGCTGCTCGGACGTCAGCTGAAGGTCCCCATGGAGGATTATCTCCTTTGTGATGGCACGTATGTCGGTGGTGCCGAAGGCTTTTATCAGGTCTTCCTCAGAAGCTCGATCTCCTCTGCTCGCATCCTCGAATACGTCTTCTGCAGCCAGCATCATATTGATACTTATATCTCCCTCTTCTCCTCGTTTAAGGGCGATCGCCATCTCTGGATCGACTAAAATCTCAAAAGACACTCCATGTTTTTTATATCTGGCAGTTACGGCTTTATCGATGGCAACCATGGAGATCGCCTACTCTTTGGATTCTTTAACATCAGAACCATGTTGTTCAAGGACCTGCTGAACCTTGGCGTAAACATATTCGGGGGGCATCCTTTCAAACGTTCTTGTTTTCAGTTTGATAACACATACGTCTATGGTCTGAGCACTAAATTCTCTCTCTACCACCTTATGGAGCGCCTCAAGACCGAGCAGGACCGCTTCATCTATGCCCATGTCCTCCTTATACTTAGCCTCGAAAACTTCCATAACAGCGTTTCGTCCAGCGCCAATCCCAGTCGCCTTGTATTCGAGCAACGTTCCGCTTGGATCCATCTCAAAAAGGTAAATAGAATCGCCATTTACACCCGCGATTAGCAGCGCAGTCCCGTATGGACGGGCCCCGCCATATTGAGTATAACTCTGCATGTGGTCGCAGATCTTTTTGGACAGTTCCTCCACATGGATATCCTCGTTATATGTCATCCTGGCTATCTGTGCTTCTATTCGTGCCCGATCAATTAGCGCTCTGGCATCGGCGACCAGTCCAGAGGTAGCAGCGCCAATATGCTCATCTATTTTGAATATCTTCTCCACGGATTGAACCTCAAGCAAACGACTTGTAACTCGTTTGTCCACCAAGAGTACGACTCCATCCGTCGCCTTGATACCAATCGCGGTAGTTCCTCTTTTAACCGCCTCTCTAGCGTATTCTACTTGGAACAATCGCCCGTCTGGGCTGAAAACGGTTATAGTTCTGTCATATGCCATCTGGGATATCATTTGCACGTTGCTTCACCAACTCCTCTAAATCAAAAACCGTAACTCCGACTAAATTGACATTTGAACGCTTTACGATATTATCGTCGTCAGGTATTAAATCGATTTCGTTACCGTGTATCCTCTTGATAGTTCCAGATATACCACCCATAATCTGGACCCGATCGATTTTTACAGTATCTTTGGGTATGCTTCCTCGTTGTATAAACTTTTCCGTTGCACTCTTTATCGTCCCCGAAGTTCCGAGAACGGCGATTCCCACTCTAATCTTTCCAACTCTGTCGATGATTGCCAGTACTGCTCGTGCTGTAGCAGTTTTATCGCGAGCACATCTGAGAATACCGAATCTACCATCGAAATCGAGCAGCCACAGGTCGCATTGGCTTGTGCCGACATCCCCTATAAGTGACCTAGCAGCAGCCCACAGTTCATCTATCAGTTCTCTTCGATTCACTTCACCTGTGGATGTGACCTCGAATGCGAGATATCTCTTTCGCTCACGTAATGAGGAGGGTAGAATCTTCATCTAACCACCTCCACCCCATCGCATATATAACCTTGTCTCTTTTTCCTATTTTGCTCTATGATTCTGGCAGGGGTCGTACTGATGGCCCGAATCGCCTCCTCTTCGGTCATACCGAACAAACCAGCCAGCGCTATCATCTCCCTGGGTGCTCTCATGTCATAATGGGATTTGGCGTTGCTCGTGAGAACTACCGGTACGTCGAATTTCATAGCCAGTTTTAGATTGCGGCGAAAATCTGAAAGAGCGTGCACCCTTGTGCCGCCTCTCAGGCATATGAGTGCATCGAGATTGAACTCAATGGCGACATCGTTGTCGGCGGCAGATTTGGCGAGCACATGGTTAAATCCGTCATCCTTTCCAATCTCAGGATGTGCCAGTATATCGACGCATGCATTCTCGACCGCTGCCCGATTGATTTTGGGGTCGCCACCATGAACGAGAAGGACGTCTACTCTGGGTCGGAACTTTTCGATCTTTTTTCTTAACTCAGCAGGGTTGCTGGCTACGATTTCAATGCCGTTGATGATGCCATCACCGGTTACTTCATTCCAATAGTCAGAATGATTAGTGATCGCTATTTCTGCGTATCCATATTTCTTTGCCACCAGCTCCAACCTGCTGGGCGAATCAGCACATTCTGGAAGGGAATGCACATGAAGGTCATAATACATGGGCATCGCTTAACAAACTCCTCACAATTTTGATCGCGTTTTCGCGTTTTGCTGGATATGTCTTTATTTTTATTCGTATCAAAATCGCATCTTCTCTTTGAGCTAATCTGACAGCGCCGTCATATGCAGACTGTTTGTCGAGCTTGATATAAAAATTGTAACTATCGTCAACACGTTGATTTGCTTGATTTATCAACATCGTTAATTCAGATGCAGGTAGGCCGCTTTTTAAAGCGCCCATGAACGTCCTGCACTGCCGTTCTCCCTTCAATTTCACCGTGAAAATTGTAATGGGATTCCCAAAATGCCCCTCTGTCCTACATATCTCGATTGCATGGTCTTCTGGGATGAATAACCGCAATGCTTTTTCTACCCTGGACGGGTCTTCAGTCGCATGTACAAATGCCCTGATAGTGATTTGATGTATCACTTGCCCCTGCCCATCTTGGCTCGTATGCTCGGTCTCGTTTTTTCGGTGCCCTTTCCACGTTTGCGCATACCCCTGCCTTTCATGCCTGCACTTGTCTTGCCCCTGAAAACGCGCCCCTTCTGGGATGGTGCACACAACCAGTTGAGATTGGAATCCTTCTTGATTACGGGGTGCTCCGGGTCGACGAGTATGACTTCATACCATTTTTTCTTGCCATCTTCGCCAACCCAGTAGGAGTTTAAGACCTCCAGATTTGGATACCTGCGCGCAGCCCTTTCCTCGGCGATGCGCTGGATGCTTTTGCCTGCGGTAATCTTAGCCATGCCCATATGCGCAGTTCTGCGTCCGCGCACATATCTTGACTTTCTTCTGCCACCTCTCCGTACCCCGACTCTGACTACGATTATGCCCTGTTTGCCTTTGTATCCAAGCGCTCTCGCCCTGTCGAGGCGCGTTGGGCGCTCAATTCTGTTTACCACTGGCTCTCTGCGCCATTCCTGAAGGCGCTGCCACATCAATTCATCTACGTAGGTCTCATCTGGTTTTTTGTAAGCATCGCGTATATATCCATATAGTGATTTTGCCATTGATATCCCTCAAAGTTTTACGGTTCAGCTGTTGTCAGCCACATCCCAGCGGGATTTTCTCCCGCAACTGCGATATTTTTATCACTCTGCTTCTGCAGGTTGCTCAAGATTAATAAAGGTTTCTTGATTTAACTTCACCTTTCATTTGCCACCCTTCATATAAATGGTCCTGATTGGAAACGGTATCTCGATGTTCTCCTCTTCAAACCGTTCATTGATTCTGCAGTTTAGATAGTCCGTGGCCACAAGCTTCTTTTTTACATCGCCTATCCACGCAACCAAAAGCAGGTTTATCGAAAACTCTCCAAACTCCATGAAAAATGCTGCAGGAGGTGGGTCATTCAATACATCTGGCGACCCTTTTGCTATCTCCATTAAGATGCCCTTCACCTTGTTTATGTCCGACCCATACGCAACTCTTATCGGAATCCTCACTTTTAATCTAATATCTGGTTCAGAAATGTTGACTATCTTCATCTTCGAAAGCTCTGCGGTTGGTATGGTGATCAACGTATGGTCTATCTCGTTATATAATCTCGTACTTCTCAAACCGATATCCATGACCTCACAGACCTCTCCAGTGTCCAATGAGAGCCTATCCCCCATCTTGAATGGCTTGTCGACCATCAGGTAAAATCCAGAGAGCATGTTTGATAAAGTGTCTCTAAATGCCAGTGCGACGGCGAGACCTGCGATGCCCATGCCTGTCAGTATCAGCATTATGTCCACCCCCAACATGTCCAGAATTATCATGATACCCACAACCACGATAAGTATTCTCACCACTTTCAATGTGACAAGAATCATTGCTTCATCGACCCTGGACTTGGTTTTCTTCGCAAGGCGATGACTATACTCCTTTATCAGAGCAGGAATGATGCTATACGCAATCAGAGTGCCCATTATAGCGCCAATTACCATACTGCCTACTTGGAACTGATCTAACCACGGAAATTCCACATACCAGAGTGCCAGATAAAGGCCAAAAAGAAATGATATAGTGTATGTGGGGACCTTTATCGCTCCGATAATCAGGATGTATATGTTCGTCTTCTTCTTCGCTGCAAACGGCTCCAGATATCTTTCGAAGACGTAGAGAATCATCTTGGCTACGACCGGAGTTAGGAGGACTATTGTTACCGCTATTATGTAGTTGAAGTATTCCCATCCAGTTACCTGAGCTACATCGACCATATTACCTCATCTCGTCAGAATAATCTTAATACTACCCCTCTTCATTGGCATTACTTGGTTGAAACTATTTTGATGATATCTCCATCTTCAAGCACATGCTTTTCAGCCACTCTGCGCTTCGCCCTGGCATCCACTGCATATAGGAACCCCGCTCCTAAATCGGTGTGAATCATGTATGCCAGGTCATGTGCAGTATTCCCCTTCCGCACCAAAAACGCGTCTGGCAGCACATTACCGTTCTTATCCGTAAACTTGTTCTCGTCTTCCACAGGATATACGACGATATTGTCCAGCAATCCCAGGACTGCGCAGTTTATGCACTGCTGGACGCCTGTGCCACCATACTTCTTCAATAGCGCCCTTATGCGCTCCAGCCCTTCTCTCTGTGCATCTGTCAATTCTTCTGGCATTATGCTCTGAAAATCGGCATCTCCTGGCAGATATGATATCAGTCCTTTTTTCTCTGCCAGTCTGAGTGCAAGTTCACCCCCCGCACTCGTCTGCACTATGGTGCGTCCTTCCTTCTCCAGTGAACGAAGTTGTTGGATACATTCGTCAGGTGCTATATCGATCTTATTTGCCGCGATTATCATCGGTTTGCTGAGCTTTCTGATTTCATCAGCAAACTTCATCAGGTCTTCGTCTGACCAGTTTGTGGGCGTAAGCATCGTATTATGGAGTGCGACCTTTATCTGCGTTTCATCTGTGCCGACTCCTGCCAGCAACTCCGCAAGGACATGCTCCATTGGCCCTCGACTACTTTGTAGTTTTCGCGACAACCGTGCCCAGTGGCGCTTGATGATGCCATACAACCACATTGTAATTTCCTTCTCAAAGAACCGTACGTCATCAACGGGAGCGTGCGTCCCCACTTCTACTGGATTGCCCTCCGCATCCGTGCCACCGGAAGCATCTATTACATGTATGATGGCTTTGGCCTGACGCAGGTTATCCAGGAATTCGTTTCCAAGCCCTCTTCCTTTATGTGCGTCAGGGACTAGGCCAGCCACGTCTATCAACTCGATCGGGACGAATCTGTCCCCTTCTATGCAGTTTTTACAATCGACCTTGAGCTCTTTACAGGGACATTTCGTGCGCACGTGTGATATGCCATGGTTGGCATCTATGGTCGTAAAGGGGTAACTGGCGATTTCGACATCTATCATCGTCGCAGCTTTGAAAAACGATGATTTGCCGACATTCGGCTTACCTGCAAGTGCAATGGATATCATCATGCTCCAAATTTTTTCGTCCGATTGACCAAATCCATCAAAATGGGCATCAGATATATGGCACGGATGCGGTTTAACCCTCCTGTTGCGGCATTAATTTCATCATAAACACGAACGGCATCCACTCGTACACCAGGACCCATAATCGTTACTGGGACTGGGTCGGCGGAATGGTCTCTAACGGATACAGGCGTCGAATGGTCTGCCGTCACGACCACCAGCGTATCTTTGAGCTCGAGTATGGGCTTCAACGCTTTATCGACCCTGGTGATGAATTTTATCTTCTTCTCAACGTTTCCATCGTGAGAAGCTTCATCCGCACCTTTGACATTCAACAGCACAAACTCATGGTCTTTCAGCGCATCGATTGCACTCCTGACCTTTGCATCGATATCAGAATCGACGCCACCGACTTCACCGTGCTTCAGACCACATATCCGTCCAATGCCGATGACCACTCCCGTCTCAGCGATTATTGCGCCCTTTAATCCATATCTTTCTGAAAACGTCCTTATATTTGGCATCATGCCTGCGCCTCTGACCAATATGGTGTTCGCAGGGGCTTTGCCCACTTTTATACGTTCTGCATTAACGGGATGTTTTTTCAGTAAGTTGTCCGATTGTATGACAAACTCTTTCAGGATATCTGCGGTTTTTTGCGCTTCTGATTTTAGCGCCTCGATGGTTTTGGATGGCATACCCTCGTGTTTTGGATCCGAATCCGAGACGTATGGGCTCAAACCAGCCCCCCTCAAAACCAGCACCGCCCGATGCCCTGTTGACCTCTCGAAGATGAACTCTCCATCTAATTGAACTCCATCCTGAACAGCCCTTGTTAATTCCATCGTGTCCCGTATTCGTCCAGCGCGCCGGTCCACGATTATGCCGTCTTTCATCGTCGCAAAATTACATCTGAAGGCAATATCCCCCTCTTTCAGATGAATACCCACGCCTGCTGCCTCGAGGGGTCCCCTGCCTGTATAAACTTCGTATGGGTCATATCCCAACAATGCCAAATGCGCAACATCTGAGCCTGGTCGGATCCCAGGCGCGATGGGGTCCATGATTCCGTTGATGCCAAGACTCGCTATTCTGTCGAGATTGGGTGCATCGGCACTCTGTAATGGGGTTTTTCCTTCTGTTGGCCTATCTGAAATGCCATCTAAAACGACCAATAATATCTTCCTGGCGATGCTCATATGAATAGATGTTATCTCTGCTTTGTACTTAAAACTTCCAGAACTATGATTCGTCACATGGCTGTTTGCCATCTTATCATAAGGTTATCATTCTGCTGCAACCGCTTCTTCTTGTGGCTGGGCATCAATCGTCTTTGCAGTCATATCGGGCTCGAAGATCACTTCAGTTTTGCCGACTTCCGCCTTGCGTATGGGATAGATGTCCTTTGCTCCCTTATATATATCCGATGCCACCTTGCCGAGTACGATTTCGTGGACGAATTGACCAAAATCGAGTTTTTCTGCCCTGGATGTTACGACGTCGTGCATTCTCTGCCGAATTGTCCTGATTTGCGGATGAAGCACTCGTTTAATCGTGAAGCATGACGGCTTGACCTTTAACTTGTATCCATCCGTCGTGGTTGCGGTGATGTTAGCGTCGATCTTGGACGTCCCCCTCTTGATCAACGAGCGCATGTAATCTCGTGCCATCTCGTGCCTGATGAATTTTGTGTGCGCATTATCGGCGCCAACATCGCTTATTTTAAATATGATTTTTGTGTTTTGCTTGGACCAGTCATTGGTCAAATCGCTCAGCGACGTCTCGATAACCCGTCCGATGAGTTTTTCCGGCTCATCTGCAGGCGTTTTTCCAATGTTTGCCCTGTTGAACATATCTGGAGCGAGCACGTTATACCATCTCTTCGCTTTCCAGCCGTCTTTCCCTGATGATTTTTTTGCCATGGTATCTCAACTTCGATATGCGTGTGGATATATAAAGATAACTCTGCCCCTAATGAATCTGCCAACTTAAGGAAAAGGGGACAAAATGCGAATTTCGTATATAAGTAATTATATGAAATTCCGTCCAAAATTATAAGATACCTCTATAGTATAGTTAATGATGTAGAATGTCAAGGACTGGAAATTAGGGTTGACTAATCACTAGTTGATAGGTCTTATGATATTAAAAGATAATATCTTGAGGATAGAAGGGTGGTTTGATGAAGAAGTTTGGTCTTAAGGCATCGAAGCGGAAGATTGTTGAGTTTTGTAAGCGGAATCATATCCGAAGTTTGTCTTTGTTTGGCTCTATTTTGCGTAATGATTTTTCGCGGAATAGTGATATTGATGTGCTTGTTGAATTTGAAATTGGCTGTGTGCCGGGTTTTTTTGATTTGATTGAGATGGAAGAAGAACTTTCTTCTATGTTCGGTGGACGGAAGGTCGATTTGAGAACTCCCAATGACTTGAGTAGGTACTTTCGTGATGATGTGTTAGCGGAGGCGGAGGCGGTGTACATTGAAAGCTGATTTGGTTCATGTTCATCATATGCTGGATGCAACCCGTGAAGTATTGGTGTTTTCTGCTGATAAAACACGGCTTGATCTGGATATTGATAGGATGTTGTGCCTCTCGCTTGTCCATCTATTGGAGATTATTGGTGAGGCTACAGTCGGTGTATCTTCAGAGTTCAGAGAGACATATCCTCAAATTCCCTGGAGTGGCATTGTCGGGATGCGTAACCGGCTTATCCACGGCTACTATGACATAAACTTAGATATTGTCTGGAAGACCGTTAAAGAAGATATTCCTTCTCTAAACGCTGAACTCGAAAAGGTCATTGAGCACGAGGGATGTCTGTGAAGATGTTCTCTCATGAAACGATGAGCACAAAGTCCTTGACATTCAAGAGGGGCGTAACAGCAGATAACACAGCGTATCTGGCTCCGCTATAGCCCGAGAACGTTATACACAATTGCTTCACCACTATCTAGGGGTGTTAAGTTGACAGTCTCCCTACTACTTATCCAGTCTTGGCACCAACATGCCTCAATATATTCTTTCTAAAGCTCGCTGGTGACGTTAAAAGTTGGCTGTTTTGGTCTATTTAATCGAAACCGAAGAATATCAACCTTTCGAACCCTTTATGGTATTGAATTTAACCATAGTTTGTTCAGAATTTTCTGAAAGCCTTGCTTCGTCCTCTCCAGTCATTCCTAAAACTGAAAATTTAGAAACTTCAGACTTTTCTGAAAGCCTTGCTTCGATCCCTTCAATCCTTTTTAAAATTTCAGACTTTTCTGAAAGCCTTGCTTCGAGCCTTTCAATCCTTTCAATCCTTTCAAGCCTTTCTGCAATTTCAGACCTTCTTAAAAGCACGTTTTCAATATTTTCAAGCCTTTCGGAAAGTCTTGCATCCATACTTTCAAGCTTTATTGTAAGTATTTTTTCTATCTTTCCGAATTCACTAAGGTCTGATTTTAACATTTTAAGTGGAATTACTTTTCAACTATTTAAACTTTCTTTGTGTATCCCTTCCCCTCGGGTATACCGATTTACTTTTCAACTATTTAAACTTTCTTGCCATCAAAACCCATCTCAGAGAAACTTAAAGACATCTGGCAGCTCGCCCACAATCTTTCTGAACTTATTGGGCCAATCATCAGGGTCAAGCCCTTTTTGGGCGAAAAAAGCAGCGCCCCACCTTTCCAATCCTATCCCTGAGCACCCTGACCAGAATTCTCCTCTGCTTTGCGACTTCACGTTGAATCCCTTTGGATACTTATCACCATTGATGCTGACATTCTGGAATTCGAGCCATCCTTTTTTGTATGGCAGATATGCTTCATAATCCGTTGTCCCCACTCCTTCATTTTCGGCCTTGCCAGCCAGACCTTCATGCGCCATGAACCACGGGGTGACCTCTGCCATTCTCCACTGCAGGTCCAATATGTCATTGAATATCTGTGCATATGCATCGTGCAGTTTATTACCCTCCTCTATAACCTGCTCTGATGAACCCATCCACACAACCTCAATTCTGTGAAATTCGTCTAAGCGCTCGATGCCGTGTGTGCCGCCGCTTTCATACCTATGAGACGTCCCAGATCGATCAAAGAGCCGTATTGGAAACTCATCATCTGCGATGGTACCCCCCTTGAAAAACATCCACGCAGGCGGACACTGCGCATAACACAGCCCACCTATGGGGGCGCCTATCTTTTCCCGTATCATATCAAGTGGAATTTCGTTTGTGACTTTATAATAATCCATGACTTCTTCCCAGTATTCCGGGTCGCGCGTCTTTGGCGGGCAGATATAATACGTCTCCGGGTAAATCGTTTTGGCATGGCCAGATCTCTTCCACACGTCCCACGTCTCCACCTTGGGGAGTATCATCTCCTGATATCCAAGCGGATTCAGAATTTCTCTTTCAATGATATATTCGAATGCGCGGAAGACCTTTGTAATTTGCGGTCCGTAAATCCACTGTCCCTTGGCAAAGTGGCGTATCCATTTGCGATTTATCAGCTCCTGTGTCGGGTCGCCGGTGAACTTTGGAGTTTTCTCCATTGATGACCACAACAGTTTCCAGTGTTCACTTTTTCCGCCGTAACGTTGTGCTGATATCTTTTCCTGGATCAACGTAATAATGCGGTCCGGTATCTTATCTTCTATATGCGATTCCGTCACCTTGAGGGTAATTGAGATTTTTCCATCTTTATACTGCATACGCTCGACAAATGGTATCTTAAATTCCTTGAATGGTCTTTCCGTTGGCACCTGAATGGTAAATTTTTCAATCTCGACGCTCCTGATTCCGATACGGTGCTTGCCCAGCGCGTTTGTCAATGGCTTGCGCAGTCGCAACAGTGCATCGTGGGCTCTCACATGTCGATCGGATTTGATATCAACTGTTAGCGCATCATCATCAATATCCCATTTGACTATCTCGGCACCGCATCCTTTCGGAGCGCCCCTCTTTAAAAGCTCTATGTTTGCTTCTTTGATCACCGATGCAATCTCTTCTTTCATCTCCGTGATGCTACCGCTCGATTTAAAGCGCCCGATTATATGAAAACTGAATTCACTCTCTTTCTGCATCTTTTCCCGCCATCTCCTCTGCAATCTTGAGATTTAACAGGTAATCGTCAACTGTCGCTATCAGGGTTCCTATCTCCTCAAGCATAAACTCAGTGGTTATGCTCTCGTTTCCACACGCAGTGCTCATGTTTCTGGTGTTATCTGGCTTAATGGCATCTGCGATGACATATGGCTTTTTATGTGTCGTTATAATTCTGCCCATGCACCTGTATTTATTCATTTTCACCACGTAATTGCTTCATTATGATGCCGTCTACGATTTCGATAAATTTCGATTCCGCATCGGCAGGAATGGCTCCGCCAGATGCAATGCTGTGTCCTCCTCCATCTCCCCCGACCTGTGCCGCTCCTTCGCGCATCGCTACCGACAAGTCCAATCCCTCCTCGACGAGTTTTTTTGTCCCACGTGCAGAGATTTTTATTCTCTCACCCTCTTTAATGAGTACAAGTATTGGCTTATCTGGCGCCACATATCGAATGATCGTGCTCCCCAGTGCTCCTATGACCTCCTTATCGCCGGAGTGGACATATCGAATGCAGTCCGCATCTTTAATCTCCTGCTCGATCCGTTTTAGTTCTGATATGACTTTTTTCTGATACTCCAGATGGAGCTGTTCTGCTCTGTCGAGTACACTTTTATCTCTCAGGCACAAAGATAATGCCAGGGCCGTCTCCCCCACCTTGCCAGCGGCGTTGACTATATTGCTTAGATGAAGCGCATCCGATACGACCTCATGGTTCAATTTGTACCGTTCGCCGATTAGCGATTCGCTCACTTCAACGGAGTTACAACGCTCGAGACCCTTTTGGGATTTCAGTATATTCAAAATTAATACAGACGATAGACGTCGCAGTTCATCCTCGTTTAGGTCTTCTACCCTTCCATGAATCCCTAATTGATCCAATAGTGTCTTGACATCGCCGCTAATGTCCAGATATGGGTCAGTAGAATGCTCTAACAGCTTCGAGATGTCTCCCTCTCCGATTCTCAAACCGCGGTTAATGGTGATGATGCCGTGCTCGACCGCCTCTTCTAAAATGTCCTTATTTGCTCCGACCATCTCCTGCTGATCGCCCAATGCGCCAGCAATGGCGAGTCCGGCGAGATCGACATTATTTCCAAGATGCATGGCAACAGCGTAAGCAGTTCCTGACGCTGAAATATCAAATGCCCCATCGATGCCGACCAGATGTGGATTTACATGTAGGTATTCGGTATCAGTGACAGTCGGCTTGTGATGGTCTATAACGCAAATCTTCCCATCGATCTGAGATATCAATTCGGGCTGTCCGCTGCCCATATCGCAAAATACGACAGGTCCTTTTATGCCCTTTATAACCTTTTCATCCAGACGACTTAGTATGCTGGCATGAAATGGAATGTCGCACCGATACAATGCGTTGCAGATAATTCCTCCGGAGGTTATTCCATCTGCATCCTGGTGTGATATAACCCTCACGTGGTCACAATCTACAAGCAATTGGGCCGCAGATTCCGCTACTTCATCCAGTTTCTCGATCATACTCATCTCGAAATCAGCATCTCGGCAGTTTGTAGATCGTAAATCCAGTCTTCTGGGAGCACTCTTTCTCCTTTGTAATACTTGACGAGTCGTCTGATCTTGGATTCGGTAATTTGAAGTGCCCTCTTATTGTGCAAATCCTTTGGGTTTTGATCGAGATACTTCTTAAGTCCAACCGCTTTCTGAATCAAGTTTTGAACGTCCTCTGGCATCTTGGAAGCCATCTTGTTTTCATCGAGGGTTTGTGTGATTTTCTTACCGGTCACCAGTTTGGCATTGGGAATTCCATACTTATCTCGCAATATGATTCCAATCTCGCTGGATGACTTATCTTGCTCCCGTAATTTGACGATGACTTTTTCAGTATCTTTAGCACTCATATCCACCCATTCTGGTGCAGATGGTTGTCGTGTTTTCCTCTTTTTATTGGTTTGAACATTGACCATGTGACTCCTCCATATCTTGGGGATATAGCCACTGCCACCGTTAAATATCTTTTGTATTGAACCATTCTATGAACGTCTTCAGCGCCTTACATCTATGCGATACTTCGTTCTTCTCCTCGATGGTAAGTTCACCGAACGTCTTGCCATCGTGGATGAATATTGAATCATACCCAAAGCCACGTTCTCCTTTAATTTCCCGCGCGATCTCGCCCTCGACGACCCCAGTAAACGTGACCGTCTCTCTATTTGGCTCACAATATCCAACGGCGGACTTGAAGCACGCTTTGCGAGCTTTTATGCCCGCCATCAGTTTTAATATTCCTTCATTCCCTAATGTTCTAAACACATACGATGAATAGGGGCCTGGAAATCCATTTAGTGCAGAAATAAATAGCCCGGCATCCTCCACGATAACTCGTTTGCCCAGATGGTTGGCAGCGTCTCGAGCGCCATATCTTGCAATCTCTTCTATATCTTCACATTGAAGTTCTGGATAGGGATATTCGGCCTGCTTGACCTGGATGCCAGCTTCTTCGCACAGCTTCTTCGCCTCTTGCATTTTTCCAGCGTTGCCGGTAACAAAATGTATGGTTTTCACAGTCGTTCAGTCCTATATCTTCCTCTGCTCTCAATCTCTTTTACTCTCTGCAGAACCGCGTCCGCACCACTGAATGCCCTTCGATATCCTCTTGAGAACGCCTTTATCAAATCATCATGCCCTTTATGCGTACCTTCAAATGTCTGAAACAACACATGAACATCTACACCCTGTGCTTCTATACTTCGGTCAAAGTACGCCAGTCCGAAGTCTATCAGATATATGCGACATGTTGAAATAATCATATTTGACGTGGTCAAATCGCCGTGAACGATGCCTGAGGTATGAAGCCTTCCTACAAGCTCGCCAACCTTCTCGCTCAACTCAACATCGAGCACGTGTTTCAGCTGTGGTCCCTCTATATGTTCCATCACAATATCATAATCGGTGACATCATGGATGATGGGCGTGGGCACGCCGCACCTGCGAGCCTCGGAGATCAGTTTAGCCTCGGACTTCGTGCGCTCTCGTCGAAGCCGTTCATCCACTTCTCCGACCCTATAGCGCTTGAGTATTCGCTGTTTTACCACGTACCCGTCACGCAGTTCGATGATTGCCTCGGCGCCGCTCGTCTTTAGATTCATGTGATGCCTCTAAACAATGTCATTAAACACATATACACTAGAGTGGTGCACAATAAAATGTATCTGCGACAGTGCGAAAGTTTTTATAGAGTGTACATCCCTTTTCTCTATAAAAAGGAGATTACAAAATGGGCTGGTTATCAGAAAACGTAGAAGAGCCCAGTCCCGGCGAGCTGATGGTCTTAAAAGCAATAAGAGCGAGCGCTAATACAAAAAATAAAATCTACAAATCCTTTGGCATAGGCGCCACCAGAGAGCAAATCGACGACTTCATCGCAAGCGCCACCACCAGGAACTTCATCACAGAGTCTGGTGAACGTTATGCGCTAACTACGAGTGGACTAGAGACCATCCTGAGCTATGAACTGGAAAAACCAGAGATAACAACGCATCCGTTTGCGACCAAGGAGATCCTATTAGACAAGGGGATAGGTGGAGCCATCATGGCGCTCGGAATCTTCTTCATATATCAGGGATTTCAACTGGTGATGGAAATCTACAACAACCCTCCAAGCCTTTCTACACCCACTGTTGGGTCAGGGGGTGCACTTGGAGGTGCGATTGAGGACGTCGTCGGACAGGTTATAATGTCCACGATGGGTGCCATGCTTGAGCCCTTCATCGTCATGGGTGCGAAAGTCGGTGGAGCCTTCCTCATAATCTGGGGCGGGGGAATCTTACTGGGGAGAGGAATCCAACTCTTCAGAAGATAAAACTCCTTTCTCTCTACAAAAAGGAGATTACAAAATGGGGCTGGTTTGGTGAGAAGTTCGAAAAATTTAAGTCGAACGTGAACTATTTAAAAAGAAAGGAGGCAACAAATCATGGGGAATAACAAAACAGCTCTGGGTATAGATGAAAACATTGAAGGCCTGCTCTGCTATGTTTTGGGTTGGCTAACAGCTTCTGTTGATGTATAAGGCATTCAAGGGTGAAAGATTTAAGTTACCCATAGTAGGCGATTTCGCTGAGAAGCAGATTAATAAATAGAATGGTGGAGTTCGGAACTCTGCGGCGCTTCGTGCCTAGCCCTTCGGGTCGGATAACAGGAGAATATACGGTTCGCTGTGCTCGCCCAAATTGCCTTCGGCTTGATTCATATAACATGCACTATATCCACGTAACCTCAACATCATCCGGCCGGTAGTTCGGGCGCACCGCAGAATCCTCGATCGAGATGGTCGCTCCGTTGTTCAACATTAGCAGTCCGGTATAGGCAATCATGGCACCGTTGTCCTTCATGAATTTCTTGTCTGGGGCAAAGAATCTCGCACCTCTGTCCTGGCACATCGTGTTCAACATCTCGCACAGTCGCTGATTTGCACCCACTCCGCCTGTTAATAATAATTCATCCTTTCCAATGTGCGCCAGCGCCCGCTCGGATACCTCTGCGAGCATCGCAAATGCGGTCTCCTGAAAAGAATAGCACACGTCTTCTAGGGATGCGTGCGCCAAGGCATCCTTCGCCGCCGTAGTCAGCCCGGAAAATGAAAAATCCATTCCCTTGACCACATATGGTAAAGGAATGTACTTCTTCGCATTTTTAGCCATCTGCTCGATCTTCGGACCTCCAGGATGCTGGAGACCTGCGTGCCGCCCGAGCTTGTCAAGTGCATTGCCGATTCCAATATCCAGCGTTTCGCCGAATATCCTGTACCTGCCATCCCTATATGAGAGCACCTGGGAATTGGCACCGCTCACGTACAACACGACAGGACTATCAACACCACAAAGCCACCGACCGATCTCGATATGTGCTATGCAGTGATTCACTCCAATTAAAGGTATGTTGAATGTCAAAGAGAGCGCTCTGGCAGCAGTGGCAACGACTCTCAAACAGGGACCAAATCCAGGACCCTGGGAAAAAGCGACGGCAGATATGTCGGTGCCATGTTTATCCAAAACATAACTTATTACATCTTCAATTTTAGCTGCATGGTGTTGGGCAGCCATTCGGGGGTGTAACCCTCCCTTCAATGGCTGGTAAGATGATTCAGCTTCTGCTATGACACCTGCCTCATTGATGATAGCGGCACTTAGGTTCCAAGCCGTTCCTTCAATTCCTAAAATCGATTTATCCTTCTGAGACTTCATTGGAACTATCTTCAGGTTTTTGAGATTTGAAGAACTGAGTATAACTACACCTGCCACATGAAAGACGATCGCTGTGCTTGGCTAGAAAAACACCGTCGCCGCAACGTGGGCAGGACTGCCTTTTCCGTTTTAATGCATCACCTGTGATGTCGTATAATTTGCTGATCATGTTTTACCTTTCTCCTTGAGTATCCTTTTTTGGTTTTTTGGCAACTTCCTTGACCTTCTTTGGTTTCGCCCCTTCTTTAACTTCCTCAGCTTTGCCTTCGACTTTCTCCTCTTCTGCCTTTATTTCTTCTGGTGCCTTCTTACTCTCTTCTTTAACGGCTTCTTCTACTACTTTGGGGGCGTTCCGCTCGACGATATGAGGGCGCTCTATCCTTTTGAGATGTTCTCCAGATGCGTATATCTTCACATAGCCCAGCGTCTCTCTTTTACCAAATTCGCTTTTCATTCGTTCGATGACAACTAATTCTTGTTTTGCATTCAGCATAGCAGCCAATTTAGTCTTCACATCATTTCTCTTAGGGGTTTCAGTGTCATGATTTATCTTGAATTTTATCTCTCGTCTTTTCAATAACGGATTCTTTTTATCCTCTACAATCGTGATTTCCATGTGTTTCCCTCCATTCGACGAAGCAGTGCTCTCGCCTCTTCTTTCTTGGTACCAGTAACGGATACTGCTACCACTCCCATATCGGGCTGTCCGTATATGACGACAGATGAGATGGGGGACAAGATGACCGCTGGCAAAGTAGCCAGGTCCTCCTCTCCATTCACAAATATTCGTGTCGGTTTGTCATTCTCCAGCGATTCTCGCAGGGCGAGGATGAGTTCTTCGGTAATCTTGCCAGCAGGATTATCGATGGACACATTTCTAAATTCTGGAGCCATTGTGCCCTGGATCACCTCTTCAGGTGCAGGTTTTCGCATGATCATGCCATCGACGACGCCTATGTCGGGGATGGTCCCGGATTTGATCAGATAAAATGTGGCAAGGTCGCCAACGGAAATCATTTTCGTGGTATTTCTGAAATCATGTTTGATTGATTCTATGCACTCCAGCCCTCTCCCTTTATAAAGGGTGCCAAATGGCTTTTTTAGTTCAATTCTTAGTTCATCTGGCAGTCTCAACGTCATGCTATCGCACCTTTATCGCATATTTCCCAGTCAGGTCGATGTTCATTTTCTTCGCAATCTCTGATTTTTTTGGGTCTATTATGATGACGAATCCTGTCCAATCCTTGCTTGTCGAATTCGAGCCACATTTGGGACATGTTTGCCCCTCTATGATATTATGGCACTCTCTACAGGCAATTTCAGTCATTTTTCCTTCTCCTTTTTAGCCTCTTCTTTTTTACGTGCGTCTTCGAGCCACTCGAACTTGCCAAGTGCAGTCTGTCTCATGGTCAGCCCGATCTTGCTCTCCTTCGGCTCCACTTCGTTCAGGCTTACTGCCACGATTCTGGTTCTGACGTCGTCCCCTTCAGCAAGTGTATTGGCACCTTCCTTGCCGACCAGACGTGCATTTTTCTCATCATACGAAAAATAATCATCGGCTATCTGGCTGACATGGAGCAAGCCATCGACAGGACCCATGCTGACAAATGCTCCGAACTCGACGATCTCTACTATTTTTCCCTCGATTATTTCTTGCATCTCGGGTTTGTACACTATTGCATCAAACGTGGTTTTATAATATACTGCTCCATCACCCACTAAGATTCTTCCGTCTCCGACATCGACGACCCTGGTGATAGCAACGATGGCACCAAGCGTTTTGTCTATTCTCCCCTCTAATTTATCTTCCAGTGCTTCTGCTACGGCCCCTTTGACTTCGTCTCCCAGTTTTTCTGGCGGAATGCGTACGACATCGACAAGCCTCATTTTTCTATACATATTTATAAATCCTCCAATTATTGCAATACAGGTATTTATTTTTAACCTACAATTAGTCGTTTCTTTTGCCGTAGATATACAGTGGTTATCTTTTTCTCTTTTAATCGTCTTTTTAACTCGATGTCATTCGTGACGACTGCAGCACCTCGTTCTTCTGCTATTTTAATGATAACATCGTCGGGGTTACCCTCTGCCTCGACGATATCGCATCTATCCAGTAGCGACAGGGCAATCGATGCGGCAGTTTTATCTTTTCCTTTTGCATGGACGTACAGTTTATTCAATTCTTTGACGACCTCTTCTGGCACCAGGAATTTATTATAACCCATCTCCTTCAATTCAGAAAACACATCGACACCAAATTGACATGGAATCATCAGCGCATTGGTATCTATGATTACACTTCTCTGTTTAATATCGCGTGCGACCAAGGATCTCACAGGAGTTGATAACGTCTTTGACGTTATAACACCCCCACACCAATAAGACGCCACCTGGCACCGATCCTCCTGCTGACTGCGACCTTCGATCCAGCATATGCGCAGACAGGGCGCTTCAGTTTGACTTCGACTTCATCTTTCCTGGCACTGGATACAACGCCAACGGTTGTGGCAGTTCCAACACTGAGCATCAGTGGCTCGTTCGCTCTAATCGGCTCGACCTTCAGTTCGTCGGTAGAGCCGACCACCCGTTCCAGTAGCCGTACCTTCATAGTAAAGGAATCCCATACGGGCGGGAGCGAATCTGGATGGCTTGCCACCTGTCCCACCAGCGCATCACTTTTGGTCATCGCCGGGTCCAGAGTAGTCCCAATGCTCAATAACCCTCCTGGCGTACCCTCTTCTAAATTCTGCCCACCCTTTATTATCTTCGTGACCTTGGTGGTGATCGGTATCCACTTCGTCTTGCCCTCGAACTCGACCTTTCTGCCTGGTCGAATCTCAAATTCATCGCCGAGTTTTAATCGCCCCTGGCTCAAGGTTCCACCGACGACGCCGCCGACAATTCGGTCAGGTGAAGTGCCAGGTCTGTTGACATCAAATGAACGGGCGATGAACATTTGCATGCGCTCATCCATATCGCGATCTGGAGTGGGAATCGTTTTCTCGATTGTGTCAATCAATAAATCGATGTTTATATTTTGCTGTGCGGATATCGGTATAATCGGAGCTTTTTCCGCAATTGTGCCTCGCACGAAGTCTTTGATCTGTTGATAATGTTCAATAGCTTCCTCTTTTGAGACGAGGTCTATCTTATTCTGAACAATTACGATATTTTCGATGCCAATTATATCCAGTGCCATCAAATGCTCCTTGGTCTGGGGCTGTGGACAGGGCTCGGTTGCCGCAATTACGAGCATCGCGCCGTCCATGATCGCAGCACCTGAAAGCATCGTGGCCATCAACGTCTCATGCCCTGGAGCATCTACAAATGAAATCGCTCTGCACTCTTCCGTATCCGCTCCACAATGTGGACACTTGTCTTTAACCGAATAACAATCCGGTTCAGGGCATTTCGGACACTTTCGAAAGGTGGCATCCGCGTAACCCAGGCGTATGGAAATTCCCCTTTTAATCTCTTCGCTATGTCGATCGGTCCAGACGCCGGATAGGGCGCTTACCAACGTGGTTTTACCATGGTCCACGTGACCGACCATACCGATGTTGATACAGGGTTGTTTCAAAGTCCTGGCTCCTCCATTTTGTCGTGATGACATATCTTCTCATTCATCACATATAATAACTTGCGTGTGGGCTATAATTCAAAACTCATTCCATCGTATCCCAGCGGCCATTTCTTAGCTGCAATATCGTGTTGTCCAAAGGAGTGGCTCAGATGAGTTAAAACAACGCGACTGGCATTCAGTTCCCTGCCCAGTGCGATCGCCTGAACGGCGTTCATGTGCTTTCTGAGTACGAAGGTGGGGGCGAGTGCATCAGCGATCAATAAATCTGCGTTGGACATAATCTTCAGGCTTTCCTCTGGAATGTTTTTTGATGTATCACCCGTAATCACAAGCGTTTTATCATCATCCCGTACTCTAACCCCTATCGCATTATCCAATGGCGGATGTGACACTTTAAAGAGCATGAACTCCAAACCGATCAATGAAAATGGTTCGTACAATGTTACGTCGTGCCGCTGATAGCACATAAAATTGAAGGTCGTGAGTATCTGGTCCAGTGTTTCTTTTATCCCGTATATATCGACCTTTTTGTGTATTCTGTAGAACTCCCCAAATCCTGCGTAGTGGTCGTAGTGGGAATGCGTCCATATCACGCCATCGATATGAGAGACGCCTGCTTTGAGCAACTGGTGCCTCATATCTATGCTGGTGTCAATCAGCACAGTGCCTTCACCTTCGATCAATATCGAAAAACGGGATCTTTTGCTCCGCCCCCCATTGATGGCATCCATGCATGCCGAACAATCGCATCCGAGTGTCGGGGTGCCCACGGCATCACCAGTTCCTAATAACGTTATCTTCATCTAATCACTCGTAACCCTTTCATCGCTATTCATATAAGATGTGATACCAAATAAATAACATTGTGCTCCCTTTATTACGCTTGGCGCATTATTTGGACACTAATGGACTTAGAGGACTTTGAACCAATCTATCAGGAGATTCTAAGGGACTTTGGCTTTGACCGAAAGGAGGACGAGCGCTCAGCCATGGTTTTATCCAAATTACTGGAGAATCGCGTTCCTATTATTCAGAAGCTGGGCTCTTTGGTCAAAGGGAAGCGCATCATCATCTGCGGAAACGCGCCATCCCTCCGAGAAGAGCTTCAATACATCGACATATCCAACCATCTGATCATGGCGGCAGATGGTGCAACTTCGGTACTTTTGGACCGCGCCATCCTTCCCGATATAGTTGTGACTGATCTGGATGGAGAGATTGATGACATTATCAGCGCGGATCGGCTCGGCGCATTCATCATGGTGCATGCGCACGGCGATAACATTCCTGCCATAAGAGAATACGTACCACGGTTGAACAATGTCATTGGAAGTACACAGTCCAAGCCGATAAAGAATGTCTATAACTTCGGGGGATTCACTGATGGTGACCGATGTGTGTTTTTAGCGCACCATTTTGGCGCCAAAGGCGTCACTCTCATCGGTTTTGACTTTGAGGACGATGATGTCGACAAGGTCAAGAGAAAGAAACTCCAGTGGGCAAAGAGATTGATCAAGATGTGTGAGTTTTAGGGGGCTTTAAGAATCTTTTGACTATCCTTTTCTTACCACCTAAGACGTCTCACCTTTATTCGTTTATTATCTCTGTTATTTTCCTCTGTTTTTGTTTATCCAAGATTTCTTTAATCCGTTTTTCAGCTATCTTTACATACTCTTCTTCTACATCATAACCAACAAATTTACGATTTTCCATTAAAGATGCTACTGCAACTGTTCCGCTACCAATAAATGGGTCAAGCACTACATCATTTTCAAAGGTATAGAGTTTTATGCATCTTAACGGCAATTCAACAGGAAATGGTGCAGGATGCCCTACTTTTTTTGCAGATTCAGCTCCAAAAGTCCAGACGCTTTTTGTTAGTTCCAAAAATTCATCCCTTGTCATAGTTGCTTTTTCATTATTATGATTTTTTCTGGAGAAAGTGTCTTTAGAAAAAACTAAGATATACTCATGGATGTCTCTTAACACGGGATTCTTTGCTGACATCCAACTACCCCATGCTGTTGATGGGCTTGCAGATGACGCCTTGTTCCAGATTATTTCACCCCGCATCAAAAAACCTATTTTTAGCATATCCGCTATTATAAATGTATGGAGAGGAATGTATGGTTTTCTTCCCAAGTTTGCGATATTAATACAAACTCTTCCACCAGAAACAAGAACTCTGTGGACTTCTTTCCATACTCTTGATAAAAAGTTTCTATATTCCTGAAGAGAGAGATTTTCATCGTATTCTTTTCCAACATTGTATGGTGGCGAAGTTATCATTAAATGAACACTGTTGTCGGGTAACTCTTTCATTTTTTCGCTGGATTTACAAAATATTTTATTAATATTTTCTTCAGGTATCTTATTTTCCACTAATTTTACTTGTTTCTCTGTCGGCAATCCTTCGTATAAACGACTTCCATAAAATTTTGATGAATCATGGTTCATTCTACCTGGTGAACCAAAAGCGCTCGTTTTTGTTCCGTTATGTCTGCTTATCATTTTCTCAATCCCTCATTAAACTCAAGAGCTTCTCGGCTTTTCTCTCATAAGTTTCTTCTTTGTTGGCAATTTCAACAAATCTTCCTAACTCATGTTTAGTCCTCATTCCCGCAAAGAACATTTGCTCTTCTTTTAATAAAATCAAAAGATTATTTCTAAATTCAGAAAATGAATCAAATCTCAAAAACCCCTCTATTTTTGTAGATTTTATGTTTTCTCCATTATTATCCAGTGGAGAGGGATTCAATGACCAGAAACCTTGTATTATTCCATAATTTTTTAGGTTATCAACCTTTGTGTAATAGCTTTTTGTTACAGGCGTATTCCCCAAGATTATTATTGGGATTCTTGCAGAATTTAATGATGAAATTCTCACACTTATGCTTTTTCCTATTGCTTTAAGCATACTATCTGATCTCAGCAATCCAGGATTTCCCTGATGTGTTTGGTAATCTCCTAAACATTTCAAAGAATAATCTGAATTAGTTTTCAAGAGTTCCCAATTCCACACAATAGACATCTTAACTTCAAATATGGCGATTATATCCTCTGGCTTTTGAATCAAAGAATCCGTTTTACATATCGCAACATCCGCCGGAGAACCTTTTGTTAATTCTAATTCTTCACAAACAACATTCCTTACTGCATATACATTTAATTCTCTGGCAATATCTTTTAGAAGTTCAAGAGACCATTTTTCTGTGTATGCTCCGATAAACGCATTCCTACTCTGTAATGTTGTTTTAACGCCTTTGTATTTTTTTGGCCAATAAGCATAATATTTCTTATCTTCCGTTGTATAGAACAATTGTTCTGGCGAAGCAACTTCTAATGATTTTGTGAAAAAATCTATCTCCTGATACTTTGTCCAAAGTTTTTTATCTGCCATTCTTCTTACCTTCTTTTTTTAGTTGCTCAACCACGAAATTCTCAAATTGTTTTGATAATAGCCAACCCACATCCTAATATATTCTTTTATAATCTTCATAAGTTTTGCTATCAACGCTTAAAGTAATAGTTCGTTTTTCATTACTTATTATAACTGCCTCTCAACTCTTCCAGCATTTTTTCATGGCGCTCGCAAAACTCAGGAGAGCTTAGTTGCGCATCTAAAACTTCTTCCTGCCAGTGTGCATTATAAAGTCTGCAATATTTTTTCTCGCAAAAAGGCTCATGTGTAAGATGATAGGATATCGCCTGCATCGCGTATCCTTTCATGACCTCTGTCAATCTTTCATCATCATAGTCAATGAATCTGCCTTTGACCTTCTCTTTCAATACCTCTAAGGGAATTTGCATACCGAGCATTGCGTATTGTCGCTTGAGATAGTAGAATTCCTTGGGCTTCGCCGGTGCCTCAACGATACCTGTCGTGGAGATGATGGAAGGATGGCCACAGATGATCACTCGAGCGTGATACCTATGGTCGCTCTCATCCCACGTTCCAAACAATCTGTTTGTAAATAAGATGTGAAAGTGGCCGAATTCCCGCTTGGGTACCAGTTTTTGAATGAGCAAGTGTAATTTAAACCCATCATACAAGACACTACCGGATTCACAATAGGGGTCTTTAAGAGCTCTCCTTTCATATTCAACCTCACCATATAATGGCTCAAAACTCGTATCTGGACTGTCCAACTCTCTAACCCTTGCCCTCGCCAACTCCATAGCAAGACCATTTACATCATTTTTTAAATGGTGGGTTATAAACTTACCTCTCTTGTCGATTTTTAGCCCAGGAAGCTTTTTCCTCAAATACTTTGCTATCTCATCTATGTGAAGGGTTTTCGCCGACGGGTCATCATAAAGATGGACATGGGTTCTCATTTGCTCTTACTGAGTTTTTCATGAGCAATCTCAGCAGCTCTTTTTCCTGAAAGTAGCATGGCTCCAAATGTCGGCCCCATTCGAGGAAGCCCGTAAGTCGTTGATACTGCCATACCCGTAGTTATTAATCCTGGATGGACTTCGCCCGTGTGCTCGACTATAAGGCCCTCTGATTTTTCAACCCACATGGCGCCAAATCCTCTGGTTTTGAGCAAACCCCGTTCCTCCAATTTTTTAACCACGCAGGCATCGTGCCCTGTTGCATCGATTACGATCCTTGACTCGAGCGCAATCGGATCAACACACGTGATTTCCCTTGGCAAAGCAGAAACAGGAGTCCAGTTCACTACCACACCGCTTACCCTGTCTTCATGGAATACAACGTCATCGAATTTTACCATGTTCAGGATATTCACCCCTGCATCACATGCCGCAGCGACGAGCTTTGAGCATGCGTGAGGGCCGCTGGTGACATAAAGTCCCTTGCTGAACTCCTCGTATGGTATTCCTAATTCATCGAGAACCTTTTCTGCAGGGGCCCTAACGGTGATCTTGTTCATCAAAAAGCCGCCGATCCAAAAACCACCGCCGAGATAATTGTTTCGTTCAATTATGAGTATTTTAACTCCTTTATTTGCGAGCTCCTTGCCTGCCATCAACCCGGATGGACCGCCTCCAACTATGATTACCTCGCTCTCAGCATAATCCTGCAAGTCTTTCGCAAACCCCCTCACAATTGCCCTTGTTATATCCTTTTCTCCTACAATCTCAAACATCTGCTTCACCTTTTCGTTAGAATATCTTTATACTCTTATCTCTGTCGTCCTATTAATTTACTTATGCTATCGCTGGTCAATATTCCAATGACCTTTTGGTGCCCATCGACAACCGGTAAGGCTGAAATGTTATGCCTCTCCATCTTTTTGGCTGCTACTCCAATCGGCTCATCCAATTTAGACGTTATGACATCTTTCGTCATTATTTCATTCAATTGGCTGTATTTTAATGCAACTGCCTTGGATATATCCCACGCAGTTACAATACCTGTCAGTCGACCTCCCTCGGATATCACCGGTAAATGTGTAATTTTCCTCTTTATCATTATCTCCGATGCCTTTTTAATACTGGAACCTTCTCGTATTGTGGCAACATCTTGGGTCATCACATCCCTGACCAATGGGTGTGAAAGAAAATTGGCGATGACGTAATTCAACTGACCCGCCTCCACTAAAAAGGCGTCGTGACCATAATTCGATGTGATCTCATGATAGGTTACATCAATATCGTTTGCGCTTAGAGCCATCACGATTTCCTCTGATTGGTATGGGGGATAGAGCCAATCAGAGGTAATTGAAACGACCAAAAATTTGGATTTTACCTTCTTAAAACTTTCGGCCAAAGAACCGTTCTCTCCGAACTGCGACAAATCGAAGTAGTCTATTGCCTTTGTTATATACAAATAAGAATTGGCATCGAATCTCTTGACGAAAGTATCTCCTTGATGATGAAGATAACTTTCCACTTGAAAGTCCGTGGAGAAGTCGAAGCCATACTTCTCTTTATCTTGAAGTTTTCTGCCAAACTTTTGATACATGGACTCATCACTAAGGTATGTTATATGTCCGATCATTCGTGCCAAAGCTAGGCCATTCGTGGGTGGACATTTGGAATAATAATCGCCATTATTCCAATTTGGGTCTGAGGTGATTGCCCTTCTTCCAACTTCATTGAAGGCTATCTGTTGTGGAGAAGAACATGCCGCTGTTGCGATTGGGATGGCCAGACGGACCATCTCCGGGTATGAAACACACCATTGCAAGACCTGCATGCCCCCTGACGATCCGCCTATAACCGCGAAAAGTTGTTTGGCGCCCAAATGGTCAATTAATTTTTTCTGGGCATTCACCATGTCCAAGATCGTGATCATCGGAAAGTCCAATCCATATGGTCTGCCTGTTTTTGGATTAATCGAAGAAGGCCCAGTCGACCCTTTACAGCCACCAATACTATTGGAGCAGACGACAAAATACTTCGTCGTGTCAAACGCCTTTCCAGGACCAATCACGATGTCCCACCACCCAGGCTTTTTATCTCCTTTGTGCCAGCCGGCTGCATGGGCATCCCCGGACAGGGCGTGACAAACGAGAATGACATTACTTTTGTCTTTATTTAATTTACCATATGTCTCATAAGCTATCGTCACATGGCTGAGAGTACCCCCTCCCTCCAGAACCAAATCATCCGGCAGATGATAGTATTGTGTTTTCACAATGCCAACCGATTCCTTTTTCATCTTTTTTCTACACCCCAGCTAACGCCTGATCGATGTCCTCTATGATGTCTTCCACATCCTCTAAACCAATAGAAAGGCGGATATAATCCTCGGTTACCCCCGTCTCCTCTTGCTCCTCTCTGGTTAGCTGTTGATGAGTGGTTGATGCAGGATGAATAACCAGACTCTTCGCATCTCCTATATTAGCGAGGTGGGAGAGAAGTTTCACTGAATTAATGAATTTCTTGCCTGCTTCCAACTCCCCTTTAATCCCAAATCCAACTATGGCTCCATAGCTGCCTTTAAGATATTTTTTCGCTAATTTGTGGCTTGGGTGTTCTGGCAACCCGGGATAGTTAACCCAATTGACTAAAGGATGCCCCTTCAGAAATTTAGCGATTTCCAGAGCATTTTCCGAATGTTTCTTTACCCTTAAGGGCAGGGTCTCTAATCCCTGAAGGAAGAGAAATGAATTAAAGGGACTTAAAGCCGCTCCCAGATCACGTTGTAATTGCACCCTGACCTTAATAATAAAAGCCACGTTGCCTAATCCTGGGAAATTACCAAATACATCCCAATACTTTAGTCCGTGGTAACTAGGATCAGGCTCGGTAAATTCTGGGAATTTGCCATTACTCCAATTAAATTTACCCGAATCTACAATCACACCGCCGATAGATGTCCCGTGCCCACCTATGAACTTGGTTGCAGAATTAACAATTATATCTGCTCCATAATCTATAGGCCTGACTAATCCGATGCCTACGGTGTTATCCACAACAAATGGAATCCCCGCCTCATGAGCGATTTCAGCCAGTCTCTCAAAATCCGGGACATCCAGCTTGGGATTGCCTATCGTCTCGGCATATATCGCTCTTGTCTTTTCAGTGATTGCCTTTTTAAATTCCTCCGGTTTCGTAGACTCAACAAAAATCACCTTTCTGCCTAATTTAGGAAAGGTATAATGAAACTGCTGGTATGTCCCGCCATAGAGATTGTTGGCCGAGACAATCTCGTCACCCACCTGCGTAATAGCCAATAAGGCCAGTGCCTGGGCCGCTTGTCCCGAAGATACACCTAACGCACCTGAGCCTCCTTCAAGAGCAGCAACCCTTCTCTCGAAAACATCGTTCGTCGGGTTCATTATCCTGGTATAAATATTCCCGAATTCCTTGAGGGCAAAAAGATTTGCCGCATGCTCGGTGTCTTTGAAGACATAGGACGTCGTCTGGTAAATAGGTACTGCCCTTGCCCTAGTTGCCGGATCTGGTGTCTCCTGGCCAGCGTGTAATGCCAGCGTGTTTAATCTATATTCTTTCATTTTGGTGCCTCCATAATATCTTGATATCACTTTGTTATTCCAATATAAATAGATTGTTGCATAAAATATTCCAAAGAGAATATATACTAGACGTGCATACTAACAACTATGCTTCCGGATTTGGGGGAAATACAAAAAAGGAGAAGAAGTCTCGGTCTTTCGCAAAAACAACTGGCATCGTATGCAGGCGTGAGCCAATCATTGATAGCAAAGGTAGAGGGCGGAAAAATTGAACCCGCATATAGAAACGTCAAGAGAATATTCGAAGCGTTGGAACGGGTGATGAGTAAACAAAAAAGGACGGTATTGGCAAAGGAAATAAGCAACAAAAATATCATCAGTGTGGACAAAAAAGACGCAGTTCATGAGGCAATAGAACTCATGCGAAAATATGAGATATCACAGCTACCAGTATACGATAAAAATACGCCTGTTGGTAGCATTACTGAAAAAATCATAACCAACTATATAGCGCAAAAGAAAGACCTAAAAAAACTATCAGAGATGCCCGTGGAGAAGGTGATGGAAGAGGGACTACCCCAGATAAGCGAAGACGCGCCAGTAGAGATGATGATGCCACTTTTACAATATAGTCCGGCCGTATTGACGATAAAAAAAGGGGTGACGACGGGCATAATAACAAAAGCGGATTTGCTAAAGATCGTTCGAGTATAAGGACGCTTTTCATATCAGGGCACACCAAGTAGAACGCAGGAAGCGGGTATTATCTTCTTCACTTTGACTCACCAACGATCTTTATTTCGTCTCCGACCTTTGCCAGGCCGCTTCTGATTACTTTGGCAAACACTCCTTCTTGTGGCATTATACATTTCCCTACTTGATAATAGATAGCGCAGGGGGCAGGACAGTCTTTGCCGATTTGGGTTACCTCTAAGGTGATGTCTTTCCCTATGGATATTTGGGTGCCTATGGGCAAGGATATGATATCAATCCCTTCGGTCGTGAGGTTCTCTGCAAAATCCCCGGGATGAATGTCCAATCCAAGCTTGCACATCTTGTCAATGCTCTCGATCGCCAACAGACTCACCTGTCGGTGTGTGTTGCAATCGCTATGCGCGTCGCCAGCGAGCCCATAATTTTCTTCTATAAAACATTCTTCAACGTTCTTCTTGCTGATTCCTTTTTTGTCACTTTTGCAGACGGCCAATAGTTTCATCGTGTCACTTGTCTAATTTCATCACACATCGCCGCTATACTGCCCTTGCTTATTTGCTTTCACTGGCACGTCATATTTCTCAGCGATGTCGATGAACGCATGTCCAAGATACTTTATCTGGTCCCATGTGCGTCCATAGGTGTTCAACTTCCAGGTCCGTGTGGAGCCGGCAAACTCGCCAACGATACCTCTTTTTCTCAGCTCGTCGCTAAGGAAGAAGCCCCGTCTCTTATGCGTTTTTGCTATTTTGTCGAAACTTTCGGTGGTATTGACCTTTGTGAGTGTGTGTTTTCTTGGATATTCGCTTATGACCTTGCTCCCTTCTACTGCCAAAAACTCATCGAGGAATTGGTTCGACTTCTTCACCTCATCATCCCAGTGTTTTGTCCTTTCCACTACTTTTGGAAAAGATGCCATCATTGAAATCAATGTGCCGCCCATCAGTGTGCAACCCAACATCTCTACTTCTTTGATTCCAAACTTTCTACCAGTGATGTCCCCCACCATCTGAGTTGTTCTAAACACTTTGGATGCCCATTCATCGGTTGTGGCGAGGACGCCGGAAGGAGCTACTGACGCCATGCTCTTATGTCCGGAACCAACTACAAAATCGGCGCCTATCTTCTTCCCATCGACTGGCATTATCCCAACGGTATATGCTCCGTTGTATAAAAATGGAATATCGTATTCATTGGCTACCTTTGCAATACCATAGACATCATGTTCATTTCCGAACATATAGTCAAAGTGATCGAGCATTATTAATTTTGGCAGCTTTTTCGTGTTCTTTTTCACGTCTTCTATCTTCTGAACAGTAGCATCTGCGGTAACTATGTTTTTCTCGTTTAGGGGTATCTCTTTAACGGTCCCACCGCTGTCTTCTACCGCCAAAAACTCGGTGTAATGTGATATGGCTGAAAGAAGCACGCTATCGCCTTTCTCAATGAGCGATGATACAACTGCTTGAAAGCCACGTCTTGCTCCCGGGACTACTCTTGCTTGATCCATTCCTACAAACTCAGCTAGTTCACTGTGAAATTCATCTATTGGCGGCCTATGGATTTTATCTAACCTAAATGGTTTTCGGCACCAGTCGCAGGTAGAATAACCATCACCATAGGAAATTAATGCTTTTCTTGCTTCAAGTGTTAATCTTCCAGCTGCTTGAATTGGATGAATGTTTATAAAATCTTCTTCTCTCGTCCTTAATTCTATTCCATTTGTGATGTATTTAATCTTTAATTCAGTATACTTATTCGTTCTTAATTCTTCTACTATTTCACTAAGTTTTTTTAATTTTTCATTAAATTGTATTTTGTCGTCTTTTGAGAATGCGCTGTGAGGACTGGTTTTTCTAATGATTTCTCTCATATCTTCTAACAAAAATTCTGCTTCAAAAATTTTTTGGGTTTTGATACTCATTTTCAATCACATCTTATGGTTTTTGAAAGTTCAGATAATGGGTGACCTTTGCATCTCAATTCATGCATTTTATACCAACCGAATGGCACCCTCCAAGCTTCATATCCCTCTCTTTCCAGGATATATCCTATTTGTTTTATACAATCAAATGCAAACTCTGCAGGAGGCAAAGATTCTGGAAACAGATGGACATATGGAAATAAAACGACCCTTTTGATTTTAATTTGGTTCGCAACGTCTCCTATCGATTCCACTGCCTTCTGGCTCACCTCTTGAGGATTTTTCTGATCAAGCCCTTCAGAAGCCATGAAAACGACTAAAGCCTCGTCAACATAGCCCTCGTTGTTGCTGCCCAGTTCTTCAATTATTGAGGACTTCGCTTTTTTCTTTACTTTCCATTTTATATAATCACAGTGCTTGAATTGAAGTCTCATGCATCTCCTTTTCTAATAAAGCTGGGAGCCGGAGTCGAACCGGCCTAAACTGGTCTGCAGTCAGTTGCATAGCCACTCTGCCATCCCAGCATAACACAGTTAAATTTAAATGTATGACTTAACAATTGTTAAGTATAAGAGTTAAAAGTATTAAAACGTTACGGTGGTAAAATGAAAGTTTCTTGTGAATTAATAGTCTGGCATGTCCTGCCCATAATAAGAAGGAGGTAGAAGGGGGCTTGCCATGATTTATAGTAGATAAGTCTAATTTAACTCAAAGAACCAAAATTATTGATGGAATCGAGAAGTGAGAGAAACATCAAAATAGGGCTCACGACGCGAAACTGAATGGTTGTAAAGTATATATTGGGCGGAGATGGAGAATATAAATGAAACGGATATACTTAGATCATGCTGCTACAACATCGGTTGACCCTGTGGTAGTAGAGGCAATGCTCAATCATTTCACAAAAAAGTTTGGAAACGCATCATCTATCCACCAATTTGGACAAGAAGCAAAAGTGGCTTTGGAGAATTCGAGAGAAATCATTGCTAAAAAAATCAACGCCGATTCCAAAGAAATAGTCTTTACATCTGGCGGTACAGAGTCAAATAATTTAGCATTAAAAGGGGTTGCATTTGCTAACAGAAACAAAGGAAAACATATAATCACTTCACGAATAGAACATGAATGTATATTAAATTCATGTAAGTGGCTGGAGAAGCAGGGTTTCGAAGTCACACGTCTGCCGGTTGATCAGTATGGGTTTGTCAGGCTTGAAGATTTAGAAAAGGCGATAAGAAAGGATACAATTCTTGTTTCGGTTATACATGCTAATAACGAGGTTGGAACGATAGAACCAATCGAAAAAATTGGGAAAATTTGTAAAGAGCATGATGTTCACTTTCATACTGATGCCTGCCAATCATTTACAAAAGTTCCTTTAGACGTAAAAAAACGAAATTTGGATTTGGTTACGATAAACTCCCATAAAATTTATGGCCCCATGGGCGTTGGTGCTTTGTATATAAAAGAAGGCGTTAAAATCGAAACATGGCAACATGGCGGAGGACATGAAAAAGATATAAGATCAGGAACGGAAAATGTTCCCGGGATAGTGGGATTTGCAAAAGCAGTTGAAATCGCTAAAGAGCATGATATTCAACGTATGGCAAAACTTAGAGATGTATTGATTAAGGGTGTGTTAGAAGAGATCCCCAATACAAAATTAAATGGCCATCCAACTATGAGACTTTGTAACAATGCTAATTTTTCTTTCAAATATATAGAAGGTGAATCTCTGGTTTTGCGTTTAGATGCAAGAGGTATTGCATGCTCTACTGGTAGTGCCTGCTCCTCCCACACCTTAGGACCATCTCATGTTCTGTTGTCCATTGGTTTAACACCGGAAGATGCTCACAGTAGCTTAAGGATTACTGTTGGAAAAGGGAATACGGAGGAGGAAATGGAATACACGATAAATACATTAAGAGAAGAAATTAAGAATTTAAGAAAAATTAGTCCATTTGGTGATTAAAATGTACACTGAAGAAGTCATGAAGCAGTTTATGCACCCAAAAAATATGGGGGAAATAAAGAATGCAGATGGAATAGGAAAAGCCGGGAATTTTATTTGTGGCGATATAATGTGGATTTTTATTAAGGTAGAAAAAAATAAAAAAGAAGAAGTGATACTCAAAGATATCAAATTTAAAACACTGGGTTGTGCAGCTGCTATTGCTACTTCTTCTATGATAACAGAACTTGCTAAAGGAGAAACTTTGGAAGGAGCACTAAAGATAACAAAGCAGGATGTAGCTAATGCTTTGGGCGGTCTGCCGCCGATTAAAATTCATTGTTCCGTCCTTGCTGCAGACGCTTTAAGTGAGGCTGTTTATGATTATCTATCTAAGAACGATTTGCCAATATCTAGAGAGTTAGTTAAAACTCATGAAAGGATTGGAAAAGAATTGGAAACGACAGAAAAAAAAGCATAATTGATTCAGGAAATAAAAAGGTTGAAAAAGGGTGAAGTGCCGTGTATCGTGTATCTAAATTTGTGGGGGCGGTATCGTGTGGTGGATGATATATGCTAATCTAAGGAAAAGGAAAGCAAGAACCTTGTTAACAATAGTTGGGATTTCTATTGGTGTTGCCACTTTGTTTGCACTGTTGTCTATCAGTGCCGGAATTGAACTGACATTGGAACGAGAAATAGCGGGCCTGGGTGCTCATATCATTCTCCTCCCGGAGGGCTGTCCTCATATGCTCATCATCGCTCTGATGCAAGGCGTAGATACAATGGAATATATTCCGGAGGAGAAGCTCTCCCATATAAAGGGAGAGGATAACGTGAAACTTGCTGTGCCGGTGGTTGTCGGGAAGGCCACGGTCGCCGACAATTTAGTATCCATATACGGCACTACAGAAGAAATAAATGAATTAAAGCAATGGGACATTGAAGAGTTTAACGGCGCCGTGGTTGGGAGTGATGTAGCTGGTGACCTGAATCTTGCCCAGGGGCAGACCATCTATCTGAGAGGATTTAACGAATTAAACATAAAAATAATCAAAATTTTGGATGAAACGGGTGGGAGGGATGACACTTTTATATTCGTGCCGCTGGATGTTGCCCAAGAAATCTTTGACCTAGAGGGGAGTTTAAGCGCAATACTCGTAATAACAGAGGACGTTGGAAGGGCGCCTGAAACAAGAGAAGTGCTTGGCAGGTTAGGAAACATGCAAGCTGTTCCTCCGTCAGAGGTCTTTGATACACTCATGAGTTTGTTTGCCATGATAAAAGCAAATCTGCTGCTGATTACAGGGATAGCAATCGTGACAGGAATGTTCACCACAGTAAATACCATGATGATGGCAGCGTATGAGCGAAAAAAGGATATCGGGCTGTTTAGGGCTATAGGTGCAACTAAAAAAGATATATTCAAATTGTTTATGTTTGAATCACTGTTTCTTTCGGTGGTTGCAGGAATATTTGGAGTTTTGATGGGTTATGTCTTTATGAACCTTTTTCCCATAGCAGGTATTTTAGGTATCGAGTATAGCCCATATTTCTCACCACAATATGTGCTGATATGTTTGATCGTGGCATGTGGCGTGGGTACTATTTCAGGAATATATCCGGCGATGAGTGCTGCAAAAACAACACCAATTAACGCATTGAAGGAGTTATGATGATAGAACTCATAAATGTATCAAAATCGTATGAAGGAGGGGAGAACGAGTTTTGGGCACTGAGAAATATTAATTTGAAAATCGAGAAGGGTGATTTTACTTCCATTGTCGGTCCTTCGGGCTCTGGGAAGTCCACGCTCTTACACATATTGGGTTTTTTGGATAAGCCTACAAAAGGGGCTGTCTTGATCGATGGAAAGCATGCAGAAAGACTTAGTGACGATGAATTGACTATGGTAAGGCGGGATAGGGTAGGCTTTGTTTTTCAACAGTATTATTTGAATGACAGCATGAGCGCATTGCAAAATGTCATGTTGCCCTTGGAATTTAGCAGGGACAATAACAGGAAGGAAAAGGCAGTTAGGTTGTTGGGGTTGGTTGGACTGGCAGATAAGCTGGATAACTATCCTTCGGGACTGTCTGGTGGTGAGCAGCAGAGAGTTGCAATTGCCAGGGCATTGGCAAATAATCCTGAATTAATACTTGCTGACGAGCCGACAGGAAATTTAGATTCTGCATCTGGCAATAAAATATTGAATTTGTTAACGGAGTTAAATAAAGAAAAGGGAGTTGCCATGGTCATAATAACGCATGATGAAAAGATAGCAAACACAGCTAGAAAAAAGATAAAATTGTTTGATGGGATGATAATATGAAAACCAAATTAAGCCATATCTTAATTGTTTTAATGGTTATGGCGATAATGTTAGTCAGCGGATGCATAGACGATGAAACAGCCCCTACAGGAGACGATAGAACAGTTGAGTTGATATCCATTCGTGATTTGCTTGAAAACAGGGAGAAATACGATGGGGTAGAGGTTGCGATTAAAGGGACGATAATCAATCAATGCAGCAGGGGATGCAAGTTTAATATAAATGATGGTACTGGCGTTATGTTTGTGGAAATGATAGGGGAGGCGTGGGAAAAGCCGATACCACCAAGCATTGGAAAAATCGTGGAAGTAAGAGGCACTTTTTATCAAGCTCCACGACCACAGGTAATTGTGGTAAAGGTCGGAGACGTGATTGTGAGATGAAATCGCCCTGTGAACTAATAGTCTGGTATGTCCTGCCAAGCATAAGGTATGAATTGACCAAGGAACTCCTCAAGCTGGGGCTATCTCAAAAAGAAGTGTCTGAAAGACTTGGGATTACGCAGGCAGCGGTTTCGCAGTATGTGAAGGAAAAGAGAGGAAAAACCATGAAATTCAAAGAAGAGGCCAAAGATGCCATAAGGAGACTGACAAATGATATCGCCGAGGATGGTGCCTTTGATGATTTGATCCCCCGACTCTGTAGAATCTGTACGCAAATCAGGATAAGCGGGGAGCTCTGCGAATTGCATAAAGGACAGGAGGTGGTCCAGGAAGACTGCGATGTGTGTTTGAGGACACTATAATGAAACTCGTATCACTAATTTCGGGCGGAATAGACTCACCAGTTGCGACATATCTTATGATGAAGAAGGGCGTGGAAGTAATTGCGCTTCATCTCGATAATCGCCCATTCACTGATGAAAAACAGCTTGACAAGTCATTGAAATTGGTAAAACACCTTGAAAATCTCTTCGATAAGGGCATAAAAACGTTCGTCGTCCCGCATGGAGACAATCAGGCCGCATTTGCGAGAAACTGCATTGAGAAGTTACAATGTGTGTTATGTAGAAGGATGATGTTGAGAATTGCGGCGAATATTGTAGAAAGAGAGGGCGCCGATGGAATACTCACCGGGGAGTCGCTCGGACAAGTCGCATCCCAGACGCTACAAAATATCTATGTGACAAATCAGGCAGTTAAAACGCCAATAATGAGGCCTTTGATCGGAATGGATAAGGTCGATATCATTGACATCGCCAGGAAGATCGGTACTTATGACCTTTCAATTTTGCCTGGTTTATGTTGTACGATCGTTCCAGAAAAACCCTCGACTGCTGCAAAATTGGAGATTGTGTTAAGGGAAGAGGAGAAGGTTAACATAGAATCATTGATTGAAGAATCGATGGAGAGTGCTCGTGTTGTATCTTGTTAAGCCGTGTAAGACCTCTGCCGCGTATGAGGCAATTCCCGATAAGGACCTTTGTTTTGACATTGACGAATCTGCCGAAAGATTGAAACAAGACTACGATATCGTGGCGAATGCTAAAATCATGTTGATCGTTAAAGGTGCGTGCGAAATATCAATACACCGGACTGGGAAGCTCATCATAAAAACAGATTCGGAAGAGAAAGCAAAAGAGGCGGCGGATAAAATATATGAACTGCTCAGATAAACTCAAAAAGCTAAAAGAGAATATCGCCGATAAAAAAAAGGTATTGGTTGCATTCTCCGGGGGCGTTGATAGCGGACTTCTTCTGAAAGTGGCATATGATGCACTCGGTGATGATGCCTTCTGTGTCATTTTGGATACCGAAACGCTGCCGAGAATCGAACTGAAACATGCAAAAGAGTTCGTAGAAGGTCTTGGATGTCGATACGAGATAATAAAACACTCCGAACTGGAGAATGAAGATTTCATTAAAAACCCACCAGATAGATGTTATTATTGTAAGAATGAATTTGCAAAGGTTTTAAAGAAAGCGGCGTCAGATAGGGGGATAAAATGCATAGCAGATGGCGTTAATCTGTCGGATTTTGATGAACACCGCCCCGGAATAAAAGCATGTGATGAAGCCGGGATATGGCACCCTTTTGTCGATGTTGGAATAACGAAATCTGACATTCGCGAGATGTCAAAAGAACTTGGGTTATCATTTTGGGGTAAACCATCTTCTGCATGTTTATCCTCGAGGATACCTTATGGTGAGGCGATCACGAAAGATAAACTTTTGATGGTCGAAAGGGCCGAAGAGATGTTAATAAAGGAGGGTTTTGCACAGGTCAGGGTCAGGATGCATGGAGAGATTGCGAGAGTGGAGCTATTGGAAGATGAACTGGAAAGGGCATTGGATTTGAGAGATATAATCGTAAAGAAATTGAAGGCGATTGGATTTAAGTATGTAACGCTCGACCTTGAGGGATACAGGAGCGGGAGTATGGACGAGGTTTTATAATCAGTATACAAATAGCATCGTTATGCCAATGCACGCTGCCACTGTAAGCGTTATAATGAAGAGCATTCGAAGTCCATACTTCCATACATTCTCGCCGCTTATCTTTGCAAGATAGATGCTCAACGATATCAATGTGACATAGGATATGACCAATGATGATTCAAACGCACCTATCCTAAATATCTCATCTATTGGCAGGATGAAAGTCGATATGAAAAATGGCAACAACACGATTGACCCTACTATCAATGGAGTTGCTCCATTAACCGCTGCCGTATAGATCGATGCAAACTTTGATGCCTGTTCATGTTTCGTGTCGTTGAGATCGACCAGCATAGCGCTCCCTAAATGCTTGAGTTCCATAGCTCTTTCCGCCTGCTCGGTCATATAAGCACTGCTAGCACCCGAGATGCTCAATGCAATGCTCGCTGCAATGCCTGTACTCAGGATCGTCTCAGGCTCTCTTATGCCAGCTATATATGCGCCTATGATGAGTCCCATCACCGTCAAGACACCATCAAAAGAATTCATGACGAAGTATCGCCTTGCAATCTTTGATACGCCTGAGATATCAAGATAAGTCTCGATAGTTTCTTTCAATTTGTTCTCTCCATTTCAATTACTTGCGTTCACATAATACATGTGTGTCCAAATAAATAAATCTTTAGTGAGAACTAAGGTGATATCATGAACTCGCTGAAAACCTACGCGACAATTCTGATTGCCATGATGCTATGGTCGGCAACGTTCGTCCTCGTCAAGATAGGGCTGGAAGAGGTAACGCCGATTTATCTGGCAGCGTTGCGATTTTCCATTGCCACGATGATACTTGTAGGTTTTGCGCTGGTCCAATTCGAAATACGAGAAATCGAACAATTCACGAAGAATAATTTCGTAACATTGCTTGCGCTTGGCATCGTTGGTATCCCCATCCCAAATATACTGCAGAACTTGGGGATGCTTTACGTGAGCGCCTCCATGGCGAGCATTTTGCAAAACAGTAGCCCTGCGTTCACGTTAATCCTGGCGGCGATATTTTTGCGCGAGTCGCTTGGATACAAAAAACTGTCTGGTTTGTTCATCTCCTCCATAGGCGTCGTCATCATATCGACCAATGGAGATTTTTCAACCATCGGCAATGGCTCTCCTCTTTTTTATGGCAATTTGATGCTCATATCCTCGGCGATATGCTATTCCATTTATGCCATCATCGGCAAGAAGCTCCTGGAGAACAACAGCCCCCTGCTAATTTTGACGGTCAGCACGCTCATGGGAACGGTATTATTGAACATAATCTCGATATTGACGGAACCTGTCAACTTCTTATATTCGGCGGTAACCTGGTCTGCTATCCTTGTGTTGGCAGTCATTTGTACGGTGATAGGAACATTATTATATTTCGAGGCGCTCAAAGAACTGGAAGCATCGAAGACGGGCTTCTTCGCACTTCTAATACCGGTATTTGCTATCATCCAGGCGTCCGTGCTCCTCGCCGAGACGATTCACCCATATCAAATCGCATGCGGCGCTTTGGTCTTGCTGGGCATCTGGATTGCGCAGATGGAGTAGTTATTCCACTTTGATAATATCATATTTCATCGAGCCGAGCTGAAGTTTTTCTGCCGCTTCCAATTGATATTTAGCGCGAGTCCATTCAAAGATGCTGTGGAACTTGTCCTCATCGTGAAACTCCTTTGGAGTTGCCATTGAGTTTGGGAGCATTGGGGCCTCATTTACCATGTCCACCGATGCCTTATCTATCGCAAGTATATCCTCTGAGGCAAGGATGCCCAGATCTGGGACGATTGCATTATCTGAGAAAGGACAGCAATCGCAGTGCGGCGTGATGTCGAGCAGAAAGTTCACGTATCTAACGTTCTCCCTTCCAACTAACTCTAAAACTGCTCTGGCACAATCAACGAATCGCTCAGAAAGGTCTTTCGAAGATGTCCATTTGGCCAGTATAGCATCTTCTTCACATACTTCAGCACATCCCTGACATCTGATGCATTTTTCATGGTCGACCTTCCAGTCTTTTATGGCATCAACTGGGCATATCCCAACACACTCACCACATTTTGTACAGCGTCCCTGGTCGATTACAGGTGGATCATACATATGCACATCATATTTTGACGTCTTGGTGGTGCAGCCAACGCCTATGTTTTTGAGCGCCCCGCCAAATCCAGAGTTCATATGTCCCTTAAAATGAGCTAAGGAGATGATTTTGTCCGCTTCTGCAATGTGCTTTGCTACATATACGCTTTTGAGCTGAAGACCATCAATTTGAACCTCGACGCCATCAAAGCCCTTTAATCCATCGGCGATTATGATCGGTGCGGACAGCGTCTGGTGAGTATATCCATTTTCCTCTGCAGTCTCGATTTTTCCAACCGCGAAGCACCTATCACGGGTCATTCCAAGTCCAGTGGTCTCGGTCACGAAGGGCTTTCCACCTTTTTCCCTGACCATCTGGGCGACCTTACGGATGAACACAGAGCGCAGCGGTTTTGTCGTTCCGTGGACGCCGAAGTGCGTCTTGATGGCGACTTGGTCTCCTTTTTCGATGTCATCCAAAATGCCACTTTTTTCCAAAAGACGCTCCAGCTTGCTGACAGTGCTCAACTTTGGCTGATACCATTTTTCGGGCTGACCGACCTGCGCCCTTGAATCTACGAAATATACCCGAGTAGCGCTCATTATGGTACAATATGTAGAAGGGATACAAAACGTTAACTGGTGAAACAATCGATATAGGACGTCTAACGACTTCTGCAAACGTCTAAAAAATTCTTAAACAGGTCGATGCCATGAACAGTATGCGACACCTCTGGATGCCACTGCACGCCGTATAGGGGGCGCTCTACATGTTTCATGGCTTCGTTTTCGCAGATGTCTGAACGCGCCAATCGAATGAAATTTTCAGGCAGAACGCTGACCTCGTCTGCATGGGATGCCCAGGTATACGTCGTCGGACTTAGTCCTTTGAGTATGTCATCTTCATCGAGGATTTCAACTAATACCTCTGCATACCCTCCGTGTTTGCCTTTGCGCACCTCACCGCCAAATGCCTTTGCCATCAATTGATGCCCCAAGCAGATGCCAAGAATGGGCACATCGAGCTCATGCACGTATTTCATGCAGTTTCCTATTTGCCCCATGGCCGGTCCACCACTCAGAATCAGTCCGTCCGGCTCCTTTTCTAAGATTTCTTCTGCGGATAATGTGTTTTTTACCAGCTGGTTATCGATACCCAGGTCTCTTATCGCTCTGTGTATCAGATGACAGAACTGTCCGTAGTTGTTTATGATGAGGATTCTTGGACTGCTCATTACTTTCACCCTGCTATCGTTAGTTTTATTTATTGTGGTAATGATTTGTTATTGTAGCAATGACTTATATATGCTTCAGTAAAATGATAAACAAGCGGTTTGAGGTGTGAACATGATAAAAGAAATAGCTAAACAGCTAAAGACTCGTTTTTCTGAGATGGGCATAGAAGCCCCTCTGGAAGAGATCGAATCCAAACTGGGCGCTTTAATCAACGAATATCGCGTTCCAGTTGATGAAGCGAAGCGTAGCGTTGTTAACCAATATTTAAGAAAGTCGGACATACCCAGGAATGAATTTTATGTCCGGTCAGAGTCCGATTTTGTCAAGATTAGAGATATTCAATCCGAAGGACGATGGGTCAGTCTGAAGGCTAAAGTAGTTCAACTATGGTCCTCTGAGAGCGAATCAATAGCACAGGTCGGGCTGATAGGAGATGACACGGGCACGATCAAATTCGTCAATTGGGCGAAATCAAACTGCACCATGGTTGAAGAAGATAGAAACTATGTATTCAAGAACGTGGTGACCGATTCATGGCAGGGCAGATTCCAGGTGAACTTCAACAAGAACACCGAGATACAGGGAATAGAAGAGGAGATAGAGGTAGGCTCTCTTGTGGAAGAGATTATGGGAGTGATAATAGATATTCAGTCTGGTTCTGGTCTGATCAAACGGTGTGAATCTTGTAACCGGGCCCTTGTCAAAGGTTCCTGCGGCGAGCATGGAAAGGTCGAGGGTAAATATGACTTGCGAGTGAAAGCAATTATAGACGATGGCAAAATCGTGCAGGACGCTCTTTTGAACAGGGATGCTATCGAGACATTGACCGGCATAACTCTGGACCGGGCAAGGAAGATGGCGGCAGAGGCATTGGACTCTTCAGTGGTTTTAGATGCGCTTGCAGACAAACTGATCGGGCGATACTTCAAAGTACAGGGTCCAAAAATCGGTCGCTATATGTTGGTGGAAGAGATTCAAAAAATGTCCATGGCATCGAACGATGATGTCAAGGAGTTAATCGCGCAAGTGGAGGCGATATAATGCAGGATGATGAATTTCCGAAGGGATTCGCACCGCGGCATGCTCAAATCTCTGAGGACACGGAACACTCCATAAGTCGAAGGTCTGGAAGTTTACGACAAAGAGAAGTAGCCAAGCGGATTTTCGCCAAGGAATACAGAGAATCCAATCTGACATTCAAGGAGAGTGATGATCAATATGCGCCGCTCTATTTATTGACTCCAACTGGCGCGAAATGCAATAGGGTGTTCGTCGTGGGCACGCTGACCGAGAAAGAGGACATAGGGGCTGGTGTAGAATTTTGGCGCGCGCGCGTTGCAGACCCTACTGGCGTCTTCACAGTATATGCCGGACAGTATCAACCAGAAGCTTCCCAGGCGCTCGGAGAAATCGAGCCGCCGCAATTCGTGGCGGTTGCGGGAAAGGTCAACGTATATGATCCCGGCGATGGTAAAATTACTTCCATCCGCCCCGAGTCCATATCCGTGGTCGATGCCGAGACCAGAGACGTGTGGATTATGGAGACTGCCAGGCATACATTGGAACGCCTATCCTCACTGACACGTTCTGAAGATCCCGACGTTAAAAAAGCGGTAGAACACTATTCGCCTGACAGACGGCATTACAAGCAAATGGTGCTGATGGCACTTATGTCCATGACCGACGAACCAACCGAAGAGGAGAATTCCGACAAGGGCGGATTTGATGTGATCGATATGAGCCAGATATAGGTTATAATATCATGGTCAAAGTAAAGTTTTTTGCGACGTTCAGGGAAGCGACAAATGAAAAAGAGGTGGAGATGGAGGCACATGACATAGCGGAGCTTTTGCGCAAGCTCGTGGACAAGTACGGTAAAAAATTTGAGAAACTCATTTTTGAGGATGTTGAAGTCTCTCGGAGACTGCAACTCCGTCAGATCTCTGATCTGGCGCACGTTGAACTCCATGATTATGTCAAAATCTTGGTCAATGGAAAAAGTATAGAACTCCTCGATAAGCTAAAGACCCGACTGGACGACAACGATACGGTCGCCATATTTCCGCCGGTTGGAGGAGGATGACACTTACAGATAATGACATGGAAAGGTATAGTAGGCAAATCCTGCTGGACAACATTGGTAGAGGCGGGCAGGAAAAACTGAAGAATGCCACGGTTGGACTCCTTGGTGCAGGCGGTCTTGGAACTACAGCATCCTTATATATAGTAGCCGCCGGCGTAGGAAAGCTGATTATAGCAGATTGTGATGTTCCTGATTTGAGTAATTTGAATCGACAAATGCTCCACTGGGAAAAAGATATTGGCAGAACTAACAAAGCAGAGTCCTTTGCCGAAAAGTTATCGTCACAGAATTCCGACATTGAAATAGAGACCATAACTGAGAGGATAACGAATCAAAACATATCGATGTTCGATGATGTCGATGTCATGGTGGACTGTCTGGACAACTTCAGCACGAGATACCTTCTAAATGAATTCTGCGTGAAAAATCGAAAACCACTCATACATGCGGCAGTGGAGGGCTTTTATGGACAACTAACGACGATTATTCCATCGAAGACTCCGTGCCTGAACTGCATATTCTCCGGCATGGCAGATAAAAAAATATTTCCGATAATCGGCGTCACAGCAGGATTGTTTGGCATTTTAGAGGCAAACGAGACCATAAAGCTCATCACAGGTGCGGGTGAAGTGCTGGCAGGAAAATTGCTTTCCTATGACCTTTTATCCTACAACTTCGACATCATTGAAATCAAAAAGAGCGAAAAATGCGAAGTCTGTGCTGATGTGCGTCATATCATGTCCAGAAAGAAGTGATGTAATCTCATATCTCGAGTCAATTCTGGATGGAACGCGAGTGCCAATAGTTTATCCTGTTTCGCTGCAACGATGCATCCATCATACGTCGCAAGTATCTCGACGTTCTTTTCAACCTTTGTGATGATTGGCGCTCTGATAAACACGGCATTGAACGGCTCGTCGCCTATGGCGCCGATCTTCAGCGGAAACTCAAACGAATCCCTCTGATGGCCAAACGTATTTCTCGTCACGCGAATGCCCATGAGCCCCAGTTTTGACAGCAGGATAAGGCCTGCACAAGTACCGAGAATCGGCGTGCCCTGTTTTGCAGCAATCTTTATTTCAGAGGCGATGCCCTCCTGCTCCATCAGCAGATTCATGGTCGTACTCTCACCACCAGGCATGACGATGGCATCACATGAGGGGACGATTCCGCTGTGTTTAATGGCGACAACCTCGCCACTGCGCTCGGATAGCGCCAGCTCCATGGCCTTTATATGTTCTTCGATATCTCCCTGTAGTGCGATGATTCCGATTTTAATCATTGCTTCAAACTTACCAACCGCGCGTCTGAAGGACTTCGCCTTCGGGCAGGGTGTGAGTGTCAATCCCCTTCATTGCACTGCCCAGTCCTTTAGAAATCTCTGCGAGTACCTCAGGACGGTCATAATTGCTCACCGCATCCACGATTGCCCTGGCCATTTTCTCCTGGCATTCTGCCTTGAAAATACCCGAGCCCACAAAAACTCCGTCCGCTCCCAATTTCATCATTAAAGCCGCATCTGCAGGTGTGGCAATTCCGCCAGCTGCAAAGTTGACGACCGGCAGTCGCTGCATTTTCATCGTCTCTTTCACGAGCTCAAATGGTGCTTCGATTTCCCGTGCAACGCGTTGCAGTTCCTCATCGCTTTTGCCTTTCAACTCCCTGATTGTGCCCATGATCGCTCTCATGTGTCTAACCGCCTCTTTAACGTCGCCAGTTCCTGCCTCGCCCTTTGTTCGTATCATCGCCGCCCCTTCGTCGATGCGACGCAGGGCTTCCCCAAGGTCCCGTGCACCACATACGAATGGGATTATGAACTTTCTCTTGTCGATGTGATATTTTTCGTCAGCAGGCGTCAATACCTCTGATTCATCGGCCATATCGACGCCCAGCGCCTCGAGTATCTCCGCCTCGACAAAGTGTCCTATCCGCACCTTTGCCATCACTGGAATCGTGACCGCATCCATTATCTCCGTTATGACAAGTGGGTCCGCCATCCTTGCCACTCCGCCGACTTTTCGAATATCTGCCGGTACGGCATGGAGAGCCATCACGGCTACGGCGCCAGCCTTTTCCGCTATCACTGCCTGCTCTTTACTGGTGACATCCATGATGACGCCGCCTTTTTGCATTTTGGCAAAACCGCGCTTGAGCAACTCAGTGCCATGTCGTAGTTCCTCTAATTTCATCGTCTTTCTCCTTTTATACTCGCCCTTCTTTTTGGCATCTTCAATGATAAAGCTAACGATACTACTGTCGAGCCTATCGGACTGGGTGAACTTTTTTGCCCCTCACCCGAACCAGCGGCTTTGAAATATGTCGTCTTGCAGATGGAGGTACTTCATATAGCCCTATCTCAAGATCTCTTTTTATCGAGATGTGCTCTGGTTTATCAGCAGCCGTTCCGCACTTTTTACACCTATATCCTTGATGCCTGCCAGCCGATTTCATTCTTTTCCCGCATGTACATACTGGATTTTGCTTGATGAACTGGTCGGCGAGCGATACGATTTCTATTTTCTCTAAGTTGATGGTCCGGTTCTTCATGATGTCACAGATGGAACATCTGTGAGATGCATCAGATGGGACATCTGGTGGAGTCGTAATCTCTTTGAGATTTCGACAGTTGTATTTCCTTCGGAAATTCAACGCACCATAAACTACCACTTCGTCACCAACGCATAATCTCCGCACCACATCTCTGAATCCCTTTGTCGGCTCGTAAGCTGCACAGTCGATATTGTGACCGTTTTCTGCAACGGTGAAGAAGACATGTCCCCCCCGGATCGAATGTGGCTGTTTGACCACAACACCACTTAGGATATATGAGCGCTCGTTTTTTACAGAGGAAATCTTTTCGTGCATTAAGTGTGCATCAGTGCCATGATTGGTTTTGAAAAGGATGTGGCGCTCCAATGGCTCTGATTTGATGATTTCAAATGCATTCTGGATTGCATTGATATCGTCGCCCCTGATACCAAATAATACAGGACACGACGAGCTCGGCGCGAATACGATTATATCGTTGGAAACGTCTACCGTATCCCATGTCAACGGATATGTTGTCTGATCTGCTTTTAATACAGATTCTTTGTCGATATTTCGTGGAGTGCCGTATCGCCCTTTTTGACGATAAGCTATCAGCTCGTATGTAAAATCTTCCTCGAGTGTTGCCCCGATGGCAGCCAGTGCACCGATGACGCCCCGCCCATTTTTGAAACTATATACTTTACCATATCTTTTAGCGAGTTCCATCGCCTCTGGGATGGTAACGACATCCTGTATCACACGTCTGGAGAATTCTGTGATTTCAGGGGGAACTTCCGCATCCAAAAATACAATCCCTGGGTTTGTGTTTGGGTCATCAAGTTCTGCCATTTCTTTTACTGTACCGACGACGATATCCTCAATTTGAGACTCCTGCCCTTCGTTGACATGAATTTGAATGGCGATTGCACCGTTTCCTCTTGTCTTGTACCTGACGTTCGGATTAAGCCTGATCAATTTGGGATGGTCGACTATAACTCCATAGTTCTGCAACCGTTCCACTAACACTGCCGCCAGATAAGTGGTGCACATTCTCATTTTTGAGTCCGTATCATCAATTCCGATGAACATCGACATAAATTGAATATCGTATCAAATATCTGCTATTTATAGTAGTATTTATTATATAGGAGCATTGGATGAGTAAATGATGTACCAAGATTTGCACATGGCTAAGGTTTTAGATATCTTAGAGTACGCTGGATTTACTACACAGTAGTTCTGAAAGTGTCAAATTCTGGCAACCAAGTCGGTGATTGAGTAGTAAAACGAGCATCAGAACCGATTTCCAAAAAGGTTATATAGGAATACAAACAGTTATATCTCGTTAACTCAATTAGTGGAGGGTATAGTATGACAGGACAACTAAGTGGTCAACCAATATTGATTTTAAGAGAAGGTAGTCAGAGAACGAAGGGCAGGGAAGCCCAGAGCATGAATATTATGGCAGCGAAGACCGTTGCAAATGCCGTAAGAACTACTTTGGGTCCAAAGGGCATGGACAAGATGCTCGTGGATTCGTTGGGGGATGTCGTCATCACAAATGACGGCGTAACCATCCTGAAAGAGATGGATATCGAGCATCCAGCCGCAAAGATGATGGTGGAGATCGCAAAGACCCAAGACGACGAGGTCGGCGATGGTACCACTACTACTGTCGTTCTTGCAGGAGAACTGTTGAAGAGGGCAGAAGCTCTTTTAGAGCAAGATATCCACCCGACGATTATCACGTCAGGGTATCAAATGGCAGCCCAAAAAGCAGTAGATATTCTGGACAACATTGCGATACCAGTGTCTGAAGATGACGAAGAAATGCTTCGGAAAGTCGCAGCTACTGCGATGACGGGAAAGGGCATGGCATTAGGAAAGGATATATTCCCACTACTCTGCGTAAGAGCAGTCACGGCTGTTCTCGAAGACGGGGTAGCTGATATAGATGATATCAAAGTTGAGAAGATAGTGGGAGGGACCGTCGGAGATTCTGAGCTCATTGAAGGCATGGTAATCGACAAAGAGAGAGTTCACCCAAGCATGCCCAAGTGCGTCGAGAATGCAAAGATCTTGCTCTCTGATGCAGCTATTGAGTACAAAAAGACATCAGTTGATGCAGAGATATCTATAACCTCTCCAGATCAATTGCAAGCCTTCTTGAATGAAGAGGAGCGCATGCTGAAAGACATGGTAGACAAAATCAAAGATACTGGTGCAAATGTCTTATTCTGCCAGAAGGGCATCGATGACCTGGCGCAGCACTATCTCGCCAAGCATGGCATCTTGGCTGCACGACGTGTTAAGAAGTCCGATATGGAGAAATTGGCTCGTGCAACTGGCGGGTCCATAGTGACGAGCCTTGACGATGTCGAGGAGGGTGATCTTGGCAGCGCTGGATTGGTCGAGGAAAAGAAGATCGCAGAGGAAGATATGATGTTCATCACTGGGTGCGAGAATCCGAAATCGGTATCGTTGATCATACACGGCGGAAGCGAACACGTCGTCGATGAGGTCGAACGTGCTGTGCATGACGCGCTGCGTGTAGTAGGGGTTGCGATGGAAGATAAGAAAGTTGTGGCAGGAGGCGCATCTCCCGAGATGGAGGTCGCGCTTGGACTCAGGAGATACGCGGCCACGGTTGGTGGGCGTGAACAGTTAGCTATCGAAGCATTTGCGGATACGATGGACATCATTCCCAGGACGTTAGCTGAAAACGCAGGTCTTGACCCAATCGATGCGCTGGTCTCACTGCGTGCTCAACACGAAAAGGGCAAAAAGACTGCGGGGCTGGATGTGAACACCGGCGACGTCATCGACATGCAGAAAGCTGGCGTCATCGAGCCATTGAGACTCAAGACACATGCAGTTAAATCTGCAGCCGAATCTGCCACCATGATTCTGAGAATCGACGATGTGATTGCAGCCAGCACTCCGAAAGGCGGAAGAGGAGCTCCAGACATGCCACCAGGCATGGGCGGAATGGGCGACATGGAAATGTAACTTAGTGTCTAACGCCCCCTCAATGAAGGGCCTGCATTCTCGATATGAATTCAGGTCCTCTGTCACTTTTTTATTTTTTCCATGAGTATGAATAAGGCACAAAAAATCGTAGACAGACTGCTTGAGATATATAGATATCCTATTTGGGAGGACGATGATCCGTTCCGCACGTTGATAAAGACGGTCCTGTCGCAACATACCAATTCTAAAAATACCGACATCGCATTTCAAAACCTGTTTTCCAGATTCAAGACGATAGAAGAAATTGCCAACGCGGACATCGATGAACTCACGGATTTGATAAGGCCTGCAGGATTGCACAATATAAAAGCCAGACGAATTAAGGACATATCAAAGTTGATCATGACGAGATATGGTGGGGATATAAATCGCGTGATTCAAAAGGGCATGGACGAAGCCCGAAAGGAACTTCTGGATATAGATGGAATAGGTCCTAAGACTGCGGACTGCGTACTTCTTTTTGCTGGAGGGTATGCTGTTCTGCCGGTGGATACGCACATATTCCGTGTGACAAAGCGGCTTGGACTTGTACCAATTCACGTCGACCACGAGGAAGTAAAGAAGGTCTTAGAACGTCAGATTTCTCCAGATAAAATCGGCCCAGCCCATATAGCACTGATATCCTTTGGCAGAGAATTTTGTAGAGCAAGGACTCCCAGATGTGGGAAATGTCCATTGGATGATTTGTGTGAGTCTAAGGATTCATTTTAATATGATGATGAACTGCCTGATCAAATTTGCGTAACGCAACTGCCACAGTATATAAGGTTTCATAACTGTTAAATACGATTGGATGACATTGTAGTAGCATAAAATGAGAGGATGACGTGCAAAAGGGAGCGAAAATTTCTGAACGATAGAACGATGAAATTTATATACCTTACTATCTAATAGACAAATACAAGTTAGCAAGGGGCGTAATTATAGTTGGGCAAATATAAAAGGCAGACATTGGAGGACGTAGTTAAGGCAGCTGTGGAACGTCTATCGGAGGATAAACTTGCCGAGGTCTTTGATTTCGTAAGTTATCTTTTAGCAAAAGAGAAGAGAGAAGAAGGAGAGGAAGAAATGGAATTGGACCCCCAAAAAGACCCCATTCTGAAATATTATATAGGGGGTGTATCGGTTGAACCCTTTGCTCACAAGATAGACGAAATACTCTACGGTGAAGAAGATTGAAACACTTCATTGACACATGGGGGTGGATTGTATTGGGAAATAAGCGTGAGTCAAGGCATACAGAGCTTTATTCGTCATGGAAAAAACAAAAGAGTATGAGCTACACGACAGATTATGTCCTGGACGAAACATTTACTCTTCTTTTTAGACAGTTATCCTTTAAGGAAGCTAAGAGACAGCTGGATGTAATAGACCTTGCTATCAAAGAAGGTTATCTACGTTTAGAGCGTATTACCGCAGAGCGATTTGAGAAAGCAAAAATCTTAAGAATAAAGTTTCAGGACAAGCCAAGAGTATCATTTACCGATTTGACCTCAATGGTGGTCATGGCTGAGATAGGAATCACCAATATTCTTACGCAAGATGACCATTTCGCTCAAGTAGGAATGGGATTTCAGAAAATTCCTCAGGCATGAAGGAGTTTTCACGTGGGATGGTAGTTCGTTTAGCATTCTCAACTGCGATTCAAACCGAGCCGGAGATATTGCTGCTCGATGAAGTGCTGGCGGTAGGTGACATGGAATTTCAGCAGAAATGCACCGAGAATGCCGATTCCAATAGTCAATCCGCACGTGGTCATATAAACCGTATCGTCTCCAGGTTCATCGGCGCTCTCGTCTCTATTCCATATTTCGTATATATCGAACCTGCCAGGTCTATGCACTTGCCCTCATCGCCGTGATTGGTCAGAATCCGCTCCGGTCGCGGCTTCATGCGCCTGATATAGCTCATCAACTGTTGCCTGTCCGAGTGACCGGAAAATCCATCTACGGTCTCTACTCGCATATTGACCTTGACCGTCTCCGTCTTGCCATCGCTCGAGAATGGAATTTCGCTCCAGCCTTTCTGGATACGTCGTCCGAGGGTCCCTTCCCCCTGGTAACCTACGAATACTAGCGTGTTTTTGCTGTCCGAAGCAAACGCCCTGAGATACTCCATCACAGGTCCGCCGTTCAACATGCCAGATGTTGCGAGCACCACTCCAGGTTCTCCTTCGAGAATCTTCTGGCGATTCGCCGGCTCAACTCGGATGAAACAATCTGAGATGAATGGATTCAGTCCTTTGTGGAAAATAAGGTCTCGAAGTTCATTGTTCAGATATTCGGGATATGTTGTATGAATGGCAGTAGCCTCCCAGATCATGCCATCCAAGTATATGGGTATCTTATCGATGAGGCCTGTTCTGATCGCCTCCTCCAGTACGATCATGACCTCTTGACTTCTCCCAACAGCGAATGCCGGGATCAATACTTTTCCGCCCTTGGCAATCGTTTGCTTTATGATAGAATACAGCTTTTGTTCTGCTTCACGTCTGGATGGTTGGCCATCTTGACTCCCCCCGTAAGTTGCCTCCATCACGATGGTTTCCAGTCTTGGAAACTCGTTAACGGCTGGGTCGAATAATCTGGTCAATTCATATTTGAAGTCGCCCGTAAACGCCACATTGTATAATCCATTTCCGACATGGAAGTGTGCTATGGCAGACCCAAGTATATGTCCGGCGTTATGAAACGTCAATCTAACATCAGGGGCTATGTCCGTCACATCTCCATAATCCAGCGCAATGGTGTGTTTTAACCATTTTCGTATCATAGATGAGTCATATGGCGCTTTCTTCGCTTCTCTGGCGGCGACCTCTATGTAATCTAGCTGTAGCAAAGACATCAAGTCTATAGTAGGAGGGGTTAGATATATTGGCCCTTCGTACCCATATTTGAATAATAGCGGCACCAGTCCTGCATGGTCGAGATGGGCATGCGTGATGACTACTGCATCGAACTGGCTTATTGGGCTTGCCTCTGGCACGTATAAATATGGCGTACCATTATCCACTGACCCAACGTTGACGCCACAATCGATTAACACTCGCGTCTCTGGCGTTGATAATATGAACGAGCTCCTTCCGACCTCTCTACAGCCACCTAAACTCGTCATACGCACCCACGAATCTTTGTAAGTTATATCACGGTGGATTTTTCTGCCGATTTGTTTTAAAATGGCTTTTCTATCATCGCATTCAGACCGCATGTACTGGCGTATGTTTTTCACGATAGAGGACTCTATTGGTGGCGTTCGGATTACCTTGGGAGTCCATCCAATGCTTTTCGTAATTTCTCGAAGTGTGACGCCATGTCGTCCTATTACCAATCCTGGCTTTTGCGCCTCGATGACGACTTCACCCGTATCTGCCTCAAAGTAGTGGTCGGTAATCCCTGCTTCTACCGGGACGATTTCTTCGATACTTTTGATAGCATCCCCTGGGTCAACAAGTACCTTGGGATCCGGTCGCACGACGACTCGTTTACGTAGCTCCTTGGCGAGTGCTCGAATTATGTCACCATTATCTGCGAATTTTCGCGGCTCCTCTGTATATATCACCAGCATTGGACCTTCAAAATCAAGGTCGGATATGGTCACACCAGCAGGTAGGCTATTTTTGGTCTTTGTTCTAAGCTCATCAAGAACTTCTTCTACTGACATCGTGCTTTTGTTCTCCTGACGCTAGTAGCGCTAGAGTGGATATAAAATATGAATCGAAAACGATTATGCCTATAATTTGTCGACTATTTTGGAGATCTCCGTTGAATCTAATGTTTTATACTCTTCTGGCGTAATAGTTACCACTTCGATTCCGTTACCTGAAGCGGAATCCCTCTTGATGGCCGCGTATACTGCACGTATGGCAAGGGTGACTCCATCTCGCAGTGGCATGTTCTCTTTGTATCTATCTTCCAGGACGCCATATGCGATTGGCGATCCTGAACCGGTAGCGACTGCTTTTTTCTCCTCGATCTGTCCGCCCAGTGCATCCAATGAATATAAACCAGGGCCTTTTTTATCTATTCCGCCCACGATCAGATGAACTAGATATGGAAAATACCTTCGAGTGAACAGAATGTTGGACAGCAAGGTTGCCATCGCACCGACCGTCATCGGTTCCTCTCTTCGTATTTTGTAGAGTTTTGTCTCTGCTGAGATTATTCTTACAAGGGTCTGCGCATCACCAATTGCACCTGCCGTGGCCATACTCAGCCTGTCGTCGATTTGATATATCTTCTTGGCATCTTTGCTTGCGATAAAATTGCCCATTGTAGCTCGTTTTTCGCTTGCTAGTACAACGCCGTTCTCACAGGTTAATCCAACTGTAGTAGTGCCTTTGTATTGATTACCGTCAGCCATTGTCATACCTCTGATTAAAAGTAGAAAGTCAGTTATGCAAAGTCAAATTAGTTATCTATGTATTTAAGTCTTGCCATCCCTCGCAGTGAATTTTTTTCCTTGGTTGCTAGTTATATAACTCGCCATCCCAAGTCTTAAGAAACATTCTTAGAGATGCTGCATCGAAACTGTTTTATACAAGTTTATACCACTTTATACATCATGATGAAAATGAGAGTAAGCGCTGCGACAAAACAAGCACATCGTTATGTTTATCCTGTAGACCTGAAGGACGTAAATGAATCGCTTGATATAATCGTGGAAAAAGTGGGTTGCTCAAAGGCTGATGCGATACGGGATGCGATACGGCATTATGCGGAATACGTGCATGGTTTGGAGGTTGCGACGTACAGAAGCATAAGCAATGAGCAGGCTAAAAAAGATGTCCAAGATTACATAAAGGGAAAGGAAAGGATTGCTGCAGACGATATAAGCGATGCCCTCAGAATCGATATGGGCATGGTGAATGAAGCTTTACTAGAGCTATGGCAGGAAGGATGGGTAGAACCAGAATGAATGATGTGATCAAGGGCGAGAAGATAAGATGTGTTGGCAGAAGGATATCCAGTCCCAGACTGATTCAGCAGACCGGCAGACACAGGGCGATCGAGCTCTTTGTCGAGGGGAGACCTGCTATTGCAGAGATCGTGAGAACATGGAGGGTGTTATAATTCAAAGAATTATAACTACCTTGAACTACAGTTCAAGGGTGTTGAAGAAGAAGGAAAATAGGTAGACCTGTTAAAACACGGCGCATCCTGAATCTGTGCTCTTACTATTTTATACAACCAACTGTTATTTTTGAGTATTCGTATAACTGTTTGCGGATAAAAGAAGTTTACAAAGCAAATTTGGGTGGAGTGCCGAAGGCGAAGCCATATACCTGCTATTAGGCGATA